>JAZQPR010000024.1:0-21061 GCA_045628605.1 Oscillospiraceae bacterium
TTATATCCTCTGAATAAAAACAGGTCGGATAAGTTTATACAAACATAACCGACCTTCGCTTTTTATTCAATTTTTCTGAACTAAAGCATTGCGTTATCTGCCTAAAAAGGAGACTTACAATAAATTGATGCGTTTATCCTAGTAGTATAGTATTTTCCCCGTGAATAGTAACAAGATATCTGACTGTTTTATCCGAATAACCAAAGCCTATTGACAACTGCTTAAAAGCATAGTAAAATAATAGTAGGACGCAAGTCCTTTTACCGCCAACCTGTTGGCGATTATAAATGACAGGTTTGTAAGTTTTATCGCTGACCTGTATGCGATTATAAATGACAGGTTTGTAAGTTTCCTCTTGCATTATTTAGTGTAAGAGGATTTTTTTGTGAGGGAATATGAAAGAAAACGGATGCTATATAATTAATGACAGTTTCTTTGAACGATTTAATGATCCTTATTTGAAAGGGAATAAAGACGGAAATCGTCCGCATTATTTTTGTGTTAAAGATTATACTTACGAAAATTTATTTTGGGTGATACCGCTCTCAAGTCGTGGTGTAAAATTTGGCATAACACAGCCGGATGTATTGAAGATAAAAGCAGAGTTAATAAAGGATATTGAACAGTCGAAAAGAAAATAATATTTTAAATAAAACAATAACGAGGATATCTCCCGTCTTGTGAAGGCGGGAAGATATCCTCGTTGTTGTTCAAAGCTCTGCTTTTAACAAGCAGAGGCGGGGGATATCCTCTGTGTTGTTATATTCAGTATTTATTTCATAAAAATTATGGAGTGTATTCTCCGCTATTTCTCATAATTAATCCTTTCGTCTGAAAAAATGATTTTCCAAACCGAATCCCCAATTCATCGCCTTCTTAAAGAAATTTCAGATAACCGTGGTCTTTTCCGTTTTTAATTTCCCTTATCCAGCAATTGTTCGGGTTGTTTTCATTTTCGTACCATTCGGGCGAATAATGAAACCATCTCAAGAGAAATGCTCTGAGAGCAGTCCCATGTGTAAAAACAAAAAGTGTACTGATGCCTTCTCTTTCATAATCACGGTAAATCGTGTCGATAAACTGATGTATCCTCACTGCAACATCAAACGGACTTTCACCCATAGGAAATCTCGCATAAAATTTTCCCGAGTTATCGATCTGACGAAGATATTCGTTAAACTCAGTCGGATACATCTCGCCCCACATATCCCATGGAAGGCTGTCAAACAATCCGTACTGCTGCTCAGCGAGCGTAATATCTTCCTTTATGTCGTATATACTGAGTGATTTGTTGAATTCCTCCGAGGTCTGCCTTGTCCTTAGGTACGGACTTCTCCAGATCCTTGCCTTTAAAAGGTCAACTCCCGTCTCAGTACAGTAACGTTTCAGCTTCTGTCCGGCAGTAAATGCCTGGTTCTTTCCATTATCCGTCAGAGAAACAAGATGATCCGGAAGCCTTTTGATGAAGTTTTCTCCTGTGTTTACCGTTGACTCACCATGCCTTATGAGAAAAATATGCATATTTCCACTCTCCTTTGTTCAGTATGCGGTCCATATGATAATTATACAATATCAACAATTATCATTCAAGAATAAAAAACAAAATATCAAAGTATTGTTAGTTATCCAAAAACATATCTTGACAAAAAATCTCTGCGGTACTATCATTAACAGTGTCAATCAACTCAAAGGGAAGTAATTTTTTATGTTATACAGAAAAGACAGATACGGAAACGAAATCTCTCAGTTAGGCTACGGATGTATGAGGTTTACTTCAAAAGGGCATTCCATCGATTTTGAAAAAGCTGAAAAAGAGATCATGCTTGCCGTAAAAAACGGAGTCAACTACTTTGATACAGCATATATCTACCCGGGAAGTGAGGAATGTCTGGGCAGAATTTTATCGCAGAACAACATCCGCGAAAAAGTAAATATAGCAACAAAGCTCCCGCAGTACATGATAAAAACGCCTTCGCAGATAGAAAAAACCTTTAACGAAGAGCTAAAACGCCTTAAGACAGACTACATCGACTACTATCTTATGCACATGTTCACCGACATCTCAGAATGGGAAAAAATGAAAACGCTCGGCATAGAAGAATGGATCAAAAACAAAAAAGAAGCAGGGATCATCAGAAACATCGGCTTTTCCTTTCACGGAACCACAGAAATGTTCTTAAAAATACTTGACGTCTATGACTGGGATTTCTGCCAGATACAGTACAATTATCTTGACGAACACACTCAGGCAGGACGAAAAGGTCTGGAGGCAGCTGAGAAAAAAGGCATTCCGGTCATAATCATGGAGCCTCTCCGAGGAGGAAAGCTTGTAAATCTTCCGGACAAAGCAAAAAAACTACTGAATACTGAAAGCTCCTTCACCCCTGCCGAGCTGAGCTTTCGCTGGCTGTGGGACCAGAGCGGTGTGACATGTGTTCTTTCAGGCATGAACTCAGAAGAAATGGTAAATGAAAACTGCAGGATCGCATCAGAGGCAGAACCGGAGAACTTTGAACAAAAAGATCATGAACTAGTTGAAAGAATAATAAAGATAATAAAAGAACGTGAAAAAGTCGGATGCACCGGCTGCCGCTACTGCATGCCGTGTCCGAAGGGAGTCGATATTCCGGGCAATTTTTACTTTTATAATCTTCTGTATATGGAAAACAGAAAAAAATCAGCTCTTTTAGAATACGGACGTGTAATGGGACTGAGAAAAGAACCCGGATTTGCAGCTCAGTGCATAGGGTGTGGAAAATGCGAACAGCACTGCCCGCAGAAAATTCAGATAAGGGAAAAGCTTAAGGAAGCTGATAAAGAACTCAGGCCGTTCCCTGTAAAGCTTATCCTTGCCGCCGCAAGAAAATTCATGATCTCAAATTGACATGATATTGACATTATGTTATAATAAATGAAGCAATATCAGGCAAAGGAGATTTGTAAAATATGGATTTCAGACGACCTGATATTTTTTTCTGCATTTATGTAGTATTTGCCAAAAAATGTATAATAAAAAACAGAAACTCTCCGAATATTAAAATACTCGAAGAGTGTTCGTTTTTATTCACAACAATTCACTTCAATTCCATTTTCTCTAAGATAATGAACAACATCATCAGTGTAAAATTCCTGTGAGATAGTAATTTTTTTTAATGTCTTGCTTTTACAGATTTTTTTTATATCGGATATTTTTGAACCGACAACAGTAATGTTTTCAACTGACGGAAGTGATACGATCCAATCTGATGAAATTTCATTTGTATGACAATTAATAATTTCAATTTCTTTCAAACTTTTATTCGTTATTTTTGAAATATCGATTTGATACGGATAATCCGAAACAGTTAGTTCTTTAAGATTTTCTAATTTTCCTACAGGAGAAATATCAACAACCGAATCAGGATCTATTGCACCTTCTGTCTTTGAATACTCATTCCCGATGAATAATGTATTAAGATTTTTCAAATTTTCAATTCCTTTAAAATTTGTTATAGTTACAGCTTCTAAGTGTAAATATTTCAGAGAATCGTTTTGACAATCCAGAAAATCAACACTTTCAGAAACTCCATAGACAGATAAATTTTTTAAGGTTTTTATATTTGAAATATCATTAATATTTTCAATATTTACATAAGCGATAAGTACAGTTTCAAGATTTTGAAGTGATGATATATTACTAAAATCTAATTTCTTACCAACATTATTATTTATTGAGAATCCGGAAATTATCATTTTTTTTAATTTTGGCATAGAATAAATAAAGCTTATGTCATTATAGTCTTCATACCATAATTCCAGCTCAGATATATTTTTCATTCTTTTAAGATTTCGAAAATCTTTTTCTTTCATCTGTTCATTGCTGTTGTAAACACATATCTTGTTAGTCCAAATTGGATAATAACTGTGACCAATTTTAACTACAAATACCTTAACCGGAATTAATAATAAAAATAAAACAACAATTATAACAACTATGCTTTTTTTATTGATTATCCTTTTATTCATCCGGTATTTTCCACCCTTCGTTATCATACTCTAAAGTCATAAGATTTTCAAATACCATTAGTTCTGAATATCGGGTTGATGGAATAATTTCTCCGTATTTTCTTATATAGTATTTATTTTGTGTCCACCCATTAACGGATTCTATATATGTATAGCTGTAATTATCATATTCATTTATACTACTGCTATAACTCATATACTCATCAATCCTAATACTATAGTTTCCTTCCAAAAATGCATTTTGTAAATCTTGAACTTTTGTTTGACCATTAAACAAAGAATAAACTGCTGTACCTCCGCCTATTACAGTTAATACAGCACCTACAGGTGAAGATAATTTTCCAAGGGTTGCTGCAACTTTAGGAATAAGTAATACAACACCGGATATAGATACAGCATTGCCGGCATCGCTGACAATTTCACTGATTATTTCATTTCTATCACTATAATTGGTTAAATATAAAAATGTTTCAGCTTTAACTCGACTGCTGAATAAAGCGTCATCTTTTGAATTATTATTACTTATATTTTTTAAACCAATGCCTAATCTATCGTCTGCTTCTTCCAATATGTTATAAACCATATCGCTACTTAAAAAAACTGTTTTTTCATAACCGTGAAGGAGAAACTGATTAAACGGATATAAAATATATCCCCCATATGGTGCATGAATCCAGTTATCTTGTTCAATAGACAGAGTATAATAATCAGAAATTTCAGATTCAATTTTAATAAATATATGATACTTTTTACCCGATTTTAAAGAATATGCTTTATTGTATCGAATATTTTTTCCTATCGTTTCTTCACTACTCACTGTATCTGTTCCTTCTTCAAGTTTAATTTCTGAAACAATGCTTTTTCCAATTATTTTTTCATAATACACTTCTATTTTGATATTATCATTTTTTCCTACAACCGCTGAAATTAAATAATCGCTATCATTATCTGGAACAATATAAAAATTTGATGTATAAGTTCCGCCATTTTTTTTATATCTGGTATACTCAATTACATTATTCTTTTTTTCCTGACTATGTTCATGTACAATTCCATTTCCTTCTACTACCATATTATTTGATGGTTTATAATCATAAATAAAAATTTTTTTATCATTTAATAATGAATCATCTATATTTATTTGAGCAGCTTTAGTAGGCTCGCTATCTATTAAATCTGATAATCCGTCACAATCACTATCATCAATCGTTGGATAAGAAAACAATGGGAGTACTTTAATATAATCAATATCATACCCCAAACTGCTCATTTTGCTTAAAAAAGCACCATAGCCCTTTCCGTAAACCCGAGCAAGATTTCCATATGTCGGTAAAATGATACTGCCATATTCATCAAAAGAAATATATCCAAAATTTATTTCAAGACAATCAGGCGTACCATCACAATCTGTATCAGGAAAATCCATTTTTTTAATATCGTCAACTGTATATTTTCCTGACATATAATCTATAAATGCATCTTTCCAGGTTTCATCAATTATATCGATATTATATTCAATTTCATTACAAAAACCTGTTTCAATATTATATGTCGCTGAAAGCCCCTGTGATTCATCATTAAAAATACGTTCTTCAATAACTTTGGAAAAATCATCTGTCAATTCGTAATATTTATTGTCAGAAGATAACTGTTCATACATTTCAACATTTTTGTTTTCAGCATTACAAATAAAACTCACAAAAATACCATTTGATTTAATTTGGTCCATAATTCGTTTTTCATTTTCAACATTTCCACTATATGGTTCAGTATCTCCATCAACTATAAAAAGATATTTTTCCGTAAACGAACTTTGAAGAGAAATATCAAGCAAATTTTTTCTAATAGTCATAGGTATAGGATAAGAACTGGAATCTGCTGAGATTGCAACAAATTGTGACCTTTTGACCACAGATTCTATTTCATCATCACTTGTTGAATTGCTGATATAATTTTTATTTGTTTCTAAAGAAACAACGGGATTTCCCATATATGAAAAATAATATATTTTTACATCTTGATTTATTGAATTGCAAAATTCAATAATTGATTTTGATGCATTGATAATTGACTGACATCCTGTTTGATAATAATCATTTTTTAAGTACAAAAGGAAATATACTTCCAAATCCATATTTCTACTGCTTCCTACGCTTCCGATTACATGTGGAGCAGGAGTAGGATCAGGTTGAATATTTTCAGATACTCCTAAAGATTTAATCCATTTATTAATATCGACTAAACAATATGTGCCGTCACAATCATCGTTCACGCTTAGATTATTTCCATCATAAGAAGTTTCGGTCGGAAAAATCATATTTAATTCCTCAGAAAACTTAAATATTGCATAGTTTTCAGGATTTAAACCGTCATTCAGGCAAAAATTAAGTGTTATTTCTTCAAGTAAATAATAATTATCATATTCAATATCTATTATATCACCAAATATTACATCAGAATTAAGGAAATTAGTATATTTACTTACAGACACGTTTGCATTTTCTTCCAAATAGCCACTGCTTTTAGTGTATATTGACAATGAATAATTCTGCTGATCCACAAAAGATAGTAATTCACTTTTTTCATCTGATTTTTGCTCAAAGATTCTGTCAGAATCAATAACAATTCCGTCAGACCTGATTTCATTTGGATTAAGTCCAAGTTTTATTTCTCCAAAATCAGATATCTTATCTCCATCTGAGTCTTCTTTTAATGGCGAAGTATGATAAACATATAATTCATCATAATCACTCAGACCATCTCCATCAGTATCTGATAATGCAGGAGATGTTCCTTTTTCAATTTCATCCAGATTACAGATTCCATCTGAATCAGCATCTTTTTTGCCGTCCGGTATATCAGTGTTTCCGGTATCCTTACTATTAGGATCAGTCCCACAATAATAAATCTCTGCATAATCACTCAGTCCGTCATAGTCAGAATCGGGATTTAAAGGGTCTGTTCTGAGAACTTCCTTTTCAATATAATCGCAAAGACCGTCCTTGTCTGTATCAATGTTTTTCTCATAGCTGAAACTGCCGATTTGTTCCAAAAGATACATGGAAAGTTCAACCACATCTTTTGACGACACTGTTCCGTCATCATCGACATCAGCTGCTTTAACAGAAAAATGTGATGTGTTGTTTTCAAGAAGATATGATTTTAATAATATCATATCCAGAAAATTTATAGACCCATCACTGTTAATATCTCCGTAAGCAACATTCTCCTCAGCTGCATATACAGAACTTTTTTTTGATACCCCTTCTGATACAAATAACGGCAATGCTATTGCAAATGACAACGCAAATGCAGTTAGTCGTTTAAAAAGATTCGGGGGGGGATTTTTTGCCATTTTTGACATTAAAACATCTTCCTTTGAAATTTATTTTAAGCGTACAAAGACACTTAATGTCTGATAAATAACTGTAGGATTTAATTATACAACAGGATATTTTGCTTGTCAATATATTATCATTGCTTTTTATAAATTTATTTGACGCCTCTTATTTTTCAAAGTCAATGCAGCACCTGATATTTTTCATATTTGCATTTACTTTGCTAATTTCCTTTCCTTGCCGCCGCAAGAAAATTCATGATCTCAAATTGACATGATATTGACATTATGTTATAATAAATGAAGCAATATCAGGCAAAGGGGCCTTGTAAAATATGGATTTCAGACGACCTGTTCTTTCAGACAGAGAAGCTGTCAGAGATTCTGTCATGGAAGCAGGATATACAGGAAGCGATGCTTCATTCGGAAATATTTTTCTGCTGCAGGAAAAATATGATACTCTCATAACATTTGACGGAAATCTTCTGATAAGATATTATAACGGGGAAAAAAGCAGACGCGGATATACATTTCCTTTAGGCAAAGGAAACATAAAAAAAGCCGTTTCTGATATCATACAGGATTCAGAAAAAAACGGAAGGCCGCTCGAATTCTGCTTCGTTGACGAAAAGCAGAAGGAACAGCTTGAAAACATATTCAAAGAACAGATCACTTTCACAAAAGACAGGGGCGACAGTGACTATATTTACTCACTTGAAGCACTTTCCGCCCTTCAGGGAAAACAGTATCAGAAAAAGAGGAATCACATTTCACGGTTTTCAAGAACATATTCGGATTTTGAACTTCGCAGCATTACGGAAAACAACATTTCAGATGCATTTAAAATAGAAGAACAGTGGCTCTCGGAGCAAAACGATGCTGAAAATTCTTCTGACAGATCCGAAATTTCATCGAGGAACCTGGAATACAGCTGCATAAAAACATCACTTGAACATTTTGACGAGCTCGGTCTCAGAGGTGCTGTTCTCTACGTATACGGAAGACCTGCTGCAATGACGGTCGCATCTGAGATCATACCGGACGTATGGGATATACATTTTGAAAAAGCTGTCGGAGAATATGCAGACAACGGTGCATATTCTGTTATCAACAAGCTTTTTGCAGGATCACTCGGAAATACCGGACTTATAAACAGAGAAGAGGATATAAACATAGAAGGGCTCAGAAAAGCCAAGCTATCATATCATCCTCAGATCATCTTTGACAAATATCATGCATCAGTAAACATAAAAGGATAGAACCGACATTCTCAAATAACCGGTCCTATCCTTTTTTTATACTCTGCGACATTATATATTTCAAATAATTCTGACTTTTTGTCTGTCCGACAGTTCTTTTGTACTTGACAGAACAAATTGTTCATCACCCATAATATCCGGAGAAGCTACTCCATAATAAGCATCATTACTGTCATCAATAGTAACTCTCATCATCCAAACTTCATTTTCGACATCAATAAAGCCTTCTGTTTCTTTCAATAAATATACATATCCTTCAGTTCTGCTTTCAGAATCAAAATGTACTGCGCTTGCAGGGAAACAGTAATACTTTGAAGAAGACATGGCAGAAAAATTAAATTCCCCTATTTCATCGATCTGTACCTGATCATTTTTTATTGAAGCCTCGATAATATATTCTTTTTCCTGCTGTGATTTTTTAATATTTGTAATTTCACAGTTTTCAGACCTTATCTTTCCGTTTCTGAATCTGACAGTAACGGTATCACCGATAGAAATATAGCTTGCATCAGCTTCAGAAAGCTGTGAAGAAAAATACATCCCTGCCGAACTGTCCGAAATACATAATGCGGATGTATCACCTGTAATATCACCGGGTCTGATATTCAAATCAGAAACAGTACCGGTCGTATTGCTGACAACATTTCCGTTATTTTCAGCAAGAACTCTGAGCTTTTCGATCTGAGTTCTTTTTATATTTACTGTATCACTGTATTGCGGATCACTGCTTAAAAGCACTGCGGCTGTATCTGATGTTATATCTCCGGGACTGATATTTACATTAGTTACCACACCATTCATATTACTGTAAATATATCCGTCTCTGCTGTATATACTTTCATATCTTGCAGCCTGATCCAGCTTCACATTCATTGCTGCTGAAATGGCATCGGCAGAATTACTGTCCTCACGCTCATAACACCCTTCACGATTAAAAATATCTGAATTAATCTCATTTGTCAGATCATTTATTTTTACGGTCAGATAATCCATATCAAGCCTGAAAAGTGCCTGTCCGTCTGATACAGTATCGCCCGGCATTACATATACTTCTCTTACTCTAAGTCCCGATTCTGTAAACACAGGGCTTTTGGTAGTATTATTATATACTCCGGGCTGAGAATTAAGCTCATATGATATTTCACTTTCATATGAACTGATTTTTTCATTTAAATATTCCATGTCAAGAGTAAAAAGAACATCTCCGCTGTTCACTTTGTCGCCGTCCTTCACCATAACTTCATTTACACGAAGTCCTGATGAAATAAAAAAAGGATTTTTTTTCACGGCTTCAACTGTTCCGCTCCCTTTAATATAATGAACGATCGACTGATATTTTACACTTGCAGCAGTAACACGTGGCAGCCTTTCAGAATACAGCATTCTTGATATAAATGTCATCGCAAACATTATTGCTAAAAATGCAATAAAATATTTCAGCATTTTATTTTTAAACTTATCCATCATGATCTGTATTACTCCTTTAATGCATATGATATGATCCCCTGCTCAAGATAATCCTGACCTATGACAAATATAAAAGCTGCCGGAACAAGAGTTACAACTGAAGCTGCAAGTAGCATTTCCGCATTATTCATATCCAGTATCGGCAGATACAAAGAAAGCGGATAAAGCTTTTTGTCCTTTAAAAAAGCCAGCGGCTGTTCAACCATATTCCAAAGATCAAGAAAATTGATGACTATACACGATAAAATACCACTTTTGCCTAAAGGCAGTCCAATATTCCACAAAACATGCAATTCTCCTGCACCATCAATACGCGCAGAATCAAGAATATCTTCAGGAATGCTGCAAAATCCACGATAAATCAAAAAAACAGGTAATGTTGAAAAAACAGCCGGCATAATAATGGACAGTCTTGTATTTATCATATTAAACTTATTTAACACAAGATACTGGGAAAGCATGGTTACCTGAAACGGAACCAGCATAAAAATAACATAAACATTAAAAACTGCATTTTTAAATCTGAAATTAAAATGAGAAAATGCCCAAGCTGAAGGAATAGCCACTAAAAGCTGAAAAACCAATACCACAGCCACAGTAATGATTGAATTCCAGAACACCTTGTAAAATTCAGGAGTATACAATAAAAGATCTCTGAAATGATTTAATGTGGGGTATTGTGGAAAAAAATCTATCTTAACATAGTTTCCGACAAAATTCTGAACCGGACCTATTGTTTTTTTCAGCTCATCCGCACCCTGAAAAGGCAGTATGATCACAAGAACGACCGGAAAAATAATAATTGCAGCAACTGAAAAAAGAAACATATACCAAAAAGCAGAACGTATTTTTTTCATACTAATCCTCCCTGTCCCAGATTCTCTGAAGAATAACAATAACGACAAAAATTACAGAAAACACCATTACTGCCGCAGCGGCCATCTTATCAAGGTCAAGCTTTAAAAACCAGTTATTAAACAAATGCTGAAGCAAATAAATACTGTCATCCGGATATGCTCCTGCAACAAGGTAGGCTTCTCTGAAGACCTTAAACGAATTCAGAAATGAAATAATTGTAATTGTATAAAATGTCGGCTTCAAATCAGGAATAATAATATGCAAAAGAATATCTTTTTCATTTGCCCCATCTATTCCTGCTGCTTCGATCGCAGATGCAGATACTCCTGAAATACCTGTCATCCACAAAAGAATGGTATAACCAAGATTTTTCCATATATAACTTCCTACCAACAGCCAAAAAACTTTTGATGTTGACAAAAATTCAATACTTTCATGCCCGCTTTTAGTAATAAATGAATTTATATATCCTGCATCACAAAAAAGTATTCGCCACACCATTACAAGTACGGCAGTCGGAACCGCCATAGGAAAAAGCATCATCGATTTAAGTACTTTTATATGATTTCTTTTTGAAAGAATATAAGCAATAAAAAACGACAGAAACAGCAGTATCGGTATACAGACAGCTGTAAATAAACAGGTATTTTTCACTGCAAGAATAAATGCTTCATTTTTTATTGTAACAGAATAATTCTTTAATCCGACAAATGTTCCGGATCCTGACGATAAAAAAGATCTTCGGAATGAATCCAGAAATGGGACCAGTATAAATATAATTATTCCTGTAATGCCGGGAGCAAGGAAAAAAATATGTTTCTTTTTAAAAAATATTCGTTTGTCAATTTTCATAAAACTCATTCTTTCATTTTCAGCTTAAGCTGTCTGACTGTATCTTCAGCAATCTGCTCTGTGTCAGCATCTTCAAAAATAATTTTTCTTAATGAATCATTTATTATCTCTTTGGTCATGCTGTCAATATAGACAGGTTCATCAAGCGATTTTATATATGCGTCAAATTCAGCTGATTTCTTTTTATTGATACACTTCACTGTTATATCATCTGTAATTCCGCCATTTTCATAAATTGACGCTGAAGAAATATTTTCGGGATGTTCTTTCTGAACTGCTGAAGGATCATCTGCCCTGTTGTAGAAATATTTCAGTGCATCACAGTTTACAGGAAATCCTTCACTGCTCTGTGTTTTCTGATTATCACTGCCAAGCACATACTTAATAAATTTATATGCTTCCTCATGATTTTTTCCGGCATCCACAACACCTAAGACACCACTTGGAACAAAGGTCTTTTTACCATTACCCATTCCATATATATATGAAATATCATATATATTATTTCCGGAGTCAGCAGATGTTATAAAATCAAGTTCATTATCAAAAGAATTGATCGTACCAACAGCAAAAGAATCTTTATTGATAATGGAATTATAATATCGTCCGATAAAATTATACTGGTCAGTTTTATTGTGATATTCCACACAAGATGATATCGTCTGATCTGAACTGAGATCATTTTTATACAGCTTGGAACATCCGGTATAAAATTTTCTGAAACTTTCGGTATTGATATTATCTGGTTCAAGTATCCCTGTTCCTTCATAGATCAAACCAAGTTCAGCAACAGAATCAGAACTTTCAAATCCTATGATCTGATATGCAGGATCCTCTTCTTTTCTTATTTTTTCTACTTTCTCTGCAAGATCGTTCATATTTTTAATATTGCTGATATCGTCCTTATTGCCGCCAAATGCAGGCACACGGAATCTCGAAGCTACACAAAACAGACCATTTTTATCTCTGTTCCACTCTGCAATGTTGGTTAAATATTCTCCTTCCGGTTTCCATTCGCTTTCATGCTCTGAAAGATTTACAAGTATATTTTTATCTTTAAAATTATCGATATCTACACCATCAAGCAATATAAGATCCGGAGCATTTCCTGAGAGGATCTGAACTGTAAGATCCTCTATTGCATCATTTTCAGTATATCCTTCCCTGAAACCTGTGGTATAATCGATCTGAACATTTTTATTTTTGATAAGATACTGATTCATATACTGATCCAGACTGTCATCTTTAAAAAGACTGTATACTTTTAAAACTGAAGTTATATTATTATCCATATCAGGATCATATACATATTCGGCGATCTCTGCATTATCAAACAGAACGCTTATAGTACCTTCTTTATTTACAACTATTGCAACAGTTTTTTTGGTATTGGATCCGATACTGTATTTTTTTCCGTCAATCAACTGTTCGATCTGATTTCCGTTTTCAGCATATCTGTAAATTCCGTCTGAACTGAGAATATAAAGTGCATTATCATCTGCACCGCATATATCATAAAGTAAACCTGAAGGATCATAATTCACACTTATGCTGTTAAAAAAATCCCTGAGCGGCTCAGCAGGCTCAATTGCATTTCCGGATTTACAGTCAATAATATGCAGTCCGTTTTCATCAACTACATAAGCTTTGTTTCCAATAATATTCATAGCATAGATCAGCAATCCGACATCAGCAAGCTGTTTAACAGAATAGTTTCCCATATTTATTTCAGACAGATAATTGTTTGCAAGGAATACTATCTTATCATCTTCTTTGTCATATCCTGCACTGATAATATAATCAGTATTCTGAATTTTATGGGGTTTATTCTCAGCATCTATTATATAATATCCGCTTTCACCGGTTTTGCTGTCAAATCCTTCAATAAAATAATTTTCACCCTTTGCAGCAAGCAGACGTGATGTTACAATTTCATTTGAAGCAAGCTTATTACCGGGTTCCCTGACAAAAGTATTATTATCCAGACTGTACAGAGACAGATCAAAATAATCTGCAATTATTTTTTTCTCTCCGTTATCTATCAGTCCTGATATGCCTGACGTATTCACAGATGTCTCAATAATATGTTCTTCATATCCGCCTTTTCCAAACACCACATCTTTTCTATCATTTTTTTGACTTCTGCAGCCTGAAAACTGAACCATTATCAGCAGACATGCAGCCAGCGCCGCAGCTTTTTTTATTTTTTTCATATTACTCCCTTCCGGATTTTACATAAACCCTATAAACATGTCATTTTTCTTTGGATATGTTATTATTATATCACAGCATTCTCTAAGCAACATCTAAAACAACTGAAAAAATATTTTTTCAGATCATTTTCATTTTATCTTCTCAATTCTAAAATATTGAAAACATCTCAAATTGACACGATACCGGCATTATGCTATAATAATGAAGTGTTTTGGAACTGTTTTCACTGCTGCAGTGAAAACAGTATCGGTAAAATCGGAGGGATAAATTATGCTTTCAGAAGTACTTTCAAAAGAAAGCTGTGCAAAATGCAGATTCTGCTGTTCGTTCAGACGCTGCAGTCTCTGGGAGACACCGCTTTTTTCAGATGAAGCTATAGAAAAACTTCAAAATGTAAACGAATACGGAGTAACAGGTGTTTTCCAAGACAGACAGCCTTATCTTGAAAACGGATATAAAACAGACGACACGGAAGAAGAGGTTCCATGTACATTTCTTGACAAAAACAAAGGATGTATTCTGAGCCCGGAGGACAAACCTTTCGACTGCTCCATCTGGCCTCTGAGGATCATGGAAAAAGGGAATCAGCTCGTGATCGCATTTACACCTACCTGTCCGGCTTTAGGAGAAAATCCGGAAGCTGACCTCATAGAGCTTGTTCAGGAAAAAGGTCTGGGAAATAAGATATTCGAATATGCATCAGATCACAGATACATTATAAAAGAGTACAGGGAAGGCTTTCCTATTATAATGTCAAGAACCAAATACTAAAAAAATGCAGCACTTACATGATTGTAAATGCTGCATTTTAAATATATTAATATTTTCACTTTCTGTAATAAAAAATCACATCAAAACTTTGATGTGATTTTTTTAAACTCTGTGTTGTTATATTCTGATTTCTGCTGATTATAAAATATCACCTAAAAATCAAAAGTGGATATGAAATGCATACCAGTTTCCTTTGTTTTCATAACAAGCAATATTGTCCAGTGTTATAATTTAAGTTCAGTCTTCTTACTTCATTAGTTCCAACCAATATGCTCTTTACTATATTTTTACTTTCATACATTGCAAGATCCAGACAGTCTGTTTCACCATCCGTATCAGTGGATCCGACACTGGAAAATCTGGCAACATTTCCGATTCTGATCTGTGAATTGCTGTTTATCATATTTACTTTTCGGAAAGTTCCGTTTGACATTAACACTATAAAAAGCAAAACCGCCAGCGCAAGAAGAGAAAAATACCATTCCCTCCCTATCAATAATAAAACCACATATAAAATTATACTGATTATTATAAATGGAAGATTTCGTTTAACCTGACTAAAGATCCAGGCTGTTTTCAAAATTTAATATTAAAATAATAATTATTATTAAAATCATTATGTCTATTTTCTATTCCTTTTTATTGATATATATGTTATAATCATGATATATAATAAAATTAATTGATATTTGGAGGAACAAGAAAATGACAACTGAAAACAAAAAACAGACAGACATTTCAGAAGAAAAAGATAATGACTTAAGCATGTCCGCAGTTATAGCAGAAACAGCAGCTGCATATTCGAAGGGTATGAAAAAGAAAAACTGCCTGGATGAAGATCTGTATATGCATATTCCGTCTGATTTACAGAAACTTTTTAAAAACGGCAAGGATGTTCAGCCGCCCAGTGCTCTTGATCATGAAGATCTTTTAAATTATGAATGTTCAAATATTAATATGCTTCCTGCAAGAACCATTACTGAAGAAGAATATAATGAGATTCCCGACTATTTAAAAAACAAATCCGAAATAATACTGTATTCGCTTAAAAGAAATATAGTTCGTAATATTATTATTGCTGTTTTACTTGCCGCTGCCATTATAGGATTAGACGGATTTGTACTTTTAGCAGCAGTTTTGATACTTGTTGCTGTCTTTTCTTTTTTAACGATCAGTGAATGTCTGAAAAAAACAGCATTTCTAATCAGAAAAGATACACAGGTCAAAGTGGGAAGAGTTGCCAGATTTACAACTGATACCGTTGTCAGAAAAGGAGAAACCGATTCGGAATTTATTTATTATTACATAGATATGTTTATGAATGAGCTGGACGTTATTGCTAAAAAAATTGAAGTTCCGGCAAAAGTGAAGAATGATCTGGAACTTAATTCAAAGGTCTTTGTTATCGGATCGCATTTTGTTTATGAAAAAGACGGCAAGTGGAATTTAGGATAAAACAAAAATCAATATAACTAAGCTATACAGATTGCACCGCTGAAATATACGGTGCAGTTTTTGTTTTGAAAGGAATGTTCGGATGGGAAAAAACCATGAAGAAAAAATTGACACAACACCATTTGACAGAAAACGAATCCCGCCGAAACAAAATCTTTTTATGACGCCGTTTATCTGGCTCATATGCAGATTTTCTGTAATGGGATACAGACTGAAAATAAAAAAAGTTCGTATGAAGGAATTAAAGCCTCCGTTTCTGGTTCTCGGAACACATCATTCATTTATGGATTTTATAGTAACTCCGCTCGCCTTATTTCCACACAGGGCAAATTATGTATCAGAACTTGAAGGCTTTGAAAACTACGGGGAATGGCTGTACAGACAGCTCGGATGCCTTGGCACAAGAAAATTTGTAAACGACATTTCTCTGATAAAAAATATCAGACGTGTTATGGACAGAAAAGGAATACTTGTAATGTATCCGGAAGCAAGGTATGCAAATGTCGGAACATCATCAGAGATCCCCGCATCAGTCGGAAAACTGGTAAAATATCTTGACGTTCCGGTTGCCGTAATAAACATGAAAGGCAACTACCTTCAGTCTCCTATCTGGAATCTCAAAGCCAGAAAGGAAGCACGCCTTGAAGCGACAATAACTCAGGTTTTCACCCGTGAGGAAATAAAAAATGCCTCTTCTGAAGAAATACAGAAGAAACTGTCTGAATATCTTGAATATGACGAGTACAGATACCAGTATGAAAACAAAATAGCCATCACTTACAAAAAACGTGCGGAAGGCATCGAAGCTGCTCTGTATCAGTGTCCGTCATGCAAAACTGAATTTAAAATGAAAACAAGTGATGCAGATATTTCATGCTCATCATGCGGATACACCCGTCACATGACAGAGTACGGCAGAATGGTATCTAAAGACGGCTCAGAGGACGACTTTTCACACATTCCGTTCTGGTATGAATGGGAAAGAAAAAACACAGAAAAGGAAATAGATGAGGGAAAATATTCTCTTGACATGAAGGTCCGAATCGAATCTCTCCCCAACGCTGTAAATTTCATTGATCTTGGCGAAGGAAGACTTAAGCACTGCAGGGAAGGCTATTATCTGACCTTTAAGGACTACGGTAAAGAAGAGGATACCATGTTCTTCCCTTCTGCTTCGATGACATCAGTTCACACGGAGTATGACTACCGAGGCAAGGGACAGTGCATCACACTTTCCACTCCGGACAATACATATTTTATCTTTCCTCTGGAAGACGGCTTCAACTCCACAAAGATCCAGTTTGCGACAGAATATTTTTTTAAATTAGCCAAAACTGATCCTGTATGAAAAACAGATATATAACTACGAAGAAAATATCCCTCGACTCTGCCGGTTAAAAGCAGAGTCCTGAAAGATTTCTATTATTTTTATTTTCAGAAAAATATGCATATTTTAAGAATTATTCTTCTTAAAATATGCATTTTTGTTTTAAATAGCTCCGAAAAATATGCAAAAATTATCATTTTATATCTGTAAAATATGCATCATTAATTGACATCCGCCTAAATACGTGGTACAATTAGCACATTGGGAGGCTGATGATATGCTGAAAAGAAAATCATTCTTCCGGTTTATATGGCTATGTTTATCTGATCACTGTAATATATGCAAAAAAAGACCGTTAAAAGTTCTGATCATTAAATAAAAAAGTGAGACTCATCACATCATTTGTGAAGGTCTCACTTTTATTTTTGTTTCAGACTCAGCGGCAAAATACTGCCTTTAACGTCCTGAATTTCAATTTTTCCAATATTTATTTGCTGATCTTTTCAGTCCAGTACTCCTGGTTATATATATCAGTAAATCTGTAGGTGATAACACTGTTTCCGTCACCGATCTCAGTATCACTGATAATCATATCACCGCTTACAGTCATCGGCTCGCCGAGATAATAGCTGTCTTCATAATCTCCGTTATACGAATAATAATCACACAGGAATTCAAGCATATCACCGTTCTGAAGCTCGATATCGCTCTTGGCAACAGTGTCTGTTTCACCGTCCTTATAATCACTTGTGACACCGGCAATATATCCTTTCGGATTTTCGTTGTCAAAAGCAAGGATAAGGTTTACTCTGTCACCGTTAAGCTTTGCAGGAACATAACCGCTTATATAGTACTGATCGTTTCCGTATTCTGTTGTATCTGTATGATAGTATGCAACAGGCTGACCGTTAATTGAGATCCATGTGTTTTCTGTATCTGCAACAAGATTTCCTTCGTCATCATAATCGTAGACATTGTCAAGACCAAGGTCTATATATCCTGCACCGTCATCAAAGAAGACGTTCTTGTCAACAGCATGAACCAGCTTCCACTGATTTTCCGGAAGCTCTATTTTGTACTTTCCGTCAGAGGTTATATCCCAGACAAGGTTCGAAGAATCGAAATAATTTGCAGCAAGATAGTCTGCCGTATCATCATCTGAAAGCGGAGATTCCTTCATAAATCCTGTATTTGAACTGTCCAGTCCGTCAACATTCATTGATCTGCCGCTCAAAAATCCTGACAAAAGCTGTCCTATCATATCGCTGCTGCCTGACGAGCCACTTGAAAGACCGCCTAAGATCGAAGTCAGAGGCGAAGATGAAGAACCGCCTGCTGCGATCTGACCGCTTGTCTCAAGGCTTGCAAACTGCTGGATGCATTTGCTGTATTCGGAATCCATACCAATCTGCTTGTATGCACTGCATGCAGGGTCAACATATGATGTTCTCTTATATGGGAAATAGATGGAAACGCCGTATGCGTTTGTCATATTTGTTGATGTTCTGTTGTATTTTACTGCATCTTTAACAGCCTTGCTCAAAGCGCTTCCCTCTGAAGTTCCAAGCTTCTGAGCGAGGTCAACAAGGTCTATCTGGTCAATTTTTGAACTCTGTGCAAATTCACGTGTCTGATATCTTGCATCAGAAACTGTCTGATAATCCTTGTTAGAAAGAAGATTTGAAATTGATTTTGAAAATGCGTTCAGTTTATCAGGAACTGTATTTGCAAATTCCGCAAGGTCGATAACAGCAAGTGTTGTCTGCTGTCCGCGGCATTTTTTAGCACACATTTCCACAAAGCCGTCAACAATGTTTTTACCGGTGTCAACTGTTGCTTCTGAAGTATTTTTGCCAAGCTTTGTGAGCCAGTCAGTGTAGTACCAGCCTATACCCGGTTCAGTTTCCTCAGATGCTATCATATAGTCTGCATAATTGTTCATCATAAGAGCTGTTTCAGCTGTTGCCATAAGACATGCATCAAAGCCTACAAAGTCAAATGTTATACCGCCGTCGTTAAGTGCCTTGCTGATTCCGGGAAGTCCCATCGAGCCGCTTGACTTGTGTGTTTCATCATAGCCGTAGCCGCTTATCGATCCGCCGCCGTGATCCCAGAAAATAAGGTCATTTCTGTTTGCCGGGAAGTTGCTCGAGCAGTACTTTATAAATGATGACAGCGTAGAAGGATCTGTCATGGCATTTGAGCCCATATCCTTCTCTAGACAAAGAAGCTTTCCGTTTTTGATCTGATAGATCTGGTTTTTTGAATTACTGATGCCGCTCGTTTTCCAGCCTTTGCATCCGCCTGTATATATGATAAGGTTTATATTGTCGCCAAAGCTTGCAGCTGCCATTTCAGACAGGTCTGATGACGCCATTCCGCTTTTGGATTCAAGATCAGTTCCGCACATGTAAACCATTATGGTTACAGTATCCTTCTGGTTTCCGAGGATCTTTGTTCTCTTGTCCCTTGAACCTGCTGCAACACTGTTATTTACTGAAGAAGTATTGCCCTGGCTGCTGCCGATATCCTGCTGATATGACTGATTGCCGCCATCAGACAGCTGACCGCCGCCAAGATCGCTGAGACCATCTCCGCCGCCTCCGAACAGCAATGCAATTATTATACCGATCAGGGCAACTCCGCCGCCTCCGGCTGCTGCCTTGGTTCCTATTTTTGAAGAGCCCTTTCTTCCGGCATATCCGTTGGAAGAACCAACCGGTCCTGTGCCTAAGCCGTCTCCTCTTTTATGAACTCCGCTTCCCCCGGACGTAACATTCTTTTCCCTGCCGCGTGGTCTGTTCTGATCCATTGGCTTTGTCCTCCTTATTATCAATAATTTTTAAAACAAATTATTTATGTTTTTTTAATAAACATATGTATATTTTACGTTATTTTTCAAGTGGTGTCAAGAGAAACAGCATCTCAGGCACATAGTATACCCAGTCATAATCTTTCGGAACTCGTTTCCCTCTTAGTCGGATACTGTACTCATATAAACGGAAGGATAGACCCCATCGTCTGTTTAGATGAAATCTATCCTCTTTGTTGCTATATGATCTTGTATTAAATTATTTCTGCGTCGGAAGTTCATCCGGTTCAGGACTTGATGTAATAATATCTTCTGCATCAAAACAAACAATTTCCAATAAAGCGTCAGTATATTTTTCCTTCATTAAAATTCACCCCTTTAAAAATTTTCACCTGAATATCATTAATTTTTGCAAATACTTTATTTAAAGTCTTGCTTGTTTTATTATAACATATTTTTTATACTTATTCAATATCTTCCGCAGCGTTCAGTAAAAAATCAAGCTGAAATTAAAAAATAATCCTCACAAAACAGTATACACTCGTCCATGTTTTATGTTATAACCCGAGTTTGCCACTTGCAAAAAATTTTTTTAAAAGTCAAGCAAAGAATTTTCGAAATTTGCTTGACTTTTTTTTAGATTTATGGTATAATTATTTTGTGGTCATATATCTATATAAAAGAGGCTTAGTATGTTTATTGAT
>JAZQPR010000025.1:0-28464 GCA_045628605.1 Oscillospiraceae bacterium
ATTGACATTTTTAAACTCCCTTTCTATACTTGGTACTTATTATTATACATAGTCAAAAAGAGAGACAAACATCAGAATTTCGATGTTTGTCGCTCTTAGTATTTCATTTTATTATTCCATTATTTGGCCGTGAATAGTAACGATTTTTTTTATTTTGTTATGTTTTGTGATGTTTTGTGGTGTTAGCAGGGCTTTGCGGTCGCCCTGCAACCTTCGCATATTAATTTGCTAAGATTTGAGGGAGTGGGATGGGTGTTAGCAGGGCTTTGCGGTCGGCCTGCACCTTCGCATATTAATTTGCTAAGATTTGAGGGAGTGGGGTGGGGATGGGTGTTAGCAGGGCTTTGCGGTCGCCCTGCACCTTCGCATATTTATATGCTAAGATTTGAGGGAGTGGGATGGGGAGAGTTAGCAGGGCTTTGCGGTCGGCCTGCAACCTTCGCATTCGCATTTGCATTTGATTATTTTTAATTGCAAATGTAAAAAAAGTGCAGGAGGGACCTGCACTTTTAGTGGGGTTATGATGCACAGATGAATTGTTCAGCGTTGTCGCAGGGGGTGGGTTTGCCGAAGAGGTAGCCCTGGGCGAGGCTGCAGCCGATTTCTTTCATGAAGGTGTGTTCTTCGTCGGATTCGATTCCTTCACAGATTACTTTTACGTTCAGAGTTGAGGCCATGGTTGCTATGGTGCGGACTATTTCTTTGGGTTTGGTGCCGGTAAGACCTCGTGATATTATTTTTTTGCCAAGTTTGAGAATATCTATCGGGAGTTCGGTCAGGAGTTCGAGGGATGAATATCCGGAGCCGAAATCGTCTAGTGAGATTCTGAAACCGAAATCTTTTAGTCCGGAAATTATTTTTTTGAAGTCGATAAAGCTGCTGACGATGGATTTTTCGGTTATTTCAAGTTCGATATATTCAGGAGAGATGTTGTATTTTTTTATTATTGATGTTGCTTTATTGAAATAATCCGGTGATTTGACAGTTGAGCCGGACTGGTTTACTGCGATTGGAATAACTTTCAGACCGTTGTCAAGGCGGTTTCTGATATATGAACATATCTGGTCGAGTACGCAGAGATCTATTTCTGATATAAGTCCGTTTTCTTCAGCGAGGCTGATAAATTTGTCAGGGGTAAGAACACCTTTTTGAGGATGGTTCCATCTGACCAGAGCTTCGAGACTTATATATTTTTCATCGTGAATGTCATACTGCGGCTGAACATATGTGCATATCTGTCCTGAATGTACTGCTTTTTTCAGATCGGACACAAGTTCTGTTTTTTCCATGTATTCGTTGTAACTTTTCATGTTGGACATATCTCTGGAAATATGTGATGCAGAAAGTGTTTTTGAAGACTGATTTTCCGAATACAGTGCACAGCCGTTCTGGTCGCTGTCTTTTAATGAAGACAGCGCTTCTTCTGCTTTTTTAAACAGCATATCAAAATCATTTCCATGGATCGGTGCAAATGCAGCTCCTGTATGAACTGTAAGTGCTGTAGTATCTATTCCTGCTACTGAAATTTCTTTGCAGCATTCGCACAGTTTGTTTGCTGTCAGATTTAGTTCATCATAGGATTCGATGTCTTTTACAAAAAGCATCAGTCTTTCTCCGAAAAGTTTGCCGATTATCAGACCGGATTTTATACTCTGGAAGTATTCGGAGATCTTCAGAACGATTTTTTCGCCATTGTCATGACCAAAAGTGCTGTTTATTTTTTTCAGTCCTTTTATTTCAAGAATAAAAATGGCGTTAAGACTTCCGTTCCACTGTTCCTTTTTGAAAAATTCATTTACCATAACGCGGAACATTGCTTTTGATAAAATACCGGGCGACTTGTTCTGTTCTGATTTTTTTAACATTTTAAGTTCAACCTGCTTTGAAAAATCAGCCTGACTGAAATGTATCATCACGATCACGTTTCCTGTGATTTTGTCTTTTACAAACTGAATATTTGCATAAACCCAGAAATAGGCTCTGTTTTTGTTTAGCATTCTGAAGGAGATCGTTGTGCTGTTTTTGTCCTGAAGATAGATGTTCCACAGGTTTTGAACGGAAAGCTGTTTTGATATGATGTCCTTTTCTTCTTCATGTACAAATGAAAGCAGCTCTGTGAGAAACGAGGTATTGAAATGACAGTTTTCTGAAATCCCGTCATAGTCTTCTCTGAAATGCTTGTGAGACAGTATCCTGCCCTCGTTAAGATTTATAATGTACTGCATTATGGACAGAGGTGTCATAAGAGCCGCTGAATTTACTTCGTGGAACAGAGATTCTTCTGCGGCAAGCTGTTCTGAAACGTTTGATACTGTTCCTGTTATCATGACAGGAGTTCCTGTTTCATCTGACACAGCTGTCATTGACAGTCTGACCCAGAGTCCGTTTCCTGCTTTTTCAGTGAGTTTTACTACGCAAGTTTCTTCACCGGGCCCTTCAAGAGTTTTATTGTATGCAGTATAGAAAGCATCTGCAGATTCTTCGGAAATAAATCCTTCCTCTATTATTCCTTCAGGCATATTTCCTATCTGTGCCGGAAGATCATATTTGTCTATAAAAATATCATAATTCTGGAGAGTCTTTTCCTTAAGATCAATTTTAAAAGCTATTTCAGAAAGACAGTTGATAATTTTTGCATACTGTTCATTGCCGGCAGACAGCTCAAGCTCAATTTTCTTTATATGGCTGATGTCCTGGAAAGTGCAGATGTAGCTGCCATGCCCGATAGCTTCTGATTTTGAAGATGATACAGTTATCCAGATCACTTCCTTATTGCTTTTGAGTGCTCTGCATTCAAAGCCGGGACCTGACGAATTGTTCTGGATCGAATTTATAAACAGTGAATAATCGTCGGGATGAATGAAAAGTCTTGCTATATCATTGCTGTTGGAATTTATCTCTTCTGAAGAATATCCCAGCATTGAACTAAATGTGCCGTTTATATACAAAAGCTCAGGGAGTCCGTTTTTAATGCAGATATTCATGATAACGCAGTTTATGTTTTTTGTTATGTCATGAATGATCTCGTGACTCTGACTGAGATCTTTTTCAATTTCTTTTTGAATAGTCACGTCATTTGCTATTCCGAGATAATAATCGTCAGAGGAGAGCTTTTTAAAGGAACAGCTGATGAAGTGAATCTTTGAATTTTTGTCTTTTATTTTAACAGTGCATCCGGATACATCGTTTGTATACTGTGCATTTTTTATTGCGTGGACAAAATGTTCGATATCATCATTTTCAATAATATCGGTATATTTAAGTTTCTTTTCTGCAATCTCATTTTCTGTATAACCAATGAGTTTAAGAAAACTGTTTGTATAATAATCCGGAAATGTATCATCTATGTAAAATTTGAAGAGAATCGGTGAAACAGACTGAAAAGCATCATCTTCAAAATCAAGAAAATCATCTGCGGTTTCAGAAATTGCGTGTATTATTCGTTTATAGCCGTCAGTTGTTGTAGTTCCGTAGATTCCGCAGTTTACAAATAAAACTGAGCGGTTCATTTTTATCAGTCTGAGATTTACGTTTTCGAAAGGATTTTCCTCTGAAACGGATTTTTTTGCTATAAGGTATTTTTTTAAATCGTCCTTGTGTATAAAATCAGTGAAGTCCATATCTGAAAGATCAGTCATGTTTCCGTCAAGACCGATCATTTTTAAAAACTGTGAATTATATTCTCTCGTTGTTTTGCCATTGCATATGTCAACAATGTAGAATGCGTTAGTCGAATCTGCTCTATGTGACATATTTTTCTGCATGATAATATACCTCCCTCTGATCATAATAAGTAATATACATTTTCATTATATATCAATTAATACAATAAAATCAATAAAAAATAAAAAATACCATAATAATTGTGCAAAACAACAGTAATTTGATTGTTTTTTTTAATTTCTGATTATGTTTTAAGTAAAGAAATTCCAAATAAAAAAACTGATGCACAATAATGCATCAGTTTTTTAAGTTTGCAAAAATATATTAATTGCTGAATGGAATTTTTGAATCATCGGCATATTTTTTTGCCGCATCACTTTTTCCTGTTAATTTGAAGCCGTCCACAAGTACGGTTGAAACTTCATCAGTATCAGGATCTGAAATTTCTGTAAATCCAAAAGCCATTTCATCAATTGAAGCAACACTTTCAGGAACATTTACAGAAAGAAGTTTAGGACAGTAATAAAACGCTTTTCTTTCGACAGAAGTTAATCCGGAAGGAAGATCTATCTCTTTGAGTGCAGAACAGCCTGCAAAGGCGCCTTCGCCTATTTTGGTAATTCCGGATCCGAATGTAACGGATTCGAGAGATTTGTTAAGATAAAATGCATACTTTGGAATCTCTGAAAGAGATTTTCCGATCGTAACAAATCCGAGATTGTCACAGTCGTAGAAACAACCGTCACTTATTTGTGTTACACTGTCAGGAATGTTCAGTACACGGATCTCGTCACAGTCATAAAAAGCATATTCACCTATGGAGGTTAATTTTTTTCCAAGTTCAATATTTGAAAGAGACGTACATTTGTAGAAAACGTAGCCGGATAATGATGTTACACTGTCAGGAATGGCAACATCCATCAGTTTTGAACAGTTTGCAAACGCACCTTCGCCAATTGTAACAAGACCTTTTGATAATGAAAGATTTTTTAGTGAATAGCAGTTTACAAAGCTGCCTTCCCCGATTTCTTTTACAGAAGAAGGCAGGACTATATCAGTAATGGAGTTGATGTTATTGGCTTTGTACTGTTCCATTGAGTTTGGATCATCCTGTTCCTCTTCACCGTTGAATGCATAATCGCCTATTTTTGTAACTTTTTTTCCTTCAATCGATGACGGGATCGAAACTGTTTTGCTTTCACCTTTGTATCCTGTGATTGTGATATTATTGTCTGCATCTACTGTGTATGCAAAATCATTTTCACTGTTTTCAGGAATAGAAACGGTTGTTTTTTTAGTATTATTGGCAGAACCGTCGGTTGAAGATGAACCGCTGCAGCCGGCAGAAGTGAGCATTACAGCTGCGATCACCAATATAATTAATTTTTTCATAGTGTCCTCCGTTTAAATATTAAACAATACACGATCATTCAGTAAGTCAGATTCAAATTATTGTTTACTGAAAATTGATTTTCCATATTTGGGTTTAACATGGCATAGCTTTGAAAAATGGAATTTTTTTATCACCTTATTTATTATACTTGGATATTTCTATTCTTTCAAGTGTAATCATAAAAAAATACTGCATTCTTTGGATACAGAATGCAGTATAATTATTGTTATGATTTTACTTTGATGATAAGAAGAGTGATGAGCAGCCATATGCCCTGATACAGTATGATCATTATAGGGGACAGTACTGTCAGCATTCCGGTACACATAAAGAGAATAGAAATCAAAACAGCAATCACAACGGCAACACTTTGAAGAATAAGTGCTGTAACGGAGCTGTGATGGATTTTTCTGATATTTGACAGAGCCTTTGCTGCTGATAAAAGACTGCCTTTACAAATAACTGATGAACTGAATTTTTCTGCAGGCTCTGAAGCTTTTTGAGCGGTCTGATGAAGCTCTCCGGGTATGATGCTGATCATTTCTTCAGGAAAATCGTAAAGTTTTGAAATTCTGGAACATGTGATAATTGAGTCAAGACTTTTTACAATAAGGGAAATATCGTTGTTTTTGAAAATATCAAGACTCTCTCGAACCATTTCGTTGGCGTTAAGCTTAATAATAAACATTGTAGCCAGATTTCCGGAAATGGACAGATAAACCGGGATCTTTCCTTTGCCGGTAAGGTCTTTTTCCTTTGATTTGGGAGGAAGACCTTCGATATTGTGGCTCAGCATGAGCTGTCTGTTTCCGAAAAGAACACGTTTATTGCTGATCCATCCGCAGATTCCCATCGAATCTTCAAAAGAGAAGTTTTCAACTTTTTTCAGCAGGCTGCGGTCATGATCAATTATTTCGTCAAACATTCCTGAGAAAATGCTGTCAGAATTGATAACAAGACTTGAAGCTGCTACAAGTGCATCATCGATTTTTGTGTTTGAGAACATTTTCATTGCACAAAGCTTGATGCTTGAGGCAGGGAAAAGATCCTTTGAATTGATAAGATGAGCATTTGTATCATAAAAATCATCGATACTCTGGTATCCGAGAATGATGCTTTCATTGTCTTCAACTTCTGCTGCCGTATCGGCAAGAGGAACGTTTACCACTATTGAAGCACCGAAAAATGATGATGATGCAAGAAACATGGTAAATGCAGACATAATAAATGAAAGTGAAAATGTGTTTATGCTTTTGCTGTAAATCAGTGCAGCGATAAACGCAAGAACAAGTGACAGGATCAGCGAAACAGGAAGAAGCTTTTTGCAGAGCTTGTCCGCTATGTCAGTTGAATATGTGTATTTCAGAAAATCTGATGAAAATCCTGTTTTTCTTGTTGCAGTAAGGATCGGGTAATCATTGATGACTCCGCGTGTGAGCTGTTCGGCTTCTTTTTCATTGTCAATATAAACAAGAGAATGTTTGTCACCTGTTGTAATTACGGCATCAAAATTGTTTATTGCTCTGTTTACAATAAGATGTTTTCCGATCGTGTTCAACAGTAAACCGGTTATCGCAACAGGAGTAAATATATATATTGAATTTCTCTGAAGCATTATTGAACTTTCTGCGGATACTGCAGCTGCTATGGTACAGAACAGCATCGATACAGCAACAAGACTGTCGCAGTCGGCTTTTCTGCGGATAATATTTTTTATTCCGCTGGAAATAACCGAGAATGATGTGAAAAATACTATTGCAGAGATTATAAAAAGTGCAAAAGCAAACTTGTGCGGTGAAGCAGCCAGATCAAGGGACGCCGGAACAGGAAGTTTGTACAATGAAGAAGCACATAGATAGAAGCTGAGCAGGGCTGCGATGATCTGAATTGTAAGCTTGACAGACAGTCCTTTTTTCAAATTGTACAGATCTTCAAGAATAACTGTTGCGTCTTTCGGAGAGTTATAATCATCGATCTTGTTTTCGGCTGATTTTTCAAAACTGCTTCCGAGTTTGGTAAATAATCTTCCTATGGAAGAGGAGTCTTCGTTCTGTATCTCATCTTCCTCTTTTTCGAAGTCTATAGGAACATCAATTGAGAAAAATCCTACTTCAGGACTTGATTTGATATTAAAATTCTGATTTTTCTGTTCAAGAGTTTTCGGACCGGTAAAATCAGCAAGTATTCCGTCTTTGATTTCTTTGAGTTTTGTAAGCAGCGGGGAATCTGCAGTTCCTTCTGCTGAATCTTTCTGGATCTCAAGGTCAAGATTTTCAACCTCGGATTTAAGCTTTTTCTTTTTATGCTCACTCTTTTTTCTGGCTATTTTTGGATTGAGCATGTCATCATCGTCATTGCGTGCATATCTGATGTTGTTTTCAGGATTTTTGATGATTTTTGTAGGCTTGTCCTGTATTCTGGTAGCACTTCTGTATGAAAAATCCGAACTGGTCTTATTTTCTTCTTCGTTTTCAGCAGCTTCATTTTCAACTGCTTTGCGAATCCTTGATAAAAAGCTGCTTTTGACTGATTTTTCCTGACTGTCTTCGACAGGATCCTGTGATTCGTTTTCTTTTTCTTCAGGGGATTCGGAAACATCTTTGGTTTCTTCTTTTGTAAGTTTTGAAACACTGAAACGTCGTGTTGCGTCTTTTTCGGATTCGTCAGAAATATCTGAAACGGATGCATGCTTTTTATTTCCGGAAAAGCTGAATCTTGAATATCTTTTTACATCATTGTCAGATGAATTGTCAGTTGATTTTTCGCCGGTGTCTTCCGAGGTTTCAGTAACCGGTTTTAATGCCTGTTTAAGTGAATTGATTTTTTCTGTTTCTGACAGTTCTGAAGACTGGTCTTCTTCAGAAACTTCTGATGTCAGCTGAGGCATTTCCTCTTCAGCTGCAGTTTCAGGTTCCGGATCAACACTGTAGAAGTCATTTATTTCAGTAATGTTATCAGCGATGATCGGTGAAGTGTATGAATCCGTGTCATCGAAAGATGATTCTGGAATTTGTTCTTCTTCTGAAATGTTATCGTTAAATGATAAATTTGCATTATCTTCAAATTTTTCTTCGCTTTCCGGCTGATCACTTTCCGGCTGATCATATGTTTTTTTAGATACGGAATTTATATTTTCAAAAGAAAAACTTTCGATGGCATCGTCTGTGCTTTCAGCAGAATCAGAAAAATCAAAGCTTACAGATTCTTCCGGTTCGTCATCAGAGTCAGTCGTGCTGATGACGTCAGTTTCAGCTTCAGCTTTTTCAAAAATGAAAGAGCTTTCGGAGAAATTCTCTTCTTTTGAAGGAATCTCTTCTGATTTATTCTGAACTGCAGTATCTGAAACGGTTTTTTCTGAAATATTTGTTTTTTTACTGTCAAGTTCTTTGAGCAGACTGTCTATAGGATCGTCATCTTCCGGTAAAGGTCTGTTAAAAGAATCCAGTCTTATTGATGATGAAAAAGAGTCGTCAGCAAGAGTGTCAGGATCGAACGGAAGAACGTTTTTTTCAGAACCCTGATTTAAAATCTGAACATTTGGAAGAATCTCATCAGGTATTTCACGTTCTGCTGAACCTGACGACTGTTTTGTATAGTCAATGCCTGCTTTTTCAAAAGCACCTGAAAACGGAACATATCCTCTGATGTCAGGATTTATGAATTTTGCACCGGTCAGTTCCGGTTCATCAGAAACCTGTTTTTCATCGGTCCGGACCGTGTCTGTATCAAAGTCGGAAAAAATATCCCGGCTGTTATTCGGTTCAGAATCATTGTTTTCTGAATAAGATTTGAGTCTTTGTTCTTCTTCAAGTTCTTCAAAAAGCGACAATAATTCTTTTTCTGCTTTTGCCTGAGCAAGGGCACTTTTTTCTTTGTTGTATTCAACCGGAGGTGCTTTGTCAAGGTCAGCATATTCATTTAATATGTCATCAATAGAATAATCTTTATTTGCCGGCATAATCTCCTCCTTATGAATTTCGTTGTCTTACTGCTTCGTATATGAAAATTCCGGCTGCAACAGAGGCATTAAGTGAATTGACATGCCCTGCCATAGGAAGACTTAAAAGAAAATCACATTTGTCTTTAAGAAGCTTTCCCATACCAAAACCTTCAGAACCAATTATGAATGCTATTCCGCCTTTCAGATCGGCTTTTGTATAGTCGGTACCTTCGGCGTCAGTTCCGTAGATCCATATATTTTCTTTTTTCAGCTGTTCAACCGTAGATGCAAGATTTGCAACCTTGGCTACCGGGATCCAGTTCGCAGCTCCTGCAGATGTTTTAAAAACTGTCTGATTCAGTGATGCGCTTCGCCTTTTGGGGATGATGATCCCGTCAGCGCCTGCAGCTTCAGCAGTTCTGATTATTGCACCGAGGTTATGAGGATCCTCGATTTCATCGCAGATGATAATAAACGGGTCATGTCCTTTTTCTCTTGCATTGTCAAGAATATCTTCAACAGTGGAATATTCAACACATGCACAAATTGCTGCAACTCCCTGATGAGCAACAGAACCGCAGAGAGAGAGGAGCTTCTGTTCGTTGACGTTTTTTACAACAGCGCCTTTTTCTTTGGCCATTGCAGATATTTTACCGTAAATTGTTCCGGAACCTGCGATAAATACGGTATCAACTGTTCGATCAGACTTCAGTGCTTCCATGACCGGATTTTTTCCGAAAATGATATTTCCTTCGGAATTTTCTTCTTTATTTATAAATTTGTTATCCATTAATTATATTCTCACTTTTTATTTATAATAAAAATATACGTCGCAATTATTTTTATTATATCATTTTATCAATTAAAAAACAATGCTTTTAGAATAAAAAGATTTAGTTTTTTTTGACTTCGTTTGTTGTAGAAATTAATAAATATGCGTTGAAAATAAGAAATGAGGATGTTTATGAAAAAATTAAAAGTTTTAAACCAACTGTTGAAAACTGTGTTGAAACGGCATTGAAAATGTTGAATTGTAATTAAATTGTTGTTGAAAACTCTGTTGAAAAGGTTGAAAACACTTGAAAAAACTATATTTCTATATTTTGTTGACAATGTTGATTGCACAATATTTACAGTTGAAAATGTCAGCATTGTATTTTTTTATGAAATGGTGTATACTTGTTATCGTTGAAAAACGTTTGCAAATTTGCTTAAGAAGCAGAAAACTGGTGTAAAAATGAACTATAAAACAGAAAAAAATGATATTATTCTTTTTCAGAAGGATTTTGATCTTGAAGAAACTCTGGACTGCGGTCAGGCGTTCAGGTGGACAAGAACTGACGAAAATACTTTTTCCGGATTTTTTCTGGATCATTTTCTTGAAATACAGCAAAAGGAAAAAGATGTTTTTATTTTAAAAAATACGTCTGAAAATGATCTTAAAAATATCTGGAAGGAATATTTTGATCTTGATACAGACTATTCAGAACTGAAAAAGAGATTTTCTGAAAATAAAATACTTGCCGATGCATGCAGCTTCGCCCCGGGAATAAGACTTTTAAAGCAGGATACATGGGAAACGCTGTGCTCTTTTATTATTTCCCAGAACAACAATATCCCGAGAATAAAAGGCATTATCGACAGGCTTTGCAGCAAATACGGCGGATTTCCTGATGCAGGAACGCTTGCGGGTGAAACGGCGGAAAGCCTCTGCTTTTTAAGATCAGGCTTCAGAGCTCCGTATATTATTGATGCTGCGCAAAAAACAGCATCAGGGGAAATAAATTTTCAGAAAATCGGTTCAATGTCTTATCCCGACGCTAAAAAAGAGCTTATGAAGATAAAGGGTGTTGGTCCGAAGGTCGCAGACTGCGTTCTTCTTTTCGGCATGCACAGAACAGAATCTTTTCCGGTCGATGTCTGGATAAAACGTGTAACAGCTGCATATTTTCCGGACGGAATGCCTCCGTGTACAAAAGGTTTTGAAGGAACCGCCCAGCAGTATCTGTTCCATTATTTCAGAAATCACCCTGAACTTGTCAGCGACAGGTCCTGAGGAAGATCCGGCTGATCAGTATACAAAATTTGCAGTTTTCAGCCTGACAGTATTAAACTTGACAAATTCTGTTTATACATGATAAAATTATTATTAGGATTTTATTGAGAAAGGTGTGGAATATATGGAGGAAAGAATGTGCTGCGAAACAGAAGAAGTTCATGAAGAGGCCGTTAAAGCAGTTTTGAGCCATATGCCTGATGATTCCGTTCTTTATGATGTTGCAGAATTGTTTAAGGTGTTTGGTGATCCGACAAGAGTAAAAATTTTATTTGTGCTTCTGGAAAATGAACTGTGTGTCTGTGACATAGCTCAGATACTGAATATGCAGCAGTCAGCTATTTCACATCAGCTCAGAGTACTGAAACAGGCACGTCTTGTAAAATACAGGAGAGACGGAAAAACTGTTTTCTATTCTCTTGCAGATTCACATGTAAAGACAATGTTCCATCAGGGAATTGAACACGTAACGGAATAAATTCAGTGGACGTGCATAAAAGTCGAATAATTGTATAGTTTTACAATTATATAAAAATAAATATATATATATTGAGAATTGTCTTTATTGGTATTTTCTGATATACTAGTTAAGTATATGGTCAATGTTTTTTATTAAAGCAGAGTAATTGTTTTCTGCACAAAAGTTTATTTGTTTTAAAATAATATTATCTTTATTCTAACTTTAAAATATTACAGATAATACTATGCAGAAAGGAACGGGTTATGAAAAAGTGTTCAAAAGCAGCAGTTCTTGCTGCATCAGTTTTGCTGATTGCATCCGCAGTTTCCTGTGATTCATCAGAGCCGAAGAAAAATGATATGGATGTTTCCACCAGAGAGGAACTGGCTTCTCTTTCCGCAAAGGATGAAAGACTGACAGGAGAGCTTGAAAATAAGAAAATAAAATGGCTGTCAACATGGGAATTCAGAGATGATGCTCATGCTGAGTATGTTACTTTTCAGGAAAGATACGGCGGAGAAGTGGAGCAGAACATTGTAGACTGGTCTCAGAGATACGAAAAGCTTGCAGCAGCGATAAATGGTGATGAAGGAATAGATTTTTTCCCTGCAGGAGATCTTGATGCATTTCCGAAGGGTGCCATAAAGCAGATGTTTGTTCCTGTTGATGACTATATTGATTTTGATTCACCTCTGTGGAAGGATCTTAAAAAGGAAAATGACAGTTTTGTCTGGGACGGACATCATTATCTGATGTGCACGGATGTAAACGGTGATAACTGTGTTGTAATATACAACAAAAAGACAATATCCGAGAACGGACTGAAGGATCCTGCAGAGCTGTTTGAAAATAACGAATGGACATGGGATACTTTTAAATCTCTTCTTGATGAATTTGTTGATCCGGAAAACGGTTTGTACGGCATAGACGGTTACTGGACCGAAGCAGCTTTGTCACTGACAACAGGAGTTCCTTATATCGGACTCAAAGACGGCAAACTTGTAAATAACCTCAGAGATCCTGCACTTGAAAAGGTTCAGAATTTTATGGCTTCTCTTAACAAGGACGGCTGTGTCCTTGATAAAGGCAAATTTGACTGGAATGAAAAACCGTCATTTATAGGAGAAGGCAAAGAACTTTTCTATCCATGCGGAATGTGGGCATTTTACAAGTCAGGCGAAGAATGGAAAAAGACATTCGGAGAAGATGCAGCGTTTGTACCGATGCCTAAAGATCCGAATTCAAAAGAATATTATGTTCCGACAACAGTTGAGGGATACCTCATGGTCAGAGGCGGAAAAAATCCTGAAGGTGTTGCAAAATTTGCAGAGTGCAAGAGAGCAACAATGCTTAATGACGGACTTCAGCAGATAGGAAACGATCTTCTTGTTGAGACATACAACTGGAGACCTGACATGATCGAAATGAAGGATAAACTTCATCAGATGGCGCTTGATAATCCTGTATTTGATTTCTATATGGGTGTCAGCTCGGATGTTTCAGGTACTCTTGACAGCGGAGAATTTGGAATCAGAGCATCTCTTCAGGCAGGTACATCCTGGGCTGAAACAGTAAATACATGCTACAGTGTTATTGATACTCTGATCGATGATGCAAATAACGGAGAAACCTGATTTTATTAATACAATAACAGAAAATCAGCCGGAAAACGCTTTTGTTTTCCGGCTTTGCTTATTATTTCTGAAATTTGTCGCCCTGAAATGCTCCTCTTCTTCGCATTTCCATGTCTATTCCGTTCATGACCTTTTTCTTGTCTGCAGTCCAGAGAGGAGCGATAAGTGTTTTTCTGTTTCCGTCACCTGTCACACGTTCAATTATTGTTTCAGGGTACATTAGTTCTATCTGGTCACAGACTGTGTCAATATACTCATCAGCTGAAAGAAGCCTGAACGGAGATTTTTCAAATTCATCTCCAAGTGCGGTTCCTTTTAAAATGTGGAGCATATGGATTTTGACAGCGTGCGGTCTGAGTCGGGCTGTTTCACGGGCTGTTTCAAGCATCATTTCTTTTGTTTCCCATGGAAAACCGTTAATGATGTGAACACATACATTTATTTTTCTGTCACTCAGCATTTTATAAGCTTTTAAAAATTCATCATAGGTGTGACAGCGGTTGATCCTGTCGGCAGTTGAGTCAAAAATGCTTTGAAGTCCGAGCTCGACTGTAAGATAAGTCCGGTCGGACAGTTCAGAAAGATAGTCTGCTGTTTCCGCGGATATACAGTCTGCTCTGGTGGCAATGGAGAGACCGACAGTGTTTTTGAACAGCAGTGCTTCTTCAAATTTTTCTTTCAGGACAGAAATATCGGCATAAGTATTTGATCCTGCCTGAAAATATGGAATGTACAGACAGTCGTTCCATTTTTTCGACAGAAGGATGACCTGATCGTTAAGCTGTTCGGTGATGCTTTTTGAAATGCATCCTGAAAAATCACCGCTTAATTCAGCAGAACAGTATGTACAGCCGCCGGTTCCTTTTTTTCCGTCTCTGTTCGGACATGAAAAACCGGCATTCAATGACAGCTTTATAACTTTTTTTTGGAATTTATTGCGCAAATAATTATTTTGTGTAATATATTGTTTGCCGTCTTGCTTTTTTTCAATAATGTTCATAATTACCACCTTTTTTCTTGTTCATAATGCGGTTTTATGTAAAAACCATTGATTTTTTTTGCGCTCGTATGCTATAATAATAATAGATATAGGGTATGCAGAGATATGTAACACAGATTGTAATCTGTTCTTACCGGGTTTACTTGATGGTTACAAATTGGTTTTCTATCTTACAGAAATATATTATTTGCGGGAGGTGTGTAGTATGAAGAAAATATTGGTTACAGGTGCCTGCGGTCTTATAGGTAAGATGATATGTTCAAGTCTTCTTGAAAAAGGGAATGTTGTTATTGGAACTGACGAAAATGAAAATAGTTTTAATTCCGGAAAACCGGGATATACTTTCATTAAAGCCGGTCCGCATCATATACCTACATTTAAAAAAATATTCAAGGAAGAACACTTTGATACTGTGATTCACTGTGCATGTACTGTTGACAACGATCTTGAGAATATTATTACTGAAGATGATATGGATCACAGTGCTGATTATGATGACTTTTTGTATTTTATGGCAAAAGACGCCGGGGTTAAACAGTTTATTCTGCTTAGTACGAGCGCTGTTTATGAATTGCCGAAGTCACGTGAACCAATCAGGGAAGATGACAAATTAAATCTTGAATCAAATTATGCAAAGCTGAAGTATGATGCAGAAAGAGCACTTTCATTTGCTTTGAAAAATCAAAAAGAAATGATTGGCGCTGCTTTGAGAATAGCACCGGTTTATACAAGCGATTATACAGATAATCTTATCAACAAGATACTTGATAAGGAAACAAATAATTTGTTTGTATATCATTCAGGCGATTACGGATTTCAGTTCTGCTGTCTGTATAATCTTGTTGAATTCATACTATGTTTTATCTCCATGGCAAAAGATTATTCATATACGGGCGTCTATAACATAGCAGATGACAATATAGTCTCGGCAAGAGAAATAATCATATTTGCAAGACAGCGTAAAACATACGGTCCGGTTCTTCAGAGAAAGGTAAATGTCGACCTGCTGAAAAACAAAATTAATCTTCTGAGAAAAAGAAATGAGATCAAAGAGGATTACAGATATAATGATATTGATGTTTTTTTTAACAACAATATGCTTGATGGTACAAAGTCCAAGAAGATCTATATTTCAAAATGGAGTATCGACAATACAAAATAATAATTTCGTCGGCGGTATCTGCCGGCGATTTTTTTTATTTGACGAAGGTAATAACAGATAATAAAATACCCTGCTTGACAAGCAGGGTATATATTTTCGGTAAGTAAAATTATTTTGCAAATTCAATAGCTCTGCTTTCACGAATAAGATGAACCTTGATCTGTCCCGGATAATCCATTTCGTCTTCGATTCTCTTGACAATGTCTCTGGCAACAAGAACCATTTTTTCATCGTTGATGATTTCAGGAAGAACCATGATTCTGACTTCACGTCCTGCCTGAACGGCAAAGCATTTTTCAACGCCTTCATAAGAAGAGCAGATCTCTTCAAGCTTTTCAAGACGCTTGATGTAACTTTCGTAATTTTCGCTTCTTGCAGCAGGTCTTGCTGCTGAGATAGCATCAGCTGCCTGAACTATGCAGGCGATAACTGTTGTCGGCTCAACATCGTTATGATGAGCTTCAACTGCATGGATGATCTCTGCACTTTCCTTGTACTTTTTGCAGACATCAACACCGATCTGAACATGTGATCCTTCGATTTCTGAAGTTAAAGCTTTTCCGATATCGTGGAGAAGTCCTGCACGTCTTGCAACATTTGCATCTACACCAAGTTCTGATGCAAGTATTCCGGAGAGCTGTGAAACTTCGATTGAATGATTAAGAACATTCTGGCGATAGCTTGTTCTGAACTTAAGACGTCCGATAAGCTTAACAAGTTCGTGGTTAATGTTGTGAACATTTGTTTCAAGGATTGCGCGTTCGCCTTCCTGTTTGATTTTGTGTTCAACTTCACGTCTTGCCTTGTCAACCATTTCTTCAATTCTTGTCGGATGAATTCTTCCGTCGGCGATAAGTCTTTCAAGCGCAATTCTTGCAACTTCACGTCTGACCTGGTCAAAACATGACAGAGTGATTGCTTCAGGTGTGTCATCGATAATAAGATCAACACCTGTAAGTGTTTCAAGTGTTCTGATGTTTCTTCCTTCACGACCGATGATTCTTCCTTTCATTTCATCGTTAGGAAGTGCAACAACAGAAACGGAGGATTCAGAAACCTGTTCAGCTGCACATTTGGCAATGGCGAGTGAAATAAGATTTCTTGCTTTTTCCTCACAGCAGTCTTTGATCTGCTGTTCATAAGATGATATCTTGAGTGCTTTTTCATGAACAAGTTCTGTTTCAAGCTGGGAAATGATGTATTCCTTAGCCTGTTCTCTTGTAAATTCTGAGATTCTCTCAAGAATATCGAGCTGATTTTTCTTGATTGTTTCAGCCTCATTAAGTTTTTCTTCAGCAGTTTTGATCTTGTTCTGGAGAACTTCTTCCTTGTGTTCAAGGTTATCATTCTTTTTGTCAAGATTTTCTTCCTTCTGCTGTATTCTTCTTTCCTGTCTGGAAATTTCACTGCGTCGGTCTTTGATCTCTTTTTCAGCTTCTGATTTTAACTTGTAGATCTCATCCTTCGCTTCAACGAGAGCTGTTTTCTTTTTGCTTTCAGCATCTGCAGCAGCATTTTTACGGATACGCTCAGCTTCTTTTTCTGCGGAATCAATAGCAGATTCAGCTTCTTTTTTTCTGTATGAATATCCCTGCTTAAAGCAAATGTAGCCGGCAGCGGCAGCACCAATAATAAATGCAATCAAACCGATAATGATAACAATCGGTGTGTTGATTGCAGCCAAAATAGGTAATGGCATGAAAAATTTATCCCCCTTTCACTGGTAAAATAATAAGTTGTTTATTAAACGCACTTACCTGCAAAGGGTCTGAAATATTAAATTTTAAAAAATTCCGAAACTAATTTTCCTTTTTCAAGATTTTTATATTAAAATATTGGTAAATTGTTTAAATATATTATCTCTGTCTATCAGGCAAAAAATGTATTTTAGAGCTTTAAAAAATTTATATGATCTCACAGCAGGCTGCGTTTTGATGTTCATGTGCCGAAGCACTTAATCCTGATAAGATAAGGCAATTCTTATCAGAAAACTGCTGCAAAAAAATTTATGCAACACTTCTATTTTATATCTTTTTATGGTAAAAGTCAAGGTTATTTGATTTTTTTTGGATATATACAAGCAATATTTTTACCGGTCGGTGATAAAAATATTTATGACATCACAGCTGCATAAACAGTTGTAATATTTTGCTTAATTTAAAGCTGTTTTCTTTCATGACTGAACTGTGTGAAAATGAAAAATTTTTTACTGAAAAACAAATTATTTTGTTTTTTTGATATATATATATACAAATTAGTTTTTATCTGTTATAATAATAATTAGTTTAGTTTCAGATGCGGGTGTTTTTAATTTTTTTGCTGAATTCAGCGGAGGACACTGATATGAAAAAAGTATACAGATATTTGGTATCAACTGTATCCGTATTTGCTCTTCTGACCGGAATGCTGATGTATTCGGACAGAGATGAACTTGATGTAAAAGCGGATACTTTCGTAAAAATTTCACCTGACAGTACCTATAAAGTAAATGACGGTGAATTTGAAGGCTGGGGAACCTCCCTGTGCTGGTGGGCTAACCGAGTCGGGTATTCTGATGAGCTTTCAAAAAAAGCAGCAGAAACTTTTTTCAGCGACAAAGGACTGAATCTGAATATTGTCCGTTACAACATCGGCGGCGGCGATGATCCGACGCATGATCATATTACAAGAACGGATTCAAATATGCCGGGATATACGGTATACAACAACGGTCAGGTGACTTACAACTGGAATGCTGATAAAAATCAGCAGAATGTTCTTATGAAAATTAAAGAGGCTTACGGTGACGATCTCATAGTTGAGATGTTTTCAAATTCGCCTCCTTACTATATGTGCAAAAGCGGATGCTCGACAGGAAATACCAGTGCGGGAAGCAACAATCTTAAGGATGACTGCTATGATGATTTTGCAGACTACCTTGCAAATGTCTGTTACTATTTTAAAAACGAACTTGGCATAAAGGTCCAGAGTGTTGAACCGGTCAATGAACCGTATACTGATTACTGGGGAGCATACAGCAAAAAGCAGGAAGGCTGCCATTTTGATATCGGTTCATCTGAATCAACAATGATAACGGAGCTTGAACGTGCCATGAAAAACAAAGGCATGTCAGACGTAATTATCAGCGGAACTGATGAAACAGGAATAGATGTTCAGGTTTCAGCAATGAATTCCATGTCGGATGATGCCAAAAATGCTCTGGGACGTATAGATACTCACAGCTACGGCGGGTCAAAAAGAGCAGAACTTCAGGAGATCGCCCTTACAAACGGAAAAAATCTCTGGATGAGTGAGGTGGACGGAAGTTCGACAGCAGGCTCAAATGCCGGAGATATGGCAAATGCACTTTGGTTTTCAAAAAGAATAATTGATGACTGCAACGGTCTCGGCTGTTCTGCCTGGATAATGTGGCAGGTCATCGACAATCATATCAGCTCGCAGGGATATAACGGAAAAAAAGATTCCGGAATGCCTGATCTCTCAGGAGGATTCTGGGGAGTAGCGGTAGCTGACCATGATAAAAAAGATATTATCCTGTCTCAGAAATACTATGCTTTCGGACAGTTTACAAGATATATAAGACCCGGATTTACAATGTTAAATTCATCGTCAAATACGCTTGCTGCATATGACAAGGAAAATGATCAGCTTGTTATTGTCGCAGTAAATACTCAGGGAAGCAGTCAGAATTACAATTTTGACCTTTCCGGTTTTAAAAGCACGGGAAATTCCGTTAAAGTCGTCAGAACAAGCGGCAGCAACAACGGTGGTGAACACTGGGCTGAGCTGAATCCGCTTTATGTAAATTCAAAAACATTTCAGGCGACGCTGATACCAAATTCTGTTACAACCTTTATTATAGAAAATGTAACGGAAAATGATACTCCGGTTGACAGTCTGGATGAAATAAAGCTTGATCCTTCAATGCTGTCAAGTTCAGAGCCGTGGAATAATTCATCAAACGATGCTGAAAAAATAATTGACGGAAAAGCATCTACCTTCTTTGACGGTGTTACAGACGGATGGGTTCAGATAGATCTTGGGAAACCATGCAGTATCGATGCAATAGCTTATGCTCCGAGACCCGGATATGAATACAGAATGACTGAAGGAATATTTGCAGGTTCTGAGGACGGTGTGAACTGGGAAAAGATCTATACGGTGCCTTCAAAACCAAAGTTTGGTTTTTCATATATAACAGATATAGAAAAAACCTTCAGATACATAAAATATTATGTTCCGGATGGTTCTCCTTCCAACAGCGACAACAGGGAAGATAATTTCTGTGCCAACATCAGTGAAATAAAACTTTACGGAAAAGAAGATGCCGGCAGCGTGCTGAAGGGAGATATCAATTCAGACGGAAATGTAAATGCATCTGATATTTCATTGCTGATAAACTATTTGCTGGGAATTTCTGATCTTGATGATGAAGAGACCGGCATGGCAGATATTGATGGTGATCAGAAAGTAAACATTGTTGATCTGATCATGTTAAAATCTATGATCGCAGACTGGAAGAAAATAAATTATTAAATATTTAAAACTATGAAGAGAAAAGCCGTTTCAGGTATACAGCCGTTACAGAGATGCCTTTTGTTTGATGAGAAAAAGGCCGGATGTTTGATTTCGGATACCGTTCTCTGAGTGTGCTTAAAAAGCAACGTGTGTTCTACGTTACAGGAACATAATGAGATGCAGAAAAAGTGATATTTTTCTGTAAAGCAGGGTGGAACCGCAGTATATTATTGCCCCTCGTTGCAGTGTGTATATTTGTATACTTACTGCAGTGAGGGGCTTTTTTATAAATTTTTTAATGAAAGGAATTGATATTATGATTAAGCTTACGTTAAAAGACGGAAGTATCAGGGAGGCAGAAGCCGGAACAGCTGCAGTTGATGTCATTAAAGAGATCGGTGCAGGTCTTCTCAAGGCTGCCTGCTGTGTAAAAATAGATGGAGAGGTTAAGGATATCAGAACCACTTTAACCAAGGACTGTGAATTTGAAGTAATGACTTTTGACAGTATTGAAGGAAAGAAGACTTTCTGGCATACTGCTTCTCATATTCTGGCTCAGGCAGTAAAGCATCTTTATCCGGATGCAAAGCTTGCCATCGGTCCTGCTATCGATACAGGATTCTATTATGACTTTGATGTTGAAAAGCCGTTTACAGCTGAAGATCTTACAAAAATCGAAGCTGAGATGAAGAAAATCGTTAAGGAAGGCATAAAGCTTGAACAGTTTGAGCTTGAACCTTCAGAGGCTTTAAAATATCTTAAGGAACTTGAAGAACCTTACAAGGTTGAACTCTGTGAGGAGCATGCAGGAAAGGGTGAACCGATCTCATTCTATAAGCAGGGAGACTTTACAGATCTTTGTGCAGGTCCTCATCTTCTTTCAACTTCAGGCGTAAAGGCATTTAAGCTTCTTTCATGCACAGGCGCATACTGGAGAGGCGACGAAAAGAACAAGTCACTTTCAAGAATTTATGCAGTTGCATTTCCAAAGGCATCTGAACTTGAAGAACATCTTAAAAAGCTTGAAGAAGCTAAGCTCAGAGACCATAACAAACTCGGACGTGAACTTGAATATTTCACAACCGTTGATGTTGTAGGTCAGGGACTTCCTGTTCTTCTTCCTAAGGGTGCCAGAGTAGTTCAGCTTCTCCAGAGATGGGTTGAAGACGTAGAACAGGCTCACGGATGCATGCTTACAAAAACTCCTCTTATGGCAAAGAGAGAATTTTATAAAATATCAGGTCACTGGGATCATTATCTTGACGGAATGTTTATCCTCGGAGATCCTTATGATGAAACAAAGGAATGCTTTGCACTCCGTCCGATGACATGCCCGTTCCAGTATCAGGTATACCTGAACCGTCAGCGTTCATACAGAGATCTTCCTATGCGTCTGACAGAAACATCAACACTTTTCAGAAATGAAGACAGCGGTGAAATGCACGGTCTTATCCGTGTTCGTCAGTTCACAATTTCAGAAGGTCACTATATTCTTCGTCCTGATCAGCTTGAGGAAGAATTTAAGGGCTGTCTTGAACTTGCAAAATATTTCCTTGATACAGTAGGACTTCTTGATGAATGTACATTCAGATTCTCACAGTGGGATCCTGCAAATCCGAAGAACAAGTATGAAGGTACAAAGGAACAGTGGGAAGAAGCTCAGAGAGTTATGGGCAATATCCTTGATCATCTCGGTGTAAAATATACTGTCGGCATAGATGAAGCTGCGTTCTACGGACCTAAGCTTGATATTCAGTACAAGAACGTATTCGGCAAGGAAGATACACTTGTTACGATCCAGATCGATATGCTTCTTGCTCAGAGATTTGGAATGTACTATATTGACAAGGATGGTCAGAAGAAGCTTCCTTATATTATTCACAGAACATCACTCGGATGCTATGAGAGAACACTTGCATACATGATCGAACATTTTGCAGGCGTAATGCCTCTCTGGCTTGCACCTGAACAGGTAAGAATCCTTCCGATCGGTGAACAGCACAACGATTATGCACAGAGCATCGCAGACAAGCTTTGTTCATACGGCATGAGAGTAACTGTTGACAAGAGAGATGACAACATCGGACCTAAGATTAAGGCTTCAAGACTTGAAAGAATTCCATATACATTTATCATCGGTGATAAGGAAATGGAATCAAATACAGTTACAGTTCGTTCAAGAAAAACAGGTGAAACACCTGATGTTCCTGTTGATGATATCGTAAAGATGCTTGTTGAGGAAGTTGCAACAAAAGCAAAATAAGATTTAAACAACACAGGTACTGAAATAAAAATGCAGATTTGATGATAATTATCACAAATCTGCATTTTTTTATTTTAATGTTTAATTTTAATATTTGCCGGAATGTTTTTTCAGTGTCAGTTTTACTTTTTCAGGATTTCCATACGAGATGATAATGCTTTTGGTGACAGAAAAAGATTCGGATGACAGTATGGTTCCGGTTCGTTCCTCGGCCGGTCTGTTGATCACAACAGTACCTGAGGCGGCACGATCTGAAAAATCAAAACCGCGGTTTTCTCCTGAAAAGCCGAGATTTTCAGTTTTTACCGGATGATAATCATTTTCTGAATATTCAGACGAAAGTTCAGAGATGTCTTTCTTTAAAGACATCAGAGATGATACAATACCGAATTTAATGATCATTACTGTTGTTGCTGCAGCACCTGTTACAGATATGATCAGAGAAATGATAAAAACTATAAACCATGCGCTGTGAGACATTTCTTATTCCTCCGATCTGTTGTATGCACTGTCAATTATCTTTTCAAGTTCAGAGATGTCATGGTTTATCTCGGACTGTAAATTTTGTGTGATATCAGTTGTAGTATGAATACGTGAAGTGCCTTTTGTTACTTTTTCGATAAATTCCAGCTGTTCCTTTTGTGATGCTGTATTTCCTGATGCAAATTTATATGCATATATCATATCAGAGCGCAAAGCAAATCTGTAAGTTTCAAGAAGGACGATCTCGGTGTCATTTTTGTCGCGGGCAATAATATCAAGAAGCTTATTGAGATTTTGCCAGTATGTCGGGTACATCGGAGCATCGTTTGCCTCAAGAACTTTTTGTTTGATTTTTGAATGAAAATCGCCGATGTCAGTATAAACTTCTGCCAGCTCGTACTGGATAGGGTCTTTTTCGTGAAAATCATCAGTGAGAGATTTTCCGAACCATTTTGAAGATGTCTGTGCTCTTGCCGGTGCATTTATATCAGAATTTATATCAAGCAGTTCTGATGAATTTTTATTGTAATAATACCAGTATGCTTTTCCGATATTGCATGTGATAGTTTCGTATTCGCCTGAATTTTTCAGCTTTTTTTCGTTTTCTGCGGAAAGGATCGTAGTAAGATCATCACTTTCTTTTTCAGTCAGTACTGAATCCTGCGTCATGTATGATATAAGATCCAGGTAAGCATCCGGGTTTTCCGGCTGAATATTTACAGCTTTTTTTATGTAGTTTATTTTTTTCTGATAATCTGAAGCACTGCTGAAAGCTTCTATATATTCATGATATGTTTGCTGTGCGGACTGGTTAAAATTGCTGTATGATACGACGCACAGTGCAGCCGCAGCAACTGTTACAGCTGCTGACGCTGCGGTTAGTTTTATATAGGCGAGTTTGTCAGCTTTTACAAGATCCGAATACAGTTCCCTGCAGTTGCTGTATCTTTTCAGAGGATTGTCATCCACACATTTTATTATGATTTTTTTCAGATAAGAATTTATTTTTACGTTGTTTCCTTTGAAAACAAAACGTTCAGAGGAACTGCGGAATTTTCTTTCATCATCAAATACAGGAAGCGGTTTCTTTCCGGTTGCCATATGAAAAAGAGTTGCTCCGATGTTAAAAATATCTGTTCTTATGTCGAGCTTTTCTTCACGAAACTGTTCAGGGGCCGCATATTCGGGAGTATACTGTACAGGTGTACCGGATTCTGTCTGTACTACTGCTCCGAAATCTATAAGCTTCAAAGTGCTCTTTTTCTGAGTTTTTTCAAGGTCGGATGAAACGGCTTTCTTGTTTATAACCATTATATTGTCCGGCTTCATGTCGCTGTATATTTTTCCGTAGCTGTGAAGAAAATTTATTACAGAGCAGATATCTTTTCCACAGTCAATTATCTGTTTTTTTGAAAATGCTCCTGTTCTCAGAAGAGTATTCATTGCAATTCCGTCAATGTAATCCATAACGATGTAAAGAGAGTCATTATCCTCGATACTCTGAATAATATTCGGGAAAAAGTTGTTTGCATCGTGCTCGTAAAACTCTTTTATGAGCTGTGACTCCTGTTTTGCGGAATTGATGATCGCTTTTCTTTTTTTTGATATTTCTTTTACTGCACGGACAGCTCCGTTTGCTTCAAGGTCTATAGCTCTGTAAACAACGGAAAGACCGCCTTTGCCTATGATTTCTTTTATCTTGTATCGTTCGTTTAAAATAAATCCCGGATTTAGCAAGCAGTAAGGCTCCTTTCAGAATATGATTTGGAAAAGACTGCAGCTTAAGTACTGATAAAAATATGCTGCAGAAGGATCTAATTAATAACCGGCTTTACGATCAAAGCTGTAATATTGTCTATTTCATTTCTTTCGAGATTTTTGCTTAAAAGAGCTTTCAGAGCTTTTTCAGAGGAAATGTCATCGGTGCAGACGAGCGGATTAAGTCCTGCATGTATTTCCTGTTCTGATATTTTTTTTCTGAATCCGTCGGAGCATATCATATACACTGTACCCGGGTCGATACTTGCAATGCTGTAATCATATTCTGCATTTTTTATGACGGCACCGATACATTTTGTAAGCTGATTTTGTCTTGAGTCGGTGTTTGCGGAGTCAGGCGAGAGAATGCCGTTTCTGATTTCCTCAGAAATGACAGAGTGATCTGTTGTTAAAATTCGTATTGAATCTTCACTTATCTTATAGATCCTTGTATCACCGATATGAACAGTCAGGATCGTATTTATTTCGGAAAAAAATATCATTCCTGACAAAGTTGTTCCCAGAGCTTTTTCAGTGATCGCTGAATAATGATTAAGATCATCGTTTAGTTTATGAATATATGTATCCAGATTTTCACGTATTTCAAGAATGCTTTTTGATGAACGCATAAGATCGGGCAGATTGTTTTCAAACCATTCGGACAGCCCGTCTATAATATATGAACTTGCGGTTTCACCCTCTGACAGTCCGCCCATTCCGTCGCACACTGCAGCAAGAATTACACTGTCGCTTTTATATTCGGCGGCTTTTATGCACATACTGTCCTGATTGATTCTTTTAACAGAACCCGCATCCGTACAATAAGCAGAAATATATGTCATTTTATATCCTCTTTTAATATTTTATATAAAAAGTATAACTGATGCTGTTTAATGAAAAGGAGCAGCCTGAAAAAATTGTTACAGAATCGCCTTTATCTACTCTGCTGCCTGCAACGAGAAGATCATCAGCTGACTGATTTGAGATCCTGTATCTGATACGTCCGGTTTCAAAAGTTCTTTCTATTACTATTCCCGGAAAAATATCATCTGAATATGGAAAAGAAGACAGATAAGCTTCAACTTTTTCTTCTGCGTTTGTTATATACGAAAGATAGTTTGAGATGCTGCATGTCTGAGTATTTTCTATGCACATGGTTTTTGAATCATCATAATTGTTTTGTTCTATCAGACATGTGTGTGATGAGTCATCATCCATGGAAAATCTGAAAGGTGTGTGATACAGGTAAAAAGTATCTCCGTTTGAAAGTTCGGCTCTGTCGATCTGCTTTTGTGATGAAAGAGAATTTTCTTTATCAGATTCATGTACCAGATAAGTTCCGTTTGTTGAACGGTTGTCTTTTATATAGTATTTTCCGTCAGCAAACAGAATACTTGCATGAAATCCGGATATTTCGGGGATGTCTGAAAGAGATACATCTATATTTTCACTTTTGTCATTTCTTCCGAAGGTAAACGGAATGTGATCTATGTAATATTTTTGTCCTTTTGAATCAGTAACAAAAGCAGAAGGAAGGCAGTTGCTTTTTGTTACGCTTTTTTGTGTTTTGAGCAGCGGTGCCGGATCTGTTTCTTCTGCAGATGTTCCGGTTTCCGGAACAGTGTCAGAAATGTCTCTGTTTTTTAAATCTGCACTGCTTTTTAGAATGTTTTTCATTTTTTGTTCTTCAAAAGCGAGACTTTTGTTTTTCTTTTTCAAAGTGATCTGATCTTCAAGAAACTTCTGATATTTTTGAAGCCTGGAGACATCTGATACGGTAAGGTGCGCCATTTTGTCCGCATCGCTGAGTGAACGAGCACAGCTGCTCATAAGACTTCCTTTATTTATCGGGAGTACGGCAAGAAGAACGTTTCCGTTGTTTTTGCTGATAAATATCTTGTCAGGATCGCAAAAAATACTGTCAGATGATATCCCGTTTTTTTTGCAGTATTCGATGGTATTGGTGATGTCTGAAAGAATGTTGAAATATTTTTTCTGTGATATTTCTTCGGAAAGGAGCTCGGATAACGGGGTGAGTCCCGAAATATCAAAAGATATTGTCTGCTTTTGATTGTGAGTAACAAGAACGGTTTTAAGAAAAAGGCTGTTTTCGTTCCTAGAGATAAGCTCATAATTTCCGGCATTTACGATGTCCTTTTTTCTCAGTGCAAAGTTCATTACGGTTTTGCCCTGAAGAACTGATCTTTTTAATCTGGATTTGTGAAGATCTTTCATATGGATAATCCTCTTTCAGTATTTGTGTTTGTTTATGATAACAAATAATATTATACTATAAAGCAGCGGCTGTTTCAAGGTTTTCATTATAAAAATGGGTAACTTTGGCAGAAATGACATTTTTGTTAATTTTTTCTTGGCTTTTTGATAAAAATGTCAATAATTTGGTTTGCATGAATGATAAAAATATACCGCCTTTGATAAAGACGGTATATTTATATCATTATTATTGTTCAGCTTTGACTTCGTCAGACTGTTTTTCAGCTGAGTGCTGCTGAATGGTTTTGTCAAAATATTTTTTGTTGAAAACTATAAACAGGAAAACTGCAAGTGCAGATGCACAGTAGTCGGTAAAAGGCTGAGCAGCAGCCAGCATGTTCGGTGAGTTGAATACAGCTTTGAAAATGAAAAGAACCGGAATATAGATAAGTCCCTGTCTGCTGATATTGAGAATAAGAGCCGGAAGAGCGGCACCCATTGACTGGATAGCGTTGATAAATACGAAAAGTATTCCCATTACAGGTCCGGAAAGGATGTAGATTCGTGCAAATCTCATGCTGTATTCGTAAGCATCAGGTTTGTCAAGAAAGGCTTTTACCAGAGGACTTGCTCCGAAATAGCATATCAGAGTCATTACTAAGCTTATTGAAAGTGCAAGGAAAATTGAAAATTTTAATACAGCAAAATATCTTTTTTTATTTCCGGCACCGAAGCAGTAGCCAAGGAGAGGCTGAATGCCAAGTCCGAGACCGATAAGGAGCATTACAACGATCATATTTACTTTTATTGCAATTCCGAGACCGGCCTGGGCAACAGTTCCATAAGGCTCCATCTGGCTGTTTACAAGGATATTTGATGTGCTGATAAGAAGACCGTTTAATGAAGCAGGGATACCGATAAGGAGTACGCCTTTGGCAATTCCGTTTCCGAGTTTGATCGATTTTGGTGAAACTGAAAGGATAGGACTTCTGATGATATGAAGAGTATAGAAGCCTGCTGAGAAGACATTTCCGAGAACAGTTGCCCATGCGGCACCTGCAACATCCCATTTGAAAACAAGGATCATCAGCGGGTCAAGGACAACGTTCATCATATTTCCGATGATCATGCCGAGCATTGCTGTGGTTGGCTTTCCTTCGGCACGAATGATATTTGAAAACGAGTTGCTGAGAATAAGAAAAGGTATTCCGAATGATACGATCTGGAGATATTCTACGATATAGTCTATGGTATCATCATTTCCTCCGATCGCAGTGCTTATCGGATGAGCAAAGATCATGATGCCGGCAGCACCGATGATTCCGATAATAACGTCAGACCAGTAGCAGAAAGATGAAATATGCTTTGCGTCCTGAGCATGTCCGCCGCCGATACGTCTTGAAATAAGTGATGTACCGCCTATGCCGAACAGCATTCCGACTGACATGAACAGCATAAATATAGGTGTTGCGATGGAAACTGCAGCAACCATGTTGGTATTTCCCGTCTGTCCGATAAAAAATGTATCCGCCAGATTGTAGACAAGCACCATCAGCATACTGATGATAGACGGAATAGCATTTAATATAACGGCTTTTGGTACCGGTGCATTTTTGAACAGCTCGGTGGTTTTATCTTCTTTAGTGGTGATAGTAGTTTTTTCTTCCATAAAAAATTATCTGCCCTTTGCTATATATTTTTGTGCCTCTCATAAAAAAATCCGGACAAGCCGGAATACATTCACAAAACACACAACAATAAAATTATATCATAAGAAATCAACATATTCAATTCGCAGTATACATAGTAAGTCCCCCTATAAATGAAGAAAAATCGTAACATTTGCCCTTCAATCAGCAAAGGCGCAGCCCCCCCGCCGCCCTGAGAAGTAAATCAGAATGCGAAGGTGCAGGGCGACCG
>JAZQPR010000026.1:0-2383 GCA_045628605.1 Oscillospiraceae bacterium
CTCATGGCCAAAGCTATCTGCAAATACAATATCACAATCAGCATCAGCAAGTTCACACGCTGCTTCGTAGCATTCCTGACCTTCAGGAATATTGCTCTTAAATACATATTCAACGCCAAGTTCTTCACATGCCTGCTTAGCAGCATTAATAAAGTTAAGATCGTATGTAGAATTTTCGTCATGTAAGAAAATAAAACCTACTTTAACATCAAGACCTTCTGTGTTTTCGGAAACCTCTGTTGAATTTCCACTTACATCACTAGCCGAACCAGCATTGTTCTGTGCGCCACAAGCACAAAGACCAAATGTCATCACTACAGCTAATAACAATGCAGTAATTTTTTTCATTTTCATTTCTCCTTTAAAATAATATTGAACAAAACATTACTACAATATAACAAATCAGTCCAAAAGTAAATAATGTATTCTCAAATTCATCATTTTCACAGATTTATATATAAAATTCAGTATTTTTCAACAAATATCATATAAGTACAAACTATTGGGCACATAAAAAGGGGCTGTAAAAAAACAGCCATAAGATAAGGATGGTTTCACCGAAAGGTGATTCCATCCTTATTTTTTTATAGAAGTGTTGATTTTTTTATGCCTATATCTGATTTGAGGGGCACCTTTCTAAGCCCGACGATAACGGACCTGCTTTTTCTTTGTTATTCATATATCTTTATGCAGCTAACACAACGCGATTTTTCTTGTTATGATATTTGTAAAGGTTAAAACCACAAGAAATTAATGTTAGTTCCAAAATCACAGCTTCTTGGTCTCTTCTAAAGAGCCTTTTGTATGATCTGTCCCATTTAATTATTCCAAAGGTTCCCTCTGATTGAATGCTTCTTTTCATACAAAGTAAAGCACCTTGTATTGACTCCAGATTATTTATTACTTCTTCGTGAATAGATGTAAGTTCACGATTCATTTTCACGGTTCTATTGCCGGATGCTCTTTTGCAACATTTATCTCTATGGGGACAGCCTGAGCAATCTTCACATTCATATATTTCTTCTGTACGCCCATATTTGTTTTTATAAACAGGCTTATCATACTTGTAAATAAATTTCTTACCATTAGGGCAGATGAGATTTCCTTTTTCGTCGGTTTTGAAATTGACTGCTCGATAAGGATCGTTATGATACTTTTCATCTTTTGTCTCTTTTTCAAACATGGTAAATTTCATGTATTTTTCCATACCATGCTCTGCACAATAAAGATAGTTGTTATAAGAGCCGTATCCTGCATCAGCAACAGGATATTTAGGATAATGCCCATAAGTTGCTTTAAATTTCTCCATCAATGGTACAAAGCATTCTGTATCTGTTGCGTACTGTTTTACATCGACCACTGCTATGTATTCATCACAGATAGCAGCCTGTAGATTATAAGCGGGAAGAAGCTGACCATTACCCATGTAATCACTTTTTACTCTCATAAATGTAGCGCTATGGTCAGTTTTTGAATAACTATTTCTTTGCTCGCCACAAACTTCTATGTGCTTAGCATAAGCTTTAAGTCTGTCCTTGTATTCTTCAAGTTTCTGATATTGACGCTGTTCCATAGTTTTTCTATGACCACGGCCGTTTACAAACTCTTTCGGATTTACTCCTGTAACCCTCTTTATTTCATCTAGGATATTTTCAAGATAATCTATAGCGTATTCTTCACGCTTTTAAATTTTTATGCCCAGGCAATACAGGGTTTTATCATTGGTTTCATCTATAAGGGAAGAAACTTTTTCAAAAACCTTATCTCTATTTTTTATGCAAGATTTCTTCCAAACCCATGTATAACGATTGGCATTGGCTTCGATTTTTGTCCCATCAATGTAGGTGTGGTCCAGGTCCACCTTATCAACATCAAAAATGTAAGTATTGATATCGTTAAATATTTCTTCAACAGATTCAGTTAATTCATCGCGAATAAAGTTGCCGAATGTGGCAAAAGACGGAGCTTTCATATCGTCAAGAAGATACATGAATCTAATATCTGTCTTACACATCTTTTCAATGTCTCTTAATGAACTAAAACCATGCTCCATAAAAGCGAATAGTATAACCTTGAGTAACTTCTGAACATCACACCTTGGACGACCTGTTTTGTATCCCTTCTCTACAAAATATTTTGATAGGTCGATGTGATCCATAACTTCACAAAAAGTATATACTGGATCAGAAATATCAATTATTTTTTCAATTTCTAATGGTAATTTCAGCTGTCTAGCTGTACAATTATTACTGGTTTTTTGATTTATTGGCATAAATTAATTATACCAAAAATGAGCTGAAACCTCACGGCCTCAGCTCATTTTTTATGGGGAGTTTTTTTACAGCCCCTTATTGATGATTTCAATTCAGCAAGCTGATTGAAA
>JAZQPR010000027.1:0-4666 GCA_045628605.1 Oscillospiraceae bacterium
GAGGATATCACCCGCCTCTGCAGGCAATGTCATCAACTTAAGCGATTTAACGTTGATTTTGAGCAAACTTTATTGAAGGATGAGATTTTTTTCTTAAATAAGATCTTCCTGTGCTTACGTACACTAATTTCTTAAGTTGATGACATTGCCTCTGCAGGCGGCGGGTTCTATCTTTCCGCTCAGTCGGAGTACAATCTCCGACTGAACGGAAGCGATTCTACGAATCGCCTCTGCTTGTTAAAAGCAGAGCTTTGAACAAAGGTCAGGAATCAGTCAGTCCGTATTTTTCTTTCATGCGATCAAGCTTTTCAAGCATAGGTTCAGCGGCAGCAATCATAAAAAATGCTGTAGCAAAGGCATGAATACAATCTATCGGCAATCCTGAAATATAATAAGAAAGAAATATACCGGTTTTAATTCTTTCAGTACTCCATATGATCGCTGCGGCAGGATTCATGATACCTCCGTAGATAACAATTGCCGAAACAGCACCGAATACTGCCAGTGAAAGACGAGTTCTGCGCAGCAAACCCTTTCTGAAAAAAATACCGGCCAGGAATCCTGTGATACCCATTGCGAACATCTGCCATGGTGTCCAGGGACCCTGTGAAAACAGAATGTTTGAGGTGAGCATCGTGACTGCACCTACAAGAAAACCGGTCTCACCGCCAAACGCAACTCCGGATATTATCGTAACTGCCATCACAGGTTTAAACTCAGGCAGCATAAAAAATACTGCTCGTCCTGCAACAGCAATCGCGCATAATGTCGCAATAACAGAAATTTCTCTTGCACCCGGATGTTTTTTTTCAAAGATAATGAAAAACGGGAGCATACTTTCTGTCAGAATTATTATCGATATAATATTGTAATTTCGGCTTCCAAGGTAAAAGATCCAGATAAATATTGTAAGCGGAACTGCGAGCAGAATGAGAGTTGCCGCAGTTTTTGTACGTTTTGATAATCTTCGTTTATCTTTGCTTATCTGAACACAGGACAGTTTATTTTCACGCTTTCCAATGAAAATAAAGGTCAGAAAAAGAGATATGATCAAAGATGCATAGATCATGATCTGTTTTCCGGCAAGATGAGTAATTCCGTCCTGCGTGATTATTTGTGAGAGATCTGTAACACTTGCGCTGTAAAAGATGATAAACAGTGAAACTGCTCCGCATACTGCAGCTGAGATCTTTCTCCATAACGGCAGCTTCGCCGATTTCATCTGAGCATTAAATTTTTCGCTTATATTTGTTTTTTCATGGTATTCGGTCTTTGAAAAACCGTGCTTCACAGTACCTCCGAATGCTGTAACTACATCATTGACTGTAACAGCATTTGGTAAAATACCACTCGATATGCGATTGGCTGCTGTGGTATAAAAGCTGTTGCCGTTGAAAAATTCATGCGGAGCACCGGATGATGTGATGCTTCCGTCAAAAAACAAAGCACATTTATCAGCATATTCAGCACAGAATTCAATGTCATGGCTGACCATAAAGACAGCTTTTCCGTCAGCACACAGTTTCGATATGATCTCAGCAAATTCACACTTGAACTGTGCATCCATTCCTTTTGTAGGTTCATCCAGGAGTAATATATCAGGCTCGGTCAGCAGTATTTTTGCAAGTGCCGCTCGCTGCTGTTCACCGCCGGACAAATCATACGGATGAACATCGAAAAATTGATGTACATGGCATATTTCTGCGACTTTTTCAACTTTTTCTTCTCGTTCTGATTTTGAAATATGACTGTCTGAAAAGATCTCAAGCAGGTCCTCATAAACAGTCTTTTTTACAAACAGCGACTGTGGATTTTGAGGCAGTACTGCAATTCTTCCTTTTCGAACAATATCTCCGCGATATGGTTTTTCCAGTCCTGCCAGCAGTTTCAGCGAAGTTGATTTTCCTGCACCGTTTCCGCCCAGCATTGTAAAAAATTCTCCTTTATGAAGAGAAAAATCCAGTCCCTTCACAACATCGCAGCTGTCTTTTTCATATCTGAACCACATCTTTTCAGCATGAAGGATCTCATTACCAAATTCACATTGCACGTCAGCTATAGGAGATGTTTCAACTGTATGGTTCTGAGCATAGTTTTTAAGAAATAAACTTCCTTCACTAACAGTAACCGGACATTTTTCACTGTTTTCCAAAGCTGCCCAGATACGCATTGCTGCCGGCATCGCAGAAAAAAATTCAGTCTGACGCAAGTCTGTTCCGATTTTCAGGGGAGTATCTGTCTTTATGATCCTGCCGTTTTCCATATATGAAATTTTGTTTGCATAAGTAAAAACTTCTTCAAGACGATGCTCAGTCAGGATCACAGTTACACCAAGTTCACGGTTTATCCTTCCGAGAACAGCAAGAAAATCAGAAGCTGCAATAGGATCAAGCTGACTGGTCGGTTCATCCAATATAAGCACTGAAGGCTGCATGGTCATTACAGCAGCAAGATTAAGGAGCTGTTTCTGTCCGCCTGACAGGGAAGCAGTGTCGTTGTAAAATAACTGCTCCAGACCGAAAAATGAAGAAATCTCAGCGACCTTTCTCCTGATGGTCACGGTATCTTCTCCAAGACTTTCAAGTCCGAATGCAAGTTCATGCCAGACCTTGTCTGTAACTATCTGATTTTCAGGTGACTGCTGAACAAATCCGATTTCAGTTGTCTGCTGACGCTGTGGAATTTTATCGAGTTCTTCTCCGTCAAACAGTATTGTGCCTTTTTTAACACCATTTGGAGCAAGTACTGTTTTAAGCTGGCGGAGAAGAGTTGACTTTCCACAGCCAGACATTCCGCAGATCAACAAAAAATCGCCTTTTTCAATTGTCAGGTTTACATTGTCAAGAGCAGGATCTTGTCTGTTTGGATACAGGAAGCTCAGATTTTCGATCTTGATTTTTTCCATATTATTTCCTCACGAATATTTATGATAACAGGAGTAAGACAGAGCATTGCATAAAGAACCAGCAGAAAAACGGTCAGCGGTTTGAGATCTGCGCCGTGCATAATTGGTAAATAGCGCCAGAAAAAGCATTTTGCAAGATAACCGCAAATAAGTGCAAATCCACCGGACAGCAGCCATATTGCTGTAACTTTGTCACGTTCTTCCCATTTATATATTGAATAGGCTGTTCTGCCTTTTAATCCGTAGCCGCGTGATTTCATACTGTCTGCGGTTTCAATTGAATTTTCAAGTGCCCACGTTACTGTAATGGAAAACACCTTGACAGCTGATTTTAATCGATGGAAGATACCGCCGTTCTCTGTATCTCTGCCAATGCATTTCTGCGATCTTGAAACAACATTGAACTGAGACTTGAATTTAGGGATAAACCTCAGGATCATACTGAGCAAAAGAGAAAGCGACGGAACAAATCTGCCAAACAGATATACAAATTTGTCCGATGTCATAACCGAATTGAAACAGAGAAACCACACTAAAACTGTTCCTAACATACATCCTGACGAAATACCGTAAAATATACTTTCAAGTGTAAGCGGATTTCCTGACGGAAGATAGGTAAGTATCGTAATACCGGCGTGATTAAATGCAGGATTTACAATCGCAGCCATCAAAATCACAGGCAAAGCAAATTTAAGACAAAAAAACACGCCCCGCACACCGCATATACTTACTGCACAAAGAACACTGCAAATTAGGGTGATAATCTGAACAGCCGGATGTGCAGCGATCATAGAAAAACCAATAACCAAAGCAAAATAAATAAAATTCACGATCGGATGGAAATGAGAAAATTCATTTTTATTCTGATATCCGGTCACAGCCAACCTCCTTTCCAAAATTACACATATAACGGATCAGTATAAAAAGTTGCTGCTGTCCACATTTGCAGTTACAGAAGCTTTAAGAGAAACTGCCGGAACCGTAATCTGATTCAAAAAGGCACAAAAAAAGTACATCGCTTCAAAGCTTTTCAGCATTGATTATCGCTGTACTCTCCTCACAAAAGTAAACCTAAGGATTCAAACCTGATTACCTTTTCATCTACTCAGCTAACAACTTTTCAAACCGTATTTTTTCCTTGACATTATAACACGTTACATGATAATTGTCAACTGCGTTCGGTTTTTACCATTGCTGTCAGGTCAGGTCAGCTTAGGTCAGCTTCAGAACTGCTGTATTCAGGGGATGATCAAATTTTTTAATTAAATTTTAAAAAGAAAATCAATATTTCCATATTTTGAGAAAAAAGTGCGTTTCATACCATTTTCGATGCATAATAGGAAAAAAGTATTGTATTATGTCTTATTGTATGATAATATATAAATCACCATTTGATAATAAGAGCCAGTATCAATGAATTTCTGATTAGTGATATCACAGTTATTAATAGAAAAACCTACTGATAATTATTAATAAATATCTTAAGATAACAATAGAAAAAATATCTATATAATATTTTGATAATTTGTTGATATATCAAATACCATGCTGTATAACTAAAATCTGTGACATTTTTATGCCTAACATATTGTCATAGATATTTAAATATATGAAAGAATAAAAAAACGAGAGGAATGATTAACATCAAAAAGTTTATCGCATTATTCTTGTCAGCAGCTTTTATGCTCAATTCAGTATGTACGGAAGTTGTTGCAGAAGAGGTAACAGAGGCAATTCAAAACATTATTGAGGAACATCAGC
>JAZQPR010000028.1:0-3710 GCA_045628605.1 Oscillospiraceae bacterium
CTTCATAATCCATGATTATAAGCTCCTTTCGCCGTAATGTATTACATACTATGTAATACATTATACCATAAAAATAATCAAATTTCAATAGGTTTCCGAAATTTGGTGGTTTTTCTTTTGAAATTGATGCGTTTATCCTATTGCGTGAAAAATTTCTATTGACATTAGCAATCAACTATATTATAATATACTTGTTTATGAAATTTTTACTGATAAAAGTTTCTCAATAAATCAAATTCACAGGAGGTTCATTAATATGTCATTGACAAAAAACCCTAATGTACTTAAATGGGTTGATGAAATGATCGCCCTCACACAGCCAAAAGAGGTTGTATGGGTTGACGGCAGTGAAGAACAGCTTAACTCATTTAGAAAAGAAGCAATTTCAACAGGAGAAATGATTGAACTCAATCAGGAAATACTTCCTGGATGCTTATATCACAGAACTCTTCCAAACGATGTTGCCAGAGTTGAAGACAGAACATTTATCTGTACATCAAAGAAGGAAGATGCAGGTCCGACAAATAACTGGTGTGCACCTGAAGAAATGTACGCAAAACTCAGACCAATGTATAACGGAGTAATGAAAGACAGAACAATGTATGTTATTCCTTATTCAATGGGACCTATCGGATCACCACTTGCTAAAGTAGGTGTTGAAGTTACTGATTCTATATATGTTGTTCTTAACATGGCTATCATGACAAGAATGGGAAAAGCAGCATTTGAGAACCTCGGTGATACTTCAAACGATTTCGTTCGCGGACTTCATTCAAAGGCTGATGTTGATCCTGAAAAGAGATACATCGTTCAGTTCCCTGAAGACAATACAATCTGGTCAATCAACTCTGCTTACGGCGGAAACGTTCTCCTCGGCAAAAAGTGCTTCGCTCTCAGAATCGCTTCATTCCAGGGTAAGAACGAAGACTGGATGGCTGAACATATGCTTATTCTTGGCGTTAAAAAGCCAAATGGCGAAGTTAAATATATTACAGCAGCATTCCCGTCAGCATGCGGAAAGACAAACCTTGCTATGCTTATCCCTCCGGAAGGCTATCGTAAGGATGGTTATGAAGTATTCACAGTTGGTGATGATATCGCATGGATGAAACAGGGTCCGGACGGCAGACTTTATGCTATCAATCCTGAAAACGGATTCTTTGGTGTTGCTCCTGGAACAAATGACAAATCAAATCACAACGCTCTTGCTTCAACAAGAAAGAATACAATCTTTACAAACGTTGCTATCAATAACGATGACAACACTGTATGGTGGGAAAAACTCGACAAGAATCCGCCTGTAAATGCTACAGAGTGGAAGGGCGCAAAGGTTAATGGTCCTGAGTACACAGCAGCAGGCAATACACTTGCTCATCCGAACTCAAGATTTACAGCTCCTGCTGAAAACTGCCCATGCATCTCACCTGAATTCAACAATCCTAACGGTGTTCCGATCTCAGCAATTATCTTTGGCGGAAGACGTGCAAAGACAACTCCGCTGGTATATCAGTCATTCAGCTGGAACCATGGTACATTTATCGGTTCTGCAGTTTCATCAGAAACAACAGCAGCAGCTACCGGTGCTGTAGGTGTTCTCAGACATGATCCTATGGCTATGAAGCCATTCTGCGGATATCATATGGCTGACTACTGGGGACATTGGATCCATATGGGCGAAATGCTCGGCGACAAGGCTCCTAAGATCTTCAATGTAAACTGGTTCAAGCAGGATGATAACGGAAACTTCATCTGGCCTGGTTACGGCGACAACATGAGAGTTCTTGACTGGATCATCAAGAGATGTGAAGGTACTGTAGACGCAGAAGAAACAGCTATCGGTTATCTTCCTAAGGCAGAAGATATCAACCTCGAAGGAATCGAAGATGAAGTATCAGCTGATACACTTAAGACACTTCTTGATGTTGATAAAAATCTCTGGAAGAACGAAGTTGAAGATCTTCGTGAATACTACAAGCAGTTTGGCGACAGACTTCCTAAGGAAATCAAAGCTGAACTTGACGGACTTGAAAGCAGACTTAACAAGTAATTTAAAGCTTATCAAATTATATAAAACAAAAAACAGACCATATGGTCTGTTTTTTGTTTTATATTAAGTTTTATATTAATGAATAAAATAATCATGTTAATCAGTACTTTTATCTTCCGGTGAATCAGGTGATAAAAGAGAAATTTTGATTTTATCAATTTTCTGTTCATTTTTTTCAAGAATAGTGATTTCGAAACAATTATACTGTATTATTTCTCCTGCATCCGGGATGTGTCCGGTTATTTCCATGATCCATCCGTTGACAGTATTTGCTGATGATTCAATAAAGTTTTCAGGATATCCGATCGCATCCAGCATTTCATCAACATCAATATCACCGGATATTTCAAAAGTATTATCATCTGTTTTCTGGACAGATGATATTATTTCATCATCTTCATCGTATATTTCACCAACGAGTTCTTCTATTATATCCTCCATGGTTATTATTCCTTTTGTTCCGCCGTACTGATCACATACAACTGACATATGTGTTTTGGAACGCTGCATTTCATGAAGGGCATCATTTATTGGTTTGAACTGAGAAATAAATACTACATCCTGTATTATTTCCCGAATATCATCTTTTCCTTCAGATATCATTTTGAAGAAATCCTTTTGAGTGATTATTCCGACTATATTATCAAGGTTTTTTTCATATACAGGAAGTCTTGAAAACATTTCAGAAAAAAATACATTTTTAATTTCTTCTATATCTGATGAGATTTCTATTCCAATGACTTTAACACGCGGAATAAGAATCTCACTGACAATTTTTTCATCAAATTCAAGAGCACTTTTGACAAGTTCACTTTCTGATTCCTCAAGAACACCTTCTTCTTCGATTTCATGAATAATGTATTTTAGTTCATCTTCAGTTACAGAAGGAGTTTTGTTTTCTGAAGGACTAAAAATGCGTGAAATGTTTTTTTTCAGAACTGAAAAAAGAAATACGACAGGTTTAAGAACAGTTATTAATGCAAGAAGTGGAGTTGCAAAGAAGAAAGCAAATTTTTCAGCATTTTGCTGGGCAAGAGATTTAGGGACTATTTCACCGAAAATAAGTACAACAACTGTCATAACCGCAGTTGCGATTCCTACTCCTTTTGATCCGAGAAGATCAGTAAAAAGAACTGTACTTATTGATGCGGAAGCAATATTGACGATATTGTTTCCAATCAGAATAGCAGTGAGTGCATTATCAAACTGGTCGGAAACCTTTAAAGCTTTTTTAGCTTTCTGATCTCCCTGTGATGCTGAATTTTTAAGCCGGACTTTGTTTACTGATGAAAAAGCAGTTTCACAGCTTGAAAAACATGCGGACAAGGAAATAAGAATAACGATTAAAATTATATTAAACATAAACACCTCATTAATAAAAGAATAGATATAATAATACTACCATATAACACAAAGATATTCAAGAGGAAAAAACAGCAACTAAAAAACAAAAAAAGAATATCTGTACAAAAAAGATATAATAAAATATTCCAAGTGTAAAATTTGAAAGAAAGACATTAAAAAAACATGAAAAATACGTTAATAAGGTGATATTAATATTAGGAAAATATATTGACTTTTAAGAATTAATGAAATATAATAAATATGTATAGTGGCGGCGATGAATTATATGATATGTCTATTTAAATGTACCTTGATTATT
>JAZQPR010000029.1:0-16101 GCA_045628605.1 Oscillospiraceae bacterium
AATTATATAAGTAACAATAATCTAATAAAAGCAACATAATTTTACGTCCCCTGATAAGGGGAAGAGGGCCGCGCGTAAGCGTGGCGAAGGGGTCTCAAAGGACGCTGTGCGTCACGGAAGGCTTAAGTTGATGCCATTGCCTCTGCAGGCAGCGGGTTCTATCTTTCCGCTCAGTCGGAGTACAATCTCCGACTGTTTGGTCAGCGATTCTACGAATCGCCTCTGCTTGTTAAAAGCAGAGCTTTGAATTTCAAAAGGATCAATATAAATGTTCTAAAAAATACGTTTTAAACAAAAAATACTTGACAATGTTGAAAACTTGTAGTATAATATATATAACAAATAGGAAAATATGTGCTAAATCGCACATATTAACTAATAAATATTAAATCAGAAAATATGAATGGGTGATTTCATACAATATCAGGGGGATGATTTATATGCGATTAAATGAAATGTTTTTTAATATCAAAAGGAAAATTTATGATGAGGTTCAGGAGAAAAAAAAGAATGAGCTTCGCTTTGATCCGGACGGATCTTCAATTTCTTTTGGTAACCCGAAAAATTCTCAGGTAACTGTTTTCATTGAAAAAAATAAATGCTGGGCAATAGCTGAAGGTGCAAACGGTATTTATCAGAAAGCTGTTATTTCTGATAACTTCTTCAAATCCTCAATTCCGGACAACAATGCTGAGATAAACGATTATGTGCTTAGTGTCTGGAACACACTGATGTCAGTTGTTAATCAGTATATCAGAGAAAACAGTATTTCCACAAGAGACGGCACACCTGACATTGTAGTTTCAATGACCGGAAAAGAGAACGAGATCCGTTTCAGAGGCGCAGTCTGATCTTTATTAATTTAATATTTCTTACCTGCTTTCGATATATATAGAAAGCAGGTTTTTTTTGTAAAAATAAATTTAACATAATATTTGATCTTCTAAAAAACGCATAATAATACACATTTCATAGAAATATATAATAATTCTTATATTGACTAACGGCTTGAAAATATGTTAAAATAATAAATATATCGGTAAATTTATAATTAACGTTTAAGGGGGAAAAGCAGAATAATGAAACAGCTCAAATGTATTCTTTTAATATTATCCTTATGTCTTTCTCTCTGTGGCTGCACTATCTCGGGAAACAGCAGCAGTTCTGTATCCGAAGTTACATCGGAAACAACTGAAACTTCCGCAGAAGAAACAACTGCAGTAACAACTGCTCCCGCAGTAACAGAAACAAAAAAAGAAACTACTCAAACCACGCCGGAAGAAATAAAAATTGAAAAGCCTGAACTTTTGTATTTTACCAGTCACCATCAGATACTGCAGGAATTTGAAACATCCAAGAACGCTCCTCTGGTCCGGATGACCTACTCACTTGCAGTACTTGATGATGAAAGCAAAAAAGATTATTCCGTTCTTTCTGAAATACTTGACATGCATTCAAAAATCGTAAAAGCTTCAGAAGAAGATCTGTTTGACGAACTTAAGAAAACCGCTCAGAATGAGTTTAACAAGGATGAATCTTCTTTCAATGTCTATACAAATTCTTCAAATACACTTGTCCGTAGAGCAGATTCACTTGCAGTAAGTCTTCTTGAAGAAAATATAAACAACAACAGCGAAACAGAACATAAAGATGAAATTACTTACCATACATATAACTATGATTCCAAAACAGGAAAAGAACTTGTTCTGTCAGATGTCATAAAAGATACCGCTGAGCTTCCTGATATCATAGAAAATCTTCTCAGATACAGTCAGGAGCTGTATAATCTTGAAACGCCAAATGCTCTGTCTGACTATTTCAAAAATACCAAAGAAGAAGACATCAAATGGACTCTTGAAAACAACGGTATTACATTTTACTTTGATCCCACAGACGGTGTAGCAGCCAAAGGAAGAGGTTCAAGACCTGTAACAATTTCCTATGAAGCACACTCTGATCTTTTCAAGCCTGACTATATGGTTTATCCGGATGCTTATATTGTTGGGAACGGTGATTCAAACTTTTATTATGATGTCGATGGTGACGGAATATGTGAAGAGATCATTACAAAATTCAGATGCTCTGATACGTCCTCTTTTGAATATACATCTCTTTCAGCTGCAGTTGATTCAAAAGCATTCGAAATAAGTATCCGAGCTGACAAAAAAGTTCAGTATATCGTTAAAACCAATGACAACAAATGCTATCTTTATGTATTTTCAAAATATCTCGAATACCCGGGAGAACTTCATATTTTCGAACTCACTAAAGACGGTCCGACGTATCTTGGTGAAGAACTTTTAGAACCTCATACCTATGACAGTCAGGCAGGAAATACAATTATACGTGATATTCCGACAGACCCTGAAATGCTTTATCTTGACGATGTCGGCACAGCATCACACGAAAATAGCAGAACTGCATACAATATATTCAAAGGCAAGCCTGAAAAAAAATAAAATCACAATCAAAGAGATTTTAATAAAAATAACGGATGACTTAAAAATAAGTCATCCGTTATTTTTATTATTATCTCATTTCATTTGAGTTTACTATATCTGATGATGTTTCATACAGACGTCTGATCCATGGACGGGCACATACAGTACTTATCAGAATGTTTGTAACAAATGAAAAAGCACTTATTCCTATGGCCGGAATTATCATCTTCAATACTATATCGTTAAATGCTTCGATATCTGACTGATCCGGTGAATAAAGGAATGAAAGATATATTCCAACACCTAAGACAATGCCTATAATACTTGAAACAGCTGTAAATAATAACACTTCACGAAATACAGAACTGTTGATCTGTTTTTTCGTCATACCCTGACATCTCATAATAAAATATTCTCTCTGAGAATTCATTGTTCTTGTATTTGTTAAATTTACAGATGTTATTACACTGGCAAGCCACAGCAAGAACGCAAAAACAAGAAAAGTATATAATACAGCTTTTGGAAATTTAGTTTTTCCGGAAGATTTAAGATAACAGTCTTCATATTCAAAAATATTATCCTTTTTGTCTATAACTTCTCTGAATAATGCTTTCGCTGTATCATAATCTGATTTATCAGATGTTGTCAGACTGACAGATACAATTCCGCATCTGATATCATTCATCATTTCTTCAGGAACGATCATCCACTCATCTAAAGTAACATATATTTTTTCCGCTTTAAACAGAACTCCAAGCAGATCAGCTTTTATATTTCCAAGATCCACATAGGAATCAAAACCGGAAGATGTCGGCACAAAACATGTATCCATACTGCCTGTTACACCTTGAAGTATATGATCATCAGAAAAATTTAAACTTGTAGCCATTTTGGTTGTCATGACAATTCCGTTTGCCGATCTTGAAAAATCATCATATGAGATGTTCGTATATTTTTCATATTTATCTTCATACTGAAGTCTGCCAACAGGAATAATATATACCGCACCTTTGTCAGTTTCAGAAAAATAACTGCTGATAACTGACTTGCTCTTATCATCAAGCTGATCAATCTCACAATAAGAAATTGTCTTCGGAATTACTGCAGAAAAAACTGAATTGTCAGAAAAATCATCATAAACCTCTTTAAGTGAAGTATTTAAATATGAAACCGTAAAATCTGCCGGATATGTTTCTTTTTCCGTTATCTGACCGACGATCTCAACTACAGAAAGACCAAACAAAACAGAAATTACAAGAACTGTAGTACTTACAGAACAAGCAAATACAGAAAAAGCAAACTTTCCTTTTGTCCTTCCGATATTTTTTCTGACAAATGAAGAAATAAACTGCTTCGGACTCTTGTCAAGGACCGCATTTTTTCTCTTGAATTCAGGTATTTTACTGCCTGAAGAGGCTCCGTAGCTGGCTGCCTGTGCAAGGGTTTTCTTTCGTGTCGGAAGAACTGCTGATGTATATGCAGAAATTATCAAACTGATAAAACAGAAAACTGCTGCTGCTGCAATAAGCAGAGGATGAACATAAAATACAATTGCCGGAACTCCGGATTTTTTTAACATATTGAAAATTAATCCTGAAAACAGATAAGAACAAACTATTCCCGGGATAACAGCTGTTATTCCGTAAAATATTGCTTCGGTCAGTGTTAAAGCTGCAATATGCTTTTTCTGTGCTCCGACTATCTTAAGAAGATTAAGCTTTTTATTTCTCTCTGTTACTGATATTTCAAATGCATTATCAATAACAAGTCTGGTATAAAGCCACAGGGCAACTATAAATACAACAAGCATTACAAAGTACTTCAGGAAGAATGTAGCATCTACCAGAGCTTTTCCTTTTATCAGCAAAAGTTCTTTATTAAAACCGTTGGAATCATTATAAAGATCATATTTATCCTTTGAAGGATCTATCTGTTTAATAATATCATTTACTGCATTCCAGAAATTTGAGTCATCTTTTATTGACAAAGCAGTTTTATTGCTCATTGAGGAATTTGATAAAAATCCCTGATTTGAAGATATCAGATCACGGATGATCACATCTTTATAAGATGTATATATAGGGAAAACACTGTCATCTGTAAGGGTTGAAAAACCTTCAATAGTGTACATTCCTGATACTGTTTTTCCTCTTGTATTATCCTTTACAGGAGTAATTGAAAACATTATTTTGTCGCCGACTTTATAATCGTAGTTTTTATATATTTCCGGAAGAACTATATTTCCTTCAGTTTTAACTTCTATGCATTTTTTATGTGTCAGAGTCTCATTTGTAATTGTTCCTGTGATATATTTCTGAGCAATTCCGGGAACATTGATCGAAATTATATTATCAACATTTATTTCAATATAGTTTTTAGAAATGTCAAATGCTTCTGAATTGACATTATCCATTGAAGCTGCGTATGTGTTGATCGCACCATAATAAACATAATCCTGTACATCAGGATGATTTTCCAGAACCTTTACGCCTTCTCTCTGATCCTGAAGTCCCGCAAATATCTGACTGAGATTAACTTCTTCAAAACCGGTCTTGTATTCTATCAGATATTTTTCATAACTTTTTAACAGACTGTTTCCTATTATAAGACTTATCGTCAGAACAAATGCTGCGAGAAAAACACTTATATATGTTAATAATGTTCTGAATTTTTGCCGCTTTATATACTTAAGCGAAAGAGAAATTATATACTTCATGACTATTCATTTCCTTTCAGTGTAAGCTTTCCGTCATTCATAAGATACTGGGTATCAGCTTCAAGAGCTATTTTCTGGTCATGAGTTATCAAAACAAGTGCCTGTTTGTATTTTGCAACAGAATTTTTTAATATGGTTATTACTTCCTTACTGTTTTTGTTATCCAGATTTCCGGTAGGTTCATCAGCAAGTATAATTTCAGGCTTATGAATCAAAGCTCTTACAAAAGCTACTCTCTGCTGCTGTCCGCCTGACATCTCATGAGGATATCTTTTTCTTAAAGCAGACAAACCTGACATTTCAAGCAGTTCATCAAGATATTCCCTGTCAACCTTCTGATTGTCAAGGTTTAAAGGCAGAACAATGTTTTCCTCGGCTGTAAGAACAGGAATCAGATTAAACGTCTGGAAAATAAAGCCTGTATGTTTTCTTCTGTACTCAGCGAGCTGATCATCTGTCATTTCTGTAAGTTCTGACTTTCCAAAAGTAACTTTTCCGGAAGAAGGAAGATCAAGAGAACCGAGAATATTCAAAAGAGTTGATTTACCGCTTCCGCTCTCTCCTGTTACAGAAATAAATTCACCCTTATGTATTTCAAGACTGACATCATCAAGTGCTTTAACTTCAGTTTCTCCCTCTCCATATGTTTTAATAAGATTTTCTGCTTTCAGAATCACTTCATTATTAACAGTGTTCTTGTCTTTTAAAATTTCTATATCTTTCATTATATCTACCAACTTTCTTCTATAATATAGTAATTAATTATAATCAATAAAAAAATTGTCTTCTGTCATTTCTCCCTCCATAGAAAATACCGCCTCATAGAAACCAATATTGCTTCCACCCGGATAGCACATATTAACCTTTAAAATAATCATTTCCCTGTTTGTTTTCTCCTCAAACCTGTACGAAATGCTTTCCATATATGATTCCAATGAATTTCTGTCAAAAATCCCGAGCACAGCACTTTCCTCAGATTCTTCAAGTAAATATTTGTCAAACCTGTTTCCAAATATTTCCCATGTTCTGTTTTTCAGATCATACTGCTCAACTATAGTCTGCAATAATTCCTTCATATCATAATACCTCCGAAAAATACCATAATTAATACATTTCTTAAAATATTTAATAAGGTATACTTTATTATTATAATATAAAATCAGACAAAAAGAAATAGGATTTTGATAATTATTAAAAATTTTACAACAGTTGAAATCATTTTCTTTTCATGATATAATATAATAGTATAATTAAATTCAAAGGAGAATTAGAAAATGAAAATATATACCGGACGTGTATTCTCTCTGATACTTGCTCTGTCTTCTGCCATCTGTTTATCTTCCTGTAAATCAAATGATCCAGAAGGAAGTGTCAGCACTGCCAGATATCAGAAGCCTTCAAGAACTATCCAGGTCTCTGAATCTGAAGATATGGAAGAAGGAAAACTGTATGTATCCACAGACAGAATTTTTATGGGACAGATAAATACTGTTCTTTTTGAAATAAAGCTTGACCCTGAAATAGTAAAAAAAGGCGAAGATCTTCTTGTTTACTCAAGTACTCCTCTGGGAATGCTGACTGATGACGGTAAGTACGGTGACAAACAGGCAGACGACGGAATCTACTCTCTTTACTATGAGGAAGAATCTGCTGTCGGAGATGATGCCGGAGAATTTAACTGTTTTGTTGGTATTTCTGCAAATGGAGAAGTAATTTTCAAAAGCAATGAAGTTAAAATGACACTTTACGATCCGCTCGAATCTGCTGATTATGAAGAACAAAACCGAATATATTCAGAAATATCACAAATATATGAACCATTTCTTGAATTTGGCGGAATTCCTTCTGAAAAAACCAAGGATGCTTATGAAGCAGTTGCAAAAGCTGCCAACGATATGAAAAAAGAAGGAACTGTTAATAATGTCATCACCGATGCTGACAACTATTCCGTTCGAATTATACTGAAAAGCGGTCTTCTTTGTGATTATCAGCTTAAACCATACTAATTGATCATACTATTATAATAGTATATTTTTTCTTCAAAGCTCTGTGTTGTTATCAAAAAAACCCGGCTTTATGTATCAGCATCTTTGATACATTCAGACGGGTTATTATTTTTTTCTTAATACAAGTGACAAACCAAAACCAGCCGATTTTTCGACTGGTAGTTTTGGTGTGTCTATCGCATTAAAATTGGAGGTTAAAATCATAATTATTTTATTATCCTATATATATAATACCACGTCTATAAATATATTGCTATTCTCATACTGAACAAAATAACTTTTTCTGTGTATAACAGTCGGTTTTAAATCCGATAATTAAAGTCATTTACAAAAAATTAATTATTTCTCTGAAAATGAAGATCCCCTAACATTCATTGACGTGTGTCATAAATGCAAGGGGATCTTCTGGAATATATGAATAAAAACAAAGAAAATAGCTGATCAATCAGACGAAAAAATTATTCACCGAGAAGAATACTTTTTAAAATAATCATATCCAGTATATTAACTTTTCCATCTGAATTAATATCGAGAGAGCCGGAAGATGAGTTCTGACCAACAAGATATTTTTTCAATACTAAAAGGTCAGATGAATTAACTGCACCATCAGAATTTATATCTCCTTTTAAGAATGTCTGAGATGACTCTGATTTTTCTCCCTCTTTTATATAAACAGGCTCTGCAGTTACACCTGAAGTTAAAGAGATCTGAACTTCATTGCCTGAAATTGTTCTGCCATCGGATAATTTCCATCCTGAAACACAATATCCTTCTTTAGGGATTGCTCTTACCGGTACCGGACAGTCTGAATAATATTTTCCTGTATATGAACTGTCAGTTCTTGTCGTTCCGACTACCACACTTCCGTACTGGGAATCATTCTTTACAGTCAGTGAAACAAGATCACCTGAAATCTTAAGTGTTGATTTCATACTTGATACTATATTGGAATATCTGCTGTCAAAGAAAGATTTTACTTTGCTGAGTTCACTTGAGAAATTATCTTTTCCGTAAAAAGTTTTCATCGTATCTGATGCAAAATCTTTATAGTATGAGGACAATTCACTGATAAGCGAATCTACTCTTGAAGTATTAAAATTGTTGTTTGCTATATCCATAAATGAAGCGGCAAACATATTTTTGAATTTTTCATTTTTCAGAGCACCGTTAAGAAGATCTGTTAAAAATGATTTATCTTTCATTATCTGGCTGAAGGTATTGGTATTTGCCGGAATCTGTCCGTACATGTTTGCACTGTATTCGGTATCAAACATATTAAAACGCCATCTTCCGTCCATATACGGATTACTGTCTTTTATTTTGTTTGATTTCCACATTGATACATTGTTTGAGCCCCAGTCTTTGTTGCCGATATAAATGTTGCTGCTCATATAATCAGCAAAACACTCCATATCAACCTTTGAACAAAGCTCCTCATATGCTGAATCACTGCTGAAATCTGTTGACTTTATCCAGTTCCAGAGATTTTTAAATTCTGTGTAATCATCCTCATCGCCTTCTTCAAGCTTCTGGTTTTTGATGATCACTATATTTTTGGATCCGACATCAAGATGTGATTCAATATACTCAGGACTGACTTTTTCAGTTATTTCCATATGTCCGTAGAAAGAACCGTTGATAAATACTATACATGGTTCCATTCCCTGAGTAAGGAAGTTTCTGTCTGAAACAAGCGTCTGATTAATTTTGTCTCTGAGTCTTGTTGATTCATTATCATTTCCGGCATTTCTGAGAATAAAGCTGTCGAATTTTTTTATTGTTTTTCCGTCAGCTTCACTTATAACATTTCCGGAAAAAAGATCATACTTAAACTCTGATGCGCCGTAATCACTTCTTGCATAGACGTTAAGACTCTTCTGATTAAATCTTCTTGTATATCCGCCATGTACTCTTATTCCGACATTCTGTTCATAAGAATAATCATAGCCTGAAAACAGCTGAAGATTTGCAGGTCTTTCCCATTCACGTCCTGAACCCTCATAATTTCTGAATATACCTGTTTTACTGTCGTATAGATTTGATGAATCGGTAACAATAGAAATTACTTTAAGATTCTGATAATAAGATTTCGTTCCTTTTAATCCTATAAAATAGACTCCGCAAACCGGTTCGCTGACATTACCTTCACTGTCAACTGCAACTGCACGTACTATATATGCAGATTTTGAACCGCCTGCGGGTTCTCCGCCGGGCTGTTTTTCTCCGTTTGGTGCCGGCTGATTTTCCGGTCTTCTCTCAGGTTCTCCTCCCTGATGATTTTCGCCTTCAGGTCCGTGTCCTTCCTCTCTGTGTTCAGGCTCGTCTCTGTGTTCATCATCTCTGTGCTCATCATGCTTTTCTTCATTCTGAGGCTTGGATACAGTAATTGCACCTGTATATTCCGTCGAAGAAGCAGATGGGTCAGAAGAATCAATCGTATAATAAATTTTATTTCCCTGTGATGACGAAAGTGTCAGTTCAAACTCATCATCGTAAAATCCGCTTGGTACTGACAATACCGGAGGTGCAACATACTTTTGCTTAACACTTGAAGCACTGTTGGAATCACCCGGTGAAAGAGAAAGAACAGCAAATGAATCTGAACCGTCCGATATTCTTCCGAATGACGTATCTGCATCCATAACTCCAAAGGTTACCTGATCTGCAACATTTCCGTCAGGAGAATACAATGAAACAGTTTCTCCGTCAGTTGACAATCCGAAATAACCTGTGTACTCACCGTCAAGAGAAAATTCTTTTGAATTCAGATACACAACAACTTTTGAGCCTGCTTTGATAACCGAACCATCAGGGAATACAAATCTGAACGGTTTTGTTTCATCATCGGTCAATCCATATCCGCCAATACTGATATCGCTTCCGGTAGGATTGTATAATTCTATAAAGTCATAACAGTTTCCGTCTTTGGAAGATACTGTCGTATTTTTTGCACATACTTCATTAATAAGAATATTTCCTGAAGCGGCATTTGCAGAACGAACAGGAACCAAAGAAGCTGATGACATTACTGCAAGAAGTGCAGAACAGCTGACTGCAGTAATTTTCTTTTTGATATTTGACATTTATTATCCTCCAGACCTTATTAAAAGTGATATGAATGAAATATATTAGATCTGATATATTTTTGATTCATTTTTTTGTCCTGAAATAAGATGCACCGGAAACTTAAAAAGTTCCCGGTGCAAATATTTTTTTTATTATGAAAAATTATACATACTATATGTATACGCTTATATTTGTAATTATTTATAAAAATGTATAAAAAGAAAATTTTCTATCTTGAACTTTCTTTTTCAGAAAAAGTCCACGGTACTTTTTCTGAATAGATCTTTTTCTCATTTAAAACATCTATCAGCTTCTGAGCAGCAATTCTTCCAATATTTTTTTCACCATGTGAAAGGGACGATATTCTGACAGGAGATATTTCACTCATCTTACTGTTGTCAAAGCTGACTACTGCAACGTCTTCCGGAACACCTATATCATGACTGAACAAAAACTTGATCAGTGAAAGAGCTACTTCATCGTTGTAACAGACAACTGCTGTTGCTCCTTCTATTCTGGAAAGAATATTTTCACTGTCATTAAACAGGATCTCCTTTGATTCTGTTGTATACCAGATCACCTTTTCATCAGGTACAAGTATACCCAGATCACGCAAAGAAGAAATAAAGCCTGAATATCTCTCATGTCCCTGAAGATCATCACTTTTGAAAATTCCTGCAATATTTCTGTGTCCTTTTTCAAAAAGTATCTTTACAAGATCATATCCTCCCTGATAGTCATCAGCACAAACAGAAACAGCTCCCTCTATATCACTGCAGCATGCATTAAAAAAAACAACCGGCAGATTTCTTCGGCTTATTTCTGCATAGAGGTCAAGATTCGGACTTGGCATCGCCGTCTTCGTCCCTTCAATAAGCAGCCCGTCGATCGGCTTCTTAAGCATATCTTTCAGAACCATTCTCTCATTATAGACTTTGTTTCCGGTCGCCGCCAGTATCGGTGTATATCCGTTTGCCGAAAGAACAGATTCAACTGCTCGCAACTGTCCCGGGAAAATATAATCATCTATATATGTTGCAATTACTGCAATAAGAAAACTTTTTCTTGAACATTTTCCTGTTCTGACTGTTGAACCGCTCCCCTGTTTTTTTGAAATCAATTCTTCAGCTACAAGTATATCAAGTGCTTTTCTGACAGTCTGCCTGCTCACTGAATATATTTCTGACAATTCTTCTTCTGTGGGGAGAGTTTGTCCCTGTGTGTAAAATCCCGATGTTATCTGATCTTTAAGCTTTTGTGAAACGATTTCAAATTTTTTCATAAAATACAACTCCTTCAATCATTCCATACAAATATGATACAACTTTTTTAAAATATTGTCAAGCATCGGCATTTTTTGAAATTTGTATTTTAAATAATCAGCTGTAAACAATACAGTCCGGATATAAAATTACTATTTATTTCAAACTGTTTAAAAATACATATTTTTTAGTTAATAATTTTTATCATATTTAATAAACAATAATTCAAATAACATTTTCCTATTGAAATCTTTAAAAAAATATATTATCATATGCTTTAGGACAATTTCAGACAAAATTGATTTGTGTGATTTATTTTACACAAAAAACATTATACAAGCCAATTTTAAACATATAACAGACATTTTTGAATTATATAATTTTAATTGAAAATAACTGAGATATTCAGCAATTTATTACAAGCAAGGTGATGATATGAAAGAAAAACTAAAAAAAATTCTTCTTTTTTGCCTGTCTTCATTTTCATCGTTCCTGTTGGATTATTTGTTATTTAATCTGTTCAGATTTCTTCTTCCGGATAACAAATTTATATCAGGCGTTGTTATAACAGACATTGCAAATGTAGCTGCAAGAATAATCAGTGCAACATTTAACTATGTATTGAACACAAAAATAGTATTTGACACCAAAAAGAGCATAAAATCTGCATCTTCTTACTTCATACTTGCTCTGTTCATTCTTGTATTCAACACATTTATTCTGACAATACTTACAAAATTTGCACATATTGACCCGGCAGTCGGCAAACTTATAACTGAGACGATAATGTTCTTTTTCAGTTATTTTGTTCAAAGCAAAATTATTTTCAGAAACAAAGAAGAAAAAATTCATTTAAATAACGAAATAGGTGATGGTGCTTATGAAAAAAGATGCTAAATTAAAAATTGCTTTGATACCTGCATATCAGCCTGACGACAAGCTTGTCACACTTACAAAGGATATCAAAAAGAGCGGATTTTATCCTGTGGTGGTTGATGACGGAAGCGGAAAGAAATACAGAAAATTTTTTGATGCGGCAAAAAAATATGCCGATGTTGTTTCTTACTCTGAAAACAAAGGCAAGGGACATGCACTAAAAACAGGCTTAAAGCATATTAAAAACAAGTTTGAAAAAGAATATACAGTTGTTACAATTGACTCTGACGGTCAGCACACTGTTCCTGATATGTTAAAGACCACAGAAGAAGCTTTGGCAAATCCTGATTCTCTTGTTATCGGAGCAAGGCAGTTTGACGGAAAGGTTCCGTTCAGAAGCAGATTCGGAAACAGCATGACCAGAAAGATCTTCAAGATGAAAACAGGAGCCGTAGTGTATGACACACAGACAGGTCTCCGTGCTTTTTCAGACAAGCTCACAGATCTTATGCTCGCTGTCGAAGGCTCAAGATATGAATATGAAATGAACATGCTGCTTGAATGCGCATGCAGCGGAAGAAAAATAATTGAAGTACCTATACGCACTATCTACATCAACGACAATGAAGGATCTCACTTTGACCCTTTGCGTGATTCAATAAAAATTTACCGTGAAATATTCAAGTTCAAAAAACACAGGAGGAAAAAGTGATGAACAAATTCAAAAAACTGTATCCATGGATATTCAGTCTGGCTCTTGTCGGATTTACTGCATATTCTGTTCTGGATATTTTTGTGATTCCGAAAAAAGGAGAAGTTATAGAAACAGGTACTACTTTCTCGTTTGCTGACGCATTACCAACAGAGACATCTGTAACCGCTGCTGTAACTACTTCAGTATCCGATACAAAAAAAGCACCGGCTTCAACTACTGTAACCAAATCCTCAGACAAAAAAACCACCACTGCAGCTGCTGAGACAACAGCTGAAACAGAGGCAACTACCACTGCAGCATCATCTGCAGAATCAGAAGCTGCTCAGAATAACGAGGAACAGAACAACAACGAAGAAGATATCAACGTAGATCTTATCGAAGAAGAAGTAAAACCGATCGAAAAAGGTTCCGAAGAGGATCATGCAGATGAAAAGTATACAATACATGTTGATACATTTCAGGCATTTGACTGTACCATACACTGCGTTGATGTCAAGCTTTCACATATTTCCTATCTGAAAACAGCTGCTCCGAACGGAGATTTCGGCAACAACAACAAAGATTACACATCAGAAATTGCCAAGCAGGTCGGTGCTGTCTTTGCTGTAAACGGAGACTTTTTCGGTTCAAGAACTGAAGGCATTGTTATCAGAAACGGACAGCTCTACAGAGACAAGCCTTCTTCAAAACGTGACTCATTTGTTATCTGGAATGACGGCTCCTGCGACATGTTTATACATGAAAATTCAACATCCGGTCAGGAACTTGCTTCAAGACAGGCTTATCAGGTATTTACATTCGGACCCGGACTTGTAAGAGACGGCGAGATACTTATCGATGAAAATACAGAAGTTAACGGAAACCACATAGGAAACAAAAATCCGAGATGTGCCATAGGCTACTACGAACCGAATCATTTTCTCTTTATCACAACAGACGGAAGATATATAAACGATGAACCGGGTCTCAGACTTTATGATCTTGCCCAGATCTTAAAAGACAAAGGCGTCAAGCTTGGCTACAACCTTGACGGCGGTGGCTCAACGACTATGTTCTACAACGGCGGACTCATCAACACCCCTGCTAACAACAGAAACGATCTTGGTGAAAGAAAAGTCAGCGATATCATATATATCGGAGGTTGATCAATATGAGTGAAACAAATTATTCAGCTGAAGTCATAAATGAAAAAACGCCAAAGGAAAAGAGCAAAAAGCTCACAGTAATATATCTTTGCGTTACAGTATTTACAGCAATTTTCGGTGCTGTATATTCTGCTTTCGGACATGGTATCATTTCATATCCGATGAAACTTGCATTTCTCTTCCCGCTTGTTATGGGACTTATCCCGTCATTTATCCTTTCTTTAAACAACAGCGGCGTTTTTCCGAAGCTGCCGGCAAGATATCTCTGGCATTCATCAATTTCTCTTCTCACCATCGGTTCAGTTCTGAGAGGTGTTCTTGATATATACGGAAACAACATGAATCCTTATCCTCGCATTTATGTAATTGCAGGATGTGTATTTGCAACTGCTGGAGTAATTTCCCAGTTTATATTTAAAAATAAAGAATCAATGGAATAATACAAAAGCCCCTTGCCGGAAACCACTCCGAAAAGGGGATTTTAGCTTTATTATGTCATTATTCTGAATTTATAATGACAATTTAAAATATCTGTTGATACTTATTTTTTTATAATTTATAATTATGTAGTGAAAAAACAAAATATAGAGATTAAGCCATTTTTTCTGAATTATATGTTATTTCACAGGAGGTATATCATGAAAAAGATAAACAAAATTCAGGCAGTATTAACAGCAGCTGCTGTATCATTCAGTATTATGACTTCTGCTGCAGGGGGAGCAAATGCAGCATCTGCAATTCCGGGAGATGTTGACGGAAATGGAATCGTTAATTCTTCAGACGTTACAAGCCTTATCAATTATCTTTTAAACAACAGCAATAAAATGAATGATGATGATATGGCAGATATCAACTCAGACGGAGAGATCAATGTTCTTGATCTTATAATGATCAAAAGCGGTATTCTGAACGGTTCATTACTTGAAACTACCGATGTTTCTGAAACCACAGACGTTTCTGAAACGACTGATGTCAGTGAAACCACCGATATATCAGCTGATGTTTCATCCAAGGAAAACTCACAGTCTCAGGAACCGTTGATCGAAGGTGAAGAGCTTCTTGAAGAAGAAGAAGCTTCCTATTATGATGACAATATCTCGATCAAGATCAACAAATACAGAAGATATGACACAACCATCCACCTTGCTGAAGTCAAGCTTTCATCACCTGAATATCTCAGAACAGCTTTTGCAAACAACAAGTACGGCAAAAACAATGAAAAGAAAACTACTGAAATAGCAAACAGCGTTGACGCTATCTTTGCAGTAAACGGTGACTACTACGGTTTCTACAACAGAAGCGACGGCATAGTAATAAGAAACGGTGTTCTTTATCAGGACAAGCCGGGAAAATCAAGAGATGCACTTGCTATCTATCCTGACGGTTCTTTTGAACTTATAACTCCTGAAACATCAACATCCGGTGCTGAGCTTCTTGAAAAAGGTGCATATCACGTTCTTTCATTCGGTCCTGCTCTCTATGACGGATCAAAGATCCTTGTAGGTGAAAATCAGGAGGTCGGCTCACAGCACAGATCATCCAATCCGAGAACAGCGATCGGAATCATAGATAAAAATCACTACATGTTTATGTGCTCAGAAGGACGTCTTTCAAATGAAAAAGGTCTTTCACTCTATCAGATTGCTGAATTCATGAAGGATCACGGATGCACCAAGGTATACAATCTTGACGGCGGCGGATCATCCACAATGTGCTTGAACGGCAAGCTTGTAAACAGACCGACAAACGACGGAAAAACCATCACTCAGAGATCAGTAAGCGATATCGTTTATATCGGCTACAAAGCACCTTCATCATCAAAGGAACCTGCTAAGGAGCCTGAAAAAGAACCTAAAAAATAATATAGCATAATA
>JAZQPR010000030.1:0-18845 GCA_045628605.1 Oscillospiraceae bacterium
ATATCCCCCGCCTCTGCAGGCGGCGGGTTCTATCTGACCAAACAGTCGGAGTACAATCTCCGACTGTTTGGTCAGCGATTCTACGAATCGCCTCTGCTTGTTAAAAGCAGAGCTTTGAAAAACCTTCGTCACTGCAAGAAAGGACCCCTTCGCCACTGCTTGCAGTGGCGAAGTGGTCCTTCATTCTATGTTGTTTTCCTTTTAAAAGCTGTCTTTTGTTGTATAATTCAGAATGTCTGACGGGTTTTTCAGGACGTTGTGGCATTTGTTCTTTTTATTTTCGTATAAAACCTTGTCAGCTTCATTCATAAGTTTTGTGATGTCAGCATTTTTCTCGCAGGTGAATTTGAATGTACCTGCACTGAGATGTATATTGTACGGTTTTCCGCTGTTTTCGTTCAGTTCGTCGCAGAGCTTGTTCAGTCTTTCGTAGAACAGCTCCTCAAAATTGTTCTCGCAGACTATTGCAAAGCCTGCAAATTCATCTCCTCCGAAACGAGCGGAAATATCGCCGCTTCTGAGACACTGCTTGAGTATGAGAGCTGCTTTTCTGATCGCATAGTCACCCTCGTCATGACCGAAAATGTCATTTATCTTTTTGAGATTGTCAAGATCGGCATATATGATAACAGCAGTCTTTCCGACGTTGCGTCTGAGCGAATCATAAACATTTTCAAAAAATCCTCTTCGGTTGAAAGCACCTGTGAGCTCGTCCATTTTTGAAATTGCGGAAAGCTTTTTGTTGTTGGTGTTTGCTTCGTTAAGACTCTTTCTTAACTCTGTCTGGACATTTTTCTGTTCTTCGAGCATTATTTTTAATTTCAGAGCATATGCCACCTGTGCGATGACGATGGAGCTGTAGTAGATATAATCCTCGATGTCCATGCTGCAAAGCAGAAGTCCGTAATTTTCCTCCCTGCAGAAGATAGGTGCTGCGATAAATGTAAAACGTTCATTTGGAAGATTTTCGTTCTTGAAAAGGAACGATGATTTTATCTTTACCGGCTTTGCAGGCTGTCTGAAGGTTTTGTTGTTGTGATATGAGTACAGTATCTCTGATTCCGGCTGAGCCCAGTCGTATCTGGAGATAGTGCAGACCGGTGTTTCATGGAGATACAGAAAACTGCTGTTTATCGATATCGAAGTAAGCTCGTTTATGATATCATGATGAACTCTTCGTCCTGATTCGGGATTGTCAATGACTTTTCCGATTATGGAATTTGCAGTGTACATGTTGTCTCTTATCTCATGATAGCGTGAATTGCTCTGCTTGTCATTATGAAGAATGAGAATTTTGTAAAACTCCATAAATAAATTGTACAGTGCCGCTCTTTTTTCACAGCGGTCTGTAAGTGAAACTGCCTTGTCGCATACTGAACTCAGAAGAAAGTTCAGGTTGTCCGCTGCTATGAACGCAAGAGTATCGTTTATAAGCATATTGAATTTGAAAATTATAAGGTTTCGGTCAGGCATTATTTCATCATTTTTTGCCTGTGACAAAATAAGTCTTATAAATCTTAAAAAGCTGTTTATGCCTCTTTTGGACATCTGATAATGTGTATTGTTGCAGTAATCAAAAATAATATCATTGATCTTGTTCATGAATGCTGTGATATCATCGTCGTTTGAGATCAGATAGTTTAATGATTCTGTGTTTTCGGTAAGCTTTGATTTGCATCCGCAGGAATCGCGCTTTACAAGTGTTGTGCTGACAGTTATATCGGATATTTCGACACCGGACAAAGCACTGTAGGCAGCAGAAACCGCACTGTTTCCAAGCTCTCTGTAGTTTGCTCTGATCGTAGTCAGCGGAGGAGGCAGAGCAGCGGCTGAAGGGATATCATCAAATCCGGTTACAAGTATATCCTTGCCTATTGTGATGCCGCGTCGCTTCATCTCAACATATCCGGCAACAGCCATGTGGTCATTTGCAAAGCACAGTGCGTCAAGTTCAGTTCCTTTTTTATCAAGAAGCTCTGCTATAACATCCCGGCATTCTTCGGTAAAATCGCCTTCGGCAACCAGTTCGGGATCAAAGTCTATTCCGTTGATCGCAAGAGCTTTTTTGTATTCTTCAAAGCGGGCAACAGCTTCAAGGTTGGAAGAAGGACCGCTTACAAAGCCTATTTTTTTGCATCCGTGATTTTTTACAAGATGTGTGATCTCAAGTTCTATTCCGTTTGAACTGAAAGATACGGACGGATAGTCATCTATTTTTTCGGAAATTGTTATTACCGGTGTGTTTTTATATCTTTTAAGAATAGAAGATATGGCGTCTTTTGTAACATATTTGCTCATAACTGCAGTTTCGATTATGATTGCGTCAAAGCTCTGGTTTTCGGCATATGAAAACATGCAGTTGTACTGATACTGAAATCTTTTGTTCTGTATTTCATGCTGAGCATTGTCAGACTCAATAAATCTTACCGGAAATACGATCAGATTAATATTAAGCTGTTCAGCCGTATGTGCTGCACCATAATAGATCTCTGAAGAAAATTCGTTTTCCAGATCGCCAAGATACAAAGCAACAGTAAATCTTTTTTCTGACATAAAAACACCCCCTTCAGTATAGATAGATCCCATTTGTTTTATGCAGAAATTTTAATCGTCTGATAACAACACAGAGGAAATCCTCCGCTTCTGCTTGTTAAAAGCAGAGCTTTGAATAATAGTATAGTTTTCTCTAATAATTATCATTTTATACTATTAACAAATAAAAATCAAGTATGTTATTGTGATAATATGCACTATTATAGTTTTACAAACACTGACTGAATACTACATTTTGATTGATAAAATGATACTGTTTCGGACAAACGGTATGTAAAAAACGGTGAACGTAAAACAAAAAATGATGATAAAGCCTTTAACAATTTTTATTTATGCAAATTGTATTATAACGACATAAAATGCAGATTATTATTCTATATAGTGTTTGCTGAAATATGTGTATAGAAAAAAATATGTTTTTTTTGTGGAAAAACAATAAAGACCGCGGAAACTGCGGTCTTTATAAATATCAACATATAGCAAAATAATGCATCATAAGTCTGGCTTTATAGACCTGAAATACAGTTTAAGGCTCTTTTCCGCAGATGACTTTTCCGCCTGATTTTATCACTATATGTTCGGCATTTCCTGCAGAATAGTCGTTTGAGAGATCAAAGTCGGACCAGTCGTTTTTGGCAGCACGGATCTGAAGCTCAAGCTTTCCGTTTTTGTTGAGAAGTACATTTTCTTCAGGCTTTATCGTCATAACAGTGTCTGCTTTTTTGTCAGGACCTTTCACACCCGGTCCGAATGTACCTTTTATACTGTTGAGCGGTGTGTAGCTGTCGCCTTCTGTAACTGAAGCTGAGTCACACCAGAAATTAAGCTCTTTGTCAGGTGCGCCATCAGCTGTAAAGTAGTACAGGATCTCAAGGTCGTTTATACTTGTCGGATATTCACCGTTGTTAGTGATGGTCATTCGGAAGTTTATGCTGTTTGATTTTCCTGAGGAGTTTTCCTGTGAAAGTTCAACTGACAGATCGCCGCCGGAAGCCTTGTTCACTTTCTTTTCATTTCCCGGCTTTGGAGGTTCATTGTTTTCAGGCTTTTTCTCCTGAGGTGTGGTTTCCTTTTTCTTCTTTTCAGGCTTTGAAGCGGTCTTTCCTTCAGGTTCACTTCCGTAGACAAGCTCGCCGCCGTCATAAAGACCGCAGTGCAAAGCCTCGTTCATGGAACCTGATGAAGAGGAGCTGATGTCCTCGTAAGAGAAGTCGTTTGAAGGATCCCATGTTCCGCTGTTTGTTTTTATTCTGAACTGGATCTCCTTTTTGTAGGCGTCCTGTCCGCCCGGATAGATGTCAGAAGAAGAAAAATCAGCTGAAGCATAGTAAATATGTTTTTCCTCATTCCACGGAACAAGCTCACATGATACATTGTCCTGTGAATAATTGACTGAGATGCTTACATCATCTGCGGTAAGACCTGCATCCCACAGCTCCGAGAGGTCCATAAAATATCTGAATTCAAGTGAATCAGCATTTCTTGCAGGCCATGCTGTCTGATTGCTAATAACTGCCTTGACCTCTGTAAATCCCTGACCTGAGGCATTTTCAGAAACCACTGCTGAAAATTCGTCTGTATCGATATTTTCAACGGCGCCGAAGTTTTTCAGTGTCTGACCGCCGTACTTCTTGTACATTTTTGCAAGAGCACCTGTGAAACCTGCGTTGTAGTCGCACGCAACTTCATTTGTAGTGTAGTTTGTGATCACGTCATCGTATCCGCCGCTGCTGTCAGGACCGCCGACAAGTGCGCCGAACAGTATGTGTCTGTGCTCCGAAGGCTCACTCATGCTGTTTGACCATGAAGAATGTGCGGTTCTGTGATGCGGATGCTCAGGAGAGTTTTCTCCGAATCCGACCACATAGCTTCTGCCTGTGCTTCCTAGAGCGTAGTTTACCTGGGACTCGGCGAATTTCCAGTACTTTTCTTTTTCAGCCTTCGGACAGATATCGGAATCACTGTAAACGGCAGCCAGAAAAGCTTCTGATTCTGCATATCTCAAGGAACCCCACTGATCACACCATGCAAGTCCGTCGGGAGTATACTGTATGTCATTGATCCAGTAGTTCAGGTTGTTTTCCATTATCTTTTTGTATTTGTCATTTTTGGTCTCCTGAGCCAGCAGCAGACAGCTTCCCATATATACGTCATCCCAGCACTGCGTCCACTCAATGTTTCCGCCTGCTTCATCAAAATATTTTTCAGCTTTTTTTAAGTAGTCTTTATTTCCGGTTGCCTTGTAGAGCCAGACTGCAGCCCATGAGAGCTCGTCCTTAAAGCCGCTCCATGAATCATAAAAGCCGTTTGCAGCTGTATAGCCGGCATCACTTTGAGTATCCTCAGCAAATTTGTAGAGCTTTTCAGCGTGTTCAAGGCAGGACTTCGAATATTTTTTGTCCTTTTCAAAGACGATGCTGCATGCAGCAAGTGAAGCGGCACCTTCTGCTGAAACGGTCGAGCCCGGAGAATTTTTGTCTACCTTGTATGACGGTCTGTTCATGTGCATTACTTCGGCAGGACCCCACCATGAGTGGTCGGCATTTCCGTCTCCGACCTGATAGTAGTATACGTCATCTTCGGGGTGGCATTTGATAAGGTAGTCATTTACCCATTTGATGTTGTCCTTTATATATTCAAGCTGTTTGCTCTCTTTGTAGCTTTTTTCATCTTCGGTTACGGACCATGAGAGCATTGCAGCCGTGTAAGCCATAGGAAGGTTGAATTTTACATTGTCGCCTGCGTCATAGAAGCCTCCGGTCAGGTCGAGTCCGACATCGCTTCCGTCTGTAAGTCCCGAATCACTTCTCCAGTTGCATCTTACCTCGTCAGGGAGCTTTCCTGAGCGCTGAAGATCATAGAAAAGGGCTGATTTCTGCAAAGCCTCGCCGTAGTTGAATTTTCCGGTGCCTTTTTTTCCTTCATATTCGGTTGAATATGCGGAGAGATTTCCGGTGTTGAGCTTTGATCTGGTTTTGGGGACACTGATTTTTTTGGCTTCAGTGACTGCTTCGGTTTCTGCGGGTTCAGGCGGCTCTGTTTCAATTGTTTTGGTTGTGGACTTCGGATTAGTAACGTCTGTATTTTCAGACTTCGTTGCAAAATGAGCAACGACTCCGTAAAAACCGAGCCCCAGAGCAGCTATCACACCGACTGTTATGGCAGTTTCTCTGAAAGTTCTGCTTTTATTTTCATATTTCTTTTCTTTTTTTTTCATTTTATATAGCACATCCTTTAAATAAATACACTATGCATATTTACCGCTTTATTGTATCACACATTGTGCATAAATGTCAAATTTAGTGGAAATATTTTCAATAAAAAAATATTTTCTTCCAGTAGACCTGAGTTATTGATTTTTTGTCATAAACATGTTATTATAATTATTGCATAAAAAGCAAAATAATTATTAAGGAGTCTGATTATTATGACAATTCGTATCGGTATTTTAGGTTATGGAAACCTTGGAAAAGGCGTTGAGTATGCGATAAAGCAAAATAATGATATGGAACTCAAAGCCGTTTTTACAAGAAGAGATCCTGCTTCTGTAAAAATAATGACAGAAGGCGTTCCTGTTTATTCAGCCGATGAAGCGTGTAAGCATGCAAATGAGATCGATGTTCTGATCCTTTGCGGCGGAAGTGCAAACGACCTTCCTGTTCAGACACCGGAATTTATAAAATATTTCAACGTAGTTGACAGCTTTGACACACACGCAAGAATTCCTGAACACTTTGCAAATGTTGACAAGGCAGGAAAAGAATCAGGAAAAACAGGTATCATCTCTATCGGATGGGATCCGGGTCTGTTCTCACTCATCAGAATGTACGGAAACGCAGTTCTTCCGAACGGAAATGACTACACATTCTGGGGAAAGGGTGTCAGCCAGGGACATTCTGACGCTATCAGAAGAGTTAAAGGCGTAAAGAACGGCAAGCAGTACACTATCCCTGTACAGAGCGCTCTTGACAGAGTAAGAAGCGGCGAAAATCCTGAGCTCACAACTCGTGAAAAGCACACAAGAGAATGCTTCGTAGTACCTGAGGAGGGTGCTGACTTAAAGCAGATCGAAAATGATATCAAAACAATGCCTAACTACTTTGCAGACTATGACACTACAGTTCACTTCATCACTGAAGAGGAGCTCCAGAGAGACCACAGCGGAATCCCGCACGGCGGCTTCGTTATCAGAACAGGTAAAACAGGTGAGAACAACTCACGCAATCATGTAGTTGAGTTCAGCCTTAAGCTTGATTCAAACCCTGAATTCACTTCAAGCGTTCTCGTTTCATTTGCAAGAGCTGCATACAGACTCAACAAGGACGGCTTTAACGGATGCAAGACAATTCTTGATGTTCCTCCGATCTATCTTATCAACATGCCTGCTGACGAAGTCAGAGCACATCTTGTATGATTTTGAATAAATATTTTAAAAAGTTAAGTTTTTAAAAAATAAAAGCAGATAACACAAACATGAAAGTGTTATCTGCTTTTTCTTTATTCTTTGATCCTGAAAATTCTGATAAGTGTTCTTCCCATCGGAAGTTCAAACATTTCATCACGTGTAAAGAATCCGATTTTGAAGATGATGCCGAAGTATACGACTATAGCAGCGAGAAATGCAGGGATAAATGAAATAATGTTACTTTCCGTTTTAGCATATATGACCGTATAAACGAGCCATGTGGCTGCGCCCATTATAACTGAGCAAATGAGGGGCTTTAAGCAGATCGCTTTAATATCCATCGTATATCCCATATCCTTTTTCATGGAAATGAAGTTCAGTATCATGATGACCAGCGGGAACAGAATATCTGCAATAACAAGTGCATAGGTGTCAAGCGGAGTGAAATATGTAAGTTCAAAGACAAGAAGCAGATGAAAAGCAAGTGAGACAGCGGAGTTTATCACAGGCTTTCTCATATGGCCGCTTCCCTGAAGAACAGACGTTGTAACTGTTGAGAAAGAGTAGGTGATGACTGCTGAAAAACCGCATATAAGAAGTCCTGTAGCAAGTTTGCTGTCACTTGGTGAAAGTGAATAATAAAGAAGCTGTATAACAGGCTTTGCCATAACGCATATACCGATCGCTCCCGGAAAAGCTATGAGTGATGTTAGCTTTAAAACGGAAAGTATTTTTTCGTTTCTTCCTGAGGTATTTCCCTTTGAGGATTCAAAAGATATTGAAGGAAGAAGAGTGATCGCAAGAGCTGTGGCAACAGAAACAGGAAGATTTATAAGCTGGTTGTACTGTCCTGTGAAAATTCCCTGGAGACCTGTTACGTCATTTTCCACGTAGCCTTTGATGGTTACAAGATTATATTTGAATATTATTTCGTCTAACCATCCGCCTATCTGATAAATTGTCTGACTGATGATCATAGGAATGACAGTAAGCAGTATTGAGCGGTAGATCGAAAGAGTGTTATCAGAAATAATTTCCGTCTTATCGGTATTTTCCTTATTGCTTTTGCCGGATTTGATATACAGAATAATGAGAACGACCAGTGCGGCAGCGGCTCCTGCGAAAGTTCCGGTACACGCTCCCTTAGGGCCCTGAGACATAAAAAGAACGGGATCAAGAACATTTTTCTTTATTGACGACACGCACAGCAGTGCTGTGGCAGCGTTGATTATCTGTTCAACTATCTGCGAAACAGATGTTGGGATCATGTTGTTGTATCCCTGAAAATAACCTCGGAACAGACCTAAAAGTGATACTGTAAAAACAGTCGGAGCAAGCATTCTGACGGAAGGTGCTATTCCTTTTGCCTGCATGACTAATGCAAATATATCCGCCCCGAAATACAGAACAAGAGAGGCGATAAGTCCGAGGACTACACAGAATATGGCAGAGTGAAAAAATAACTTTTGTGTATTTTTCTTATTTCCTTTTGCGCTGCTTGATGAAATAAGCTTTGATATCGCCATCGGCATGCTGTTGTATGAAAATGTAAGTGCTATATTGTACACTGAAAAAGCATTCGTAAAAGTACCGTAAGCTTCTTTTCCCATCATATTGTTCAAAGGAATTTTGTAGATAAGTCCGATTATTTTGGTTATGAGTCCGGCGGCTGCAAGTATAGACCCCTGGATAAGTATGCCGGAATTCTTCTCTTTTTTCATGTATATTTCCTTTCATTTTTAAGTATGTTATTATATTATAGAATATAAATGCCTTAATGTCAAGTTTTTCGGGACTTTGAGGCATGACTGCAGTGGCAGGTCACCGGTTCGGATGAGTATGAAAAACAAAGAAATGATATTTTGGAATAATTAACGGCAAAAATGTGTCAATTTTGTGATTGTATAAATATCTTGCGTAATTTGTAGGATTTTTATTGGGACTTTTACTTAAAAAGTTGAAATTGAAAAGAACGTGTGATATAGTATTTGATAGTCAAATAATTTAACATTTGACTATCAAATAAATAGGAGGACTTAATTTTTTATGAAATCCAAAAAAATTCTGGCGTTCATATTTTCTCTTGTTATAGTAGGTGCAGCGTACCTCTCACCTCACATGAAAAAATATGTAAAGTCAGACGTGGTTTCCGCAGATGAGTATATTGAGTCAGAACTGCAGGAGGACGTGGAAGAACTGCAGGATGATACGATGTACCATGGGGTTTTGTGGATCGCAGATTTTGATGAACAGGATGAAGTTGACAGCGAAGGCTTTCACAATGTAAGCTATGCTTTTGATGAAGCAGAAGAAGACGGTGAGCTGTTTGCAGTTACTTTGAAAGTAAATCAGAATGCAAAACCAGGTGATTATGAAATAGGATTCGGAAAAGAGGGGTCATTCCCATGTCTGTGCAGCACATATGAGGAGTTCGATACAGACTTTGTTCCGGGCGTTATAAGTGTCGGAAAAGAAGCACCTGAAAAAACTCAGAAGGCAGCAGATTTCAGAACAACGGTCAGTTTTGAGGACGCTGTGTGTGAAGCAGGCGAAACCATAACAGTGAAAGCTGTTATAGCTGAAAATCAGGGACTTTCAGCATATAATCTGTTCTTTAATTATGATTCGGATGTATTTTCAGTAGTCGGAATCAGACCATGCGGTGAGTTCATGGAAAAAGGTGAATTCAGCTGCTCGGAAAACATCAGGATAATTACTGAGGCAGAAGAGAATGAAGCGATTGGCGTGATCAGTTCGGATGACGTCACAGATAGCGGAAACGCAGATGAAACTGATACTGCGAATACGGAAATATATGAAGAAGACGAAGAAGATAGTGATATACCGGAATATAACGAAAGTGGAGAGATTCCGGGAGATATAGCAGCTGATGATGAGGATAAGGATTCAGATCCATCAGGTGGAAAGATGGAAGAAATCGCTGTTCCCGATGAACACGAGGACGAATCTGATGAAAAGATCTCAGACGAAGCTGCAGATACAGACTCAGACGTAGATGATGGTGTTATTACCGGAGACGATAAAACCGGTTCTGACAGCAGTGATGATTACGGATGGGAAATAATTGAACCTGATACCGAAAAAGAGGACGGAAAAACAGATGAAGAGATCATAGCCGACAAGATCGAAAACGGTGAGTATTCATCATTCCCGGAATACAGTACAAATGCGGTTCTCTGGATCGCAGACTCTGTAATAGCAGCAGACGGTTTCAGATTCAATGAAATTGAAGAGGACGGACGTGTTTTCTCAGTTACTTTTAAAGTGAACGAAAATGCTGAAAACGGTGACTATGAGATCTCGTTTGCCGAAGATGAATTATCCCAGAGCTTCAGTACGACTGAAGGGGATATGAATACAGTATACAGAAGTGGTATTATTAGCATTGGAGGAATAGCCCCTGCAGAGGATGCGAAATTATCTCAGGGTGCTGAAACAACAGTATTCTTTACAAATGAATCGGCTTCACAGGGTCAGTACGTTACGATCTATGCCGAAATTAAAAACAACGCCGGAACAGCAGCATTCAACTCATATATCAGATATGATTCAAATGTTTTCACACTTGAAAGCATAGATGCCTGCGGCGGATTTGCCGATAGCGGCGAATTTATGACAAATTGATATTTTCCACAAGTAATGATAAACAATTGTGATACTCCTTAAAAACGGACCCGCAAGAATGATAAGTTCTTTCGGGTCCGTTTTTCTGAAGTTTTATTGACTTAGTGCAAACCCGTCAATAAAAACCTTAAAACGCATTGCATCAGCAATGGATATGTCCCTGCGTATAGAATGACACTTCAGCTTGGAATGTCATCGCTTCCTGAGAGTGTTTTTGCTGCACCTCTTGATATGGAGCACACCATATATTCAGAAAAGAAGATCACAGTAAATATGGAGAGAGCCTCCATAAACGGAAGAGTATTTTCCGGCAGTGAATTTGATTTTTGCGGAAACGGAAGCTGCTATGTAAATGATACATTAAATTCCGGTAAAATATCAGGAAATGTTCAGGCTGTTTCACAGACAGATGTGCGCACAGTCATGCCTGATTACAGAAATCAGCTGAAAAACGGTGTAAACTACAAAAATGTTTTTACAGAAGATAAAGTTCATTTTAATACAAATGAATACAATATTTCTGATTCTGTAATGTCAGCAGGTGATCTGTGGATAGACAGAACAGCATTTTCCGGTAAAGGATATATCAGAGCCAAAAACGATATCCAGTATGATGCTGTGAAAAATGAAGACAGTGCAGAGCTGTTTCTGTATTCTGAAAACGGAAATATTACTGTTCAGGGAACAGATATCACTATCAATGGAATTCTCTATGCACCAAAAGGCAAGGTTGAGATAAACGCTAAAAATCTTACCGTAAACGGAATGATCGTTGCTGAAAATGTTGAGATAAACGGTACTGATTTTAAGATGAACAGTATATCAGATCATGATTCCTCGCTTGTAAACTTTGCACCGGAGATAGAATTTAAGAATTTTGAAGAAACATATAAGCAGAACAGAAAGATAACGCTTGATATTTCTGACAGCTTTGGTCTTAAGGATATTGATGTTTCTTCTCTTGAATGGAATTTTACAGCTGACTTGCCTGATGATGCAGCATGTGTTAAGGTCGATGAGAGTACTTCTACGGAAATTACGAAGAACCTTATCATCACAAAGCCGGGTATTTATCATGCCGAGCTTTCCGGAAAAGATAATACAGGCAAGAGTGTAAAATACTATGAAGTAATAAATGTAACTGAGGATATTGCCCCGGTGGCAGGCTTCTGGAAGGAAACTGATATCACAGGCAGAGACGAAGACGGAAAAGCCGAGATAAAACTCGAAGACACATCATATTCTCCTGACGGAGATACTATCGGAAGCAGAGTATGGTCTGTACAGTTTGACAGCGATAACGACGGAGATTTTTCAGATGAAAAGGAAGAGGTATTTCTTGTCGGAAACGAAAAAAATGCCGTATATACAGCTGATTCAGTCGGAAAGTATAAATTTAAGCTGAGTGTTGCAGAACAGATCGATGATACTATTCCTTCACTTCTGACAGAAGAGTCATATCTTGTAGCTGATACGTCATCAGCAGCTGACGGAAATTTTGTAACAGAGGTTACAAATGAAGCACCTGAGTCATATTCAGGCATCAGCAAGGCTAAAAATGTTGATATCGTAGTTACAGCGTCAAATGCTGATCTTGATGATATTGACATTCTTAATGAAAACATTGAAGAAATAAAAGCCGACCTTGAAGAGAGAGGATACAATGTAAATTTGAACACCATATCTGCATCCACTCTTACAGCCAAAGACAAATTTGCATGGGAAGAGTATGATCACAAAAATTATATGGATCTGTACGGAACGATCTATCCGGACCATATAACATATGAGGATAATTCCGTAAAAATGCTTGGTTATCATGTAAATCCGTTCCGTGACTGGCTTTTCGTTGATGACGGTATCAAATCAAGAAGGATCCTGTCATTTGATATGCGAAGAGATGATAATAACTGGCATAGTATGATAGGCGGAGGATTCCTCTTCAATACAAAAATATATGATGAGAAGACAGATCCTGATGATCCTGATTCAGAAACCATAAAGAAAATAACAGGTCTTGCATTTATACGAACAGAAGGTGCTTTTCAGCTCTATAAATTTGATGATGTTGATATCGAAACCTTCAGAAACGGCGGAGGAGCTTCTCCCATACGCAGCTTCAGCGCATCAGATTTCCTGTCTGACTCGGATATTTATGATATTCTCAGTCAGATGAAAACCGATGACAAGATCAACATCAGACTGCTCGTAAGTGAGAAGACACTTACTGTATATATTAATGATACGCTCATGCTGGATAACTATGTTCTGCCGGAGCAGGAAAGCGGAACAGGATTCGGACCGGTAATTTTCCATAAATCACATTACTGTGAACAGGAATCATATTTTGTATTCAGCGATATAAAAATGTCAACAGTAAACGGCAGTGAATTCAGTGAGATCCTTGAGAAAAATGAATGGAGAGATTCTGCCGAACATTTTGTTATAAATCTGAGCAAAAGCAAAAACTATGATCTGAGTGATGATCAGTCAGTCGGATGTGCAGCAAAATCTCTTATAGAAAATGATGCTGCTCTGATAGGTCTCGGAACTGCTGCTTCAAAACAGCAGTATGACAAAGTTTTAAGATCAGCAGACGGAATATATGCCGACTGGTATGATGTTATAAAGAACAAGGATATACTTAAAAACTATATTTTAAATTCTTTGTCAGGCATAAATTATGATATCGGTGATACGATCACGACATCTGATGAGATCGAATATACCAACAGTTATATCGACAGGGAAAATGATCCTGTCGGAAAACAGGTGTGGGAATATGAGCTTGATGCTTCGGTATATGAAAACAGCACCGGCAAAAGCGGAAAATACACTCTTGAAGAAGCTCCTGTTTCCTTCAGTGAAACCGGATGCTACAGTATCTGGTCGAAGCTGATGGATGATCCGACAAACGGAAACACATCACTTGATTCATACAAAAAGTGGTCTGAAAAAGTTAAGTGGACAGACAGGCTGTTTGTTCACAGCAAACCTTCAGCAGAGATCACAGCAAAGCTTTCAAAGGCAAAGGAACAGAAAAAATATATCTGTGAATTGGAATTCAGCGCGTATGATACAGATGCACTCAGTAAGGAAAACAAGGGTATAACCGAAGAAAAATATGAGTGGAAGAGAGTTGATGAAAGCAGCTGGACAAACGGCACCGTTCCGAAAATAATAGACGCAAATCAGGTATATCTTCAGAAATACATGGTATGTGATGAACTTGGCGAATGGAGCAGCCCGTGTGTAGAAGTGATAAGCGAGCTTGAGGGCGATGAGGTCGAGCCTTTTTCAGACGATGAACCGCCGACTGTAGTTATAACTGTATCAGATGAAAATCCGAGCCTCGGAGATGAGATCCTTGTTTCTGTTGCACCGGATGATAATATAGGAATAAAATCTGTAAATACATATGTCGGAGGCAAAGCAGTATCAAAGTTCCCGGGAAGCTTTGTTTACAAATGTGACAGAGCCGGAGAACTTGTGATCAGGGCAGACTGTGAGGACGTTTCAGGAAATAAGGGCAGTGATACAAAGACGATAACAGTTACAGACAGAAGAGACCTTGATCCTCCTGAGATAATAGTTGATACAAAAAGTGATATTACAGTTACTGATGATACTGTTGTGATAAAAGGAACCATAAAGGATCCTGAATTTGACAGTTACAAGGTAAGCCTGACTGAAAACGGTTCTGAAGAAAGCAGGGAGCTTCTGACTTCAGGTGAGGAAGTGTTTGATTCAGAGATAGTATCATTCAGATATTCCGAAGCAGGAAAGTACACTGTACTCATTGAAGCGTGTGACAAGTCGTCAAACAGATCATACTGCAAAGTGGATCTTAAAATAGAAAAGAACCAGTTATCATCTTCAAACGAGAAAATAACCAAAGAAAAAAATACAAATACAGACTATAAGCAGGAAAAAGAAGATACTCCTGCTGAAATAACATTCAATACTTCATCAGAAAAAGCTGAGATCGGAGAAATAGTAACTCTTGAGATAAATGCTGATGACAAGGACGGTCTTGTCAAGCTGCTCATATACAAGAACGACAAACAGATCGCAGACGGACCGTCAGAGATAAAATTTACTCAGGCAGAGCCGGGAGTGGTAGTATTTAAGGCTGTTGCGACAGACTCAAAAAACCGTACTTATGAAAAGAGTTTTGAAATCGTATTTGAAGACAGTTCAGACCATGATTTCCCTTCAGCAGAGATCACATCACCTGAAAACGAGTCAAAGCTGTCCGGAAAAGTAAATATTGAAGGTTCTGCTTTTGATGAAACAATAATGAGAGAATATGTTCTCGAATACAGAAAGAAGGATTCAGGCGGATATACACCGATAGCAGCTTCATATAATGAGATCAGAGACGGTATACTCGGCGTATGGGATACATTTTTACTTGAAGACGGAACATATGAGATCAGAGTAGCTGTAACCGACAACGGCGGCAACACCTCATATGCAGGTGCATATTATCAGATAGAAAACAACAGGGAAACAGATCCGGCAGATCTTGAGAACAGTCTTATCATATTTGACAAGCCTCAGCCATCAGTTTATGCAGATGATACGATCAGAATAGAAGCAAAGACTGACGCATCTGTCATAACCGGAAAATATGAACTCACTGTCAGAAAAAAAGATGACAGCGGTGAACCTGTATTTTCAAAGGAAGGCACTGTAGGAAATGACTGCAGCATATCAGAATCAGTAAATTCCTCAATGCTTGATGACGGAAAATATACTGTTACTCTGAAAGTATTAAAAGATGACATATCAGTATCAGAAGATACATCTGTAACCGTAAAACATAACAGAACAGCACCGGCTGAACAGTACACCTGCAGGATCACATCTCCTGAAGAAATGTCAGAACTGAAATCAGTATCGGAAATAAAGGGTGAGATATCAGGGAAGATATTCTCAGACTATAAGTTTGAATATTCACCTGCCGGTGAAAATAACTTTGTTGTATTCGATTCAGGCAGCACAGGTAAAAAGTCTGAAGTATCAGGAAAATTTGATACTACACTTCTTGAAAACGGATATTATGATATCAGACTTACTGCATACAGTGACAAGTACACAGCAGCAGACATGATCACGGTAAATGTGACCGGAAACATGAAGATAGGCAATTTCACGCTCAGCTTTGAGGATATGAGCTTTGATGTGAACGGAGTGCCGGTAAATGTTATCAGGACGTATGACAGCCGTAAAAAGGATTATAAAGGTGCGTTCGGGTATGGATGGGATGTTGAATATAACAACGTATCGCTCACTCTCAGCAGCAAGCTGTCAGAAAACTGGTATCAGTCACCGGATACATTATCAGGCAGAGTACCGATATCATCCTATCAGTTTATGGAAAGCAAAACACACAGAATAAATGTTGATCTCGGAAACGGGATCAGGGATGAATTTGCAATGGTGATCGATTCACCGCAAAAGAGTGTATTTCAACCTGCATACCAGAATATAAATGTAAAATTTATTGCGCTCAACGGTTCAAAGTCCGAACTTGAGTCAGTGGATATTTCGTCATCTGATCTTATGTTTGACAGTGCATCAGGTATTCTGTGTACAACTGATTTTGACATATTTGAACCGGAGCAGTTTCTGTATACCCGAAATGACGGTACAAAGTATTATATTGACAAAAACAAAGGACTTACTAAAGTAATCGCTTTAAACGGAGAAATAATAACATTTTCCAAAGACAGCATACAGTGTTCCGATAAGTCGGCGAACAAATCCATCAGGTTTACTTATGATGACAGGAACCGAATAACTGAAATGACAAACAGTACCGGAAAAACTGTTAAGTATGAATATGATGTTTTCGGAGATCTTGTATGTGTAACTGATGAAGCCGGAAACAGTACAAAGTTTGTATACAGCGATCATTATATTACTGAAGTATACGATCCGAGAGGAAAACTGGTTTCAAAAAATGTATATGATGAAAACGGAAGACTGATAAAAACAACAGATGCAGCCGGAAAAGAAACCACATATGATCATGATATAGAAGGCAGACAGGAAGTAATAACTGACAGAAACGGCGGAGTTACTCTTTACATTTATGATGAAAAAGGAAATGTAACTTCCATGACTGATCCTAATGGAAATACTGTAACATATGAGTATGATGCACACGGCAACAAAACAAAAATGACCGATGCACTCGGATATGAAACATCATATAATTATGATGAAAGCGGACTTCTGCTTTCCATGACAGATCCTGAAGGAAACAAGGTAACAAATGGTTACAGCAGCAAGGGAATGATCACATCCATAAATGCTATGGGAATTGATATTCTTAAGCTTGATTACAATGATATGGGACTGACATCTTCAACGACAGATGCACTTGGAAATAAAACAGAATATGATTATGATTCGAAGGGAAGACTCAACTCCGTAACTGACAGCATAGGAATATTTATGAATATAACCTATGATGAAAGAGGAAATGTAAAGACAGCAACAAACGGAGCCGGAACTGTAACAGAATTTACCTATGATTCAGAAGATAACTGTATTTCCAAAAAGATCACATACACATCAGACGGGGAAGAAAAGGTCTATACCGAAAACTATACATATGATATTTACGGAAATGCTGTAAAAGTGATCGACAGTGATAAAAACGAAATATCAAAGGAATATGACTGCATAGGAAATCTGATAAAGGAAACTGATAATAAAGGCAGACAGACATGTTATGAATACGACTATGCAGGAAACGTAACTGAAATTACTTACCCTGATCTGTCAACCGAATCATTTACATATGATGCAGAAGGAAACACTCTGACAGCAACAGACAGACTCAGAAGAAAAGTTACGATGGAATATGACAAGGTTGGAAATCTTCTTTCAAAAACATATCCAAACGGACTTACAGAAACATATCTGTATGATGCAGCTTATAACCTTCTGACCATTACAGATGTAACCGGAGCAGAGACGAAATATGAGTATGACAAGGCAGGAAAAAATACTGCGATAATCGATGCTCTTGGAAACACAGTGAAATTCAAATATGATTCACATTCACAGATCTCATCCGTAACAGATGCAAAAGGAAATGCTGTAACATATACATATGATGATAACGGAAACAGAACAAAGGTAACTTATGCAGACGGAACAACTTCTGAATCCGCATATGATGCAAGAGGAAGACTGACTTCTCAGAAAGACCAGAACGGATATATCACAGAGTACAGCTATGACGGAGCAGACAGACTTATCAGTTTTTCTGATGCTTATGGAAATATCACCAGATATTCGTATGATGAAGTTGGAAATCTTATTTCTGTGACAGATGCAGCCGGACATGTAACAACTTATGTTTATGATAATGCCGGACGAGCAGTAAAAACAACAAATGCAGCAGGTCAGACAGCAGAAGTTTCATATGACAATACCGGAAATGTTTTGTCAGCAACAGATTTTGGCGGAAATACTGTTGAATATGCGTATGATCAGTATGACAGAATGATAAGCAAAACAACAGCCGATCATACATATTCCTATTCATATAAAAATGATCTGCTTGTATCTGTCACAATGGACAGAAAGACTACATATTTTGACTATGATAATATGTACGGACTTACTAAAGTAAGATATCCTGACGGAAGTTATGTTGAATATGAATATGATGATTATTTAAGACTTACAAAAGTAAAAACGCCGTATGGAACAGAAACATATTCCTATGACGCACTTAGCAGAATTGAAAGAGTAGTTGACAAAAACGGTTATGCGACAACATACAGCTATGATGCAAACGGAAACAGATCAAAGGTTGAGTATGCAAACGGTTTGACTGTGACCTACAGCTATGACAAGTTAAATCGTCTGGTAAGTGAAAAAATACTTGACAAAAACAACAGCACTGTGGCATCATATATTTATAGCCTCGGAAAATCAGGAGAACGCATAAAGGCAGAAGAAACTGACAGAACAGTTGAGTATACCTATGATGCACTCTACAGACTGACCGGAGAAAAGATAACTGACAATGAAGGTAAAGTTACAGAATATACATATGAATATGACGAGGTAAGCAACAGAACAGCAAAAACCGAAAACGGAGTCAGAACAGAATATGTATACAATGTTCTTAATCAGCTTGTCAGTGAAAATGAAACAGTCTATGAATATGACAAAGCAGGAAATCTGATAAGCAAAACCGAAGGAGAAAAGATCT
>JAZQPR010000031.1:0-42695 GCA_045628605.1 Oscillospiraceae bacterium
TTTTTGAAAATTTTTTTTGAAGCTGGTGGACGGACTCGAACCCCCGACCTGCTGATTACAAATCAGCTGCTCTACCAGCTGAGCTACACCAGCAACAAATCGAGGCGACAGGAGTCGAACCTGCGGCATCTTGGTCCCAAACCAAGCACTCTACCAAACTGAGTTACGCCTCGTTTAAATTTTCTTTGCTGTTCATCCGACAGCTTTTTTATTATACAGTATAAAATTATATTTGTCAAGTGTTTTTTATAAAAAAAATATTTTTTATTAAAAATAATATCAGAAGATGTCCCGGATAAAAGATATAAAACAGCCATTTAAGTCCTTTTCCTTTTTTTCCGTTGTACATTGTGAGTGGAAAAAAACCAAGTCCGGCAAATATATTATATGATCTGTGCTGCAAAAGAATCAGAAAAGCCGATCCGGATAATGAACGGATCCATTGTTTTGAATTATGGAACCAATAAAATAAAAATACACTTATTACAGCAAGTAATCCATAATCTGTTTTCAGCATAGTTGCTGCATATCCAAACGCTCCAACGACAAATATTCCCAGCATTGTTCCGGAAGTATTGTATACAGTTTCTGTCTTTTCAGGTTTTCCGCGAATGATTTCAAAAAGCATCAGCGACAGGACGGAAATAAAAAATGTAAACATGATATTCTGGTGTCCGAGATAGATTCTTCCGAAAAACGCAAAATCAAAAGGAATTTCACTTATCAGAGCAAAAATGCCGAGACGGGCAAGATATTTTTGCTTGTTTTTTGTTTTAATGAATCCTTCTGATATAAAAAATGAAAATATCGGCATTGCAATACGTCCTATTGATCGCATGAAATAATTATTATGAAAAAAAATAAGTCCTGTATGGTCTATTGTCATGCTGATTATTGCTATGATTTTTAGTGTAGTTGCGTCCAGTATTTTTATTTTTTCCAAAAACTGTTTCATATTTATCCCCCTCAAAAAAATTATAACAGATATTCTGATATATTGTCAAACAGAAAAACAGGAATCATACTTCAGATCTGATCCCTGTTTTTGTTATTATCCTTTGACTACTCCGACAGTAAAAAGTTTTTTTACGGGAACTGTCAGGTCATGCTGATTTTCCATTACTGTGTCGATATTTTTATAAGCAAAGCGGCATTCTTCCGCAACGTCACTTTTATTATTTTTACCGAGAACTACATTACGTTCTTTAAGGTCGACCATTACTGATTCAACTGAAAATTTTTCAAGTGCTCCTTTTCTTGAGTAACTTCTTCCGGCTCCGTGTGAGGATGAAAGAAAACTGTCTGCATTTCCGAGTCCTTTTACGATATAGCTGTTGGAACCCATTGATCCCGGGATAATGGCAGTTTCTCCTTCGGCAGCGTGTATTGCACCTTTTCTGTGAACCCAGACATTTTCCCCGTTGTGGTTTTCAAGTGCTGCATAGTTGTGATGACAGTTGATCATATCGGAATATACAGGCTCGAGTCCTGTGTATTTCTGAACCTGCTCGGTAAAGATCTGTTTTACTTTTTCGAGCATTAAGGATCTGTTTTCATATGCAAAATCCATTGCGAGATGCATCCAGTCAAGATAGCGGTGTCCTTCTTCGGAATCTACAGGCAGGAAAGGAAGGTTATACTCAGCAGGAACGGATGAAAAGTATTTTTCGTTGAGTGAGTGTGCGAGTATGTTGAAATACTGACCTATCATATTTCCGAACATACGGCTTCCGGAGTGGAGCATGATGCAGGCAAGACCGTTTTCATCCTCCTGTATTTCTATAAAGTGATTTCCTCCGCCGAGTGTTCCTGCGGAAAGGTAGCTTTCCTCTATATATTTTGTCAGTTCACTGTCAAAAGTATATTTGTCGATCTCAGACATTGCTTTGTCAAGTACGGCTGAAGGCTGAGGTTTTTTATAGTGGTTAAATCCGACCGGAATATTTCTGAGGATGTTTCCGATTATAAGTTTTATAAGTTCACCGCTGCCGGTAATGGTCTCGCGGAGTAATTTTGCAGGAATATCTGTCTGTAAAAATCCCATTCCGCATCCGATGTCAACTCCGACTGCATTTGGAATGACAACATCTTTGCATGCTATAACACCGCCGATAGGCATGCCTTTTCCTGTATGTGTGTCAGGCATTAATGCTATATGGTCAAAGGCAAAAGGGAGATTTGCAAGGTGAGCTGCCTGCTCTATACATGTATCTTCAATTTCTTCGATTGATCCGGTCCATATCTTTACCGGTATAAGCATTTTGGTTTTGTCATAATATTCAAACATTGTTTTATTCCTCCTTGATTTGATGATTTTATTATAGCTCTGTGCAGGAGAAATGTCATATAAAAAAAGGTGCGGGGTTTTGATATTTAAAAAAATTGAAAAATATACGGGGGTTTGATATAATAATAGATATTAATGTAAAATAACGTGATATATGAGAGGGGCGGAGTATGTGGCGGAGTATTCGGAACTTATAAAAAATCTTGGAAAGATAAGAGATTATGTAAGAGATTTTTATATATTCGGATTTAAGACAAGGGAAAGTTTTGAAAAAAAGAGCAGCAGGACCTATGACAATGAGCGAAGAAGAGTTGAAGGCTGGCTTTCAGATTATGTTCATACAGATTATTCAGGTCATAAGAAAAGGGTATATGTAAAGATAGACAGCGGAAGAATTTTCGAAAATCCGCTTTATCAGTGTTATAAGGCAAAATCCTATACAGATAATGATATCAGTCTGCATTTTATACTGCTTGATATTCTTGAAAATAATATGATGACTGTAAATGAGATAACAGATGGTATTCTGAACGATTACGGAATGATATTTGATATTCAGACTGTAAGAATTAAGCTGAAGGAATATGTTTCAGAGGGAATAATCAGACAGCATAAAAAAGGAAATACTGTTTTGTATGAAAAATCTGATATTTATCCGGATGATGTTCTTGATGATCATAAATATCTGAAGGAACTTATCACATTTTTCTCTGAAGAAATTCCGCTTGGCGTTGTCGGTAATTATATTATGGACAACTCGGATATAAAAAACAGCATTTTTACAAGAAAACATTCATATCTGGTCCATACACTTGATGATGAGATCATGATGTCACTGCTTGATGCTGTGGAAAATAAATATGAAACGGTTATATCGTGTGCCGGAATAAAAAAAGGAACAAAATACGAAGAAAATGGTGTTCCTTTGAAAATCCGCAGTTCTGTCAGCAACGGCAGAAATTATGTTATCATGTACAGTTTTGTGAGAAAAAGACTGATATCTGTTCGTATAGATTCGATTCAGTCTGTAAAAATCCTTCAGGTTTGTGATGACTATGATACATACTATGGTTATTATGAAAGAAATGCATGTCATATCTGGGGAGCAAGCTGCGGCGAAAAAAGAAAATTCGGACAGACAGAGCATATTCATATGGAAATATTATTTGATGAAAAAAGTGAGCATTTTATTTATGAAAGACTGATGCGTGAATGCAGAAACGGTACTGTTGCTAAAATTTCTGAAGGAAGATATGCTTTTGATGCCGAAGTTTTTGACGCGAATGAGATAATGCCGTGGGTAAAAACCTTTCTTGGCAGAATAGCTGTATTTGAATCGACAAATCCGGAGCTTAATAAAAAGTTAAAAAGCGATTTGGACAGACTGATGATGATTTACGGAGGAAAAACCTGATGAAACTGTTTTCAGAAATATACAGTGCTTATTTTGGGATAACAGAAAAAATACTTAGGAAAAGAAGTGTTTCAAAATCTGATATTATTGATATCATAACCAAAAACGGTTATTCGGAGACTGTTATGTTCCTGATGCCGAAGCTGATATCAGAAAAAGGATACGGACTTTTTTTTACAGATGACAATAAAATTTACAGATCAATTTTGAAAAAAGCTCCGCATATGCCGCTTACTGCACTCGAAAAAAGATGGTTGTGCGCAGTATTGAATGATAAAAAGAGCAGTCTTTTTCTGGATAATGAGGAAAAGCAAAAAATAAAAGAGCTTCTTGGAGAGAAGGCTCTTTTTTCAGAAAATCATATTTGTTTTTTTGATCGCTTTTCAGACGGCGATGATTATGAAAATGAAGAATATATTAAAAATTTCAGGAATATTCTGACTTCATTAAGAAATAAAACACTGATAAAGATATGTTTTCAGACAAGAAACAATAAAAGGATCACACATTATTACCGGATCCTGAAAATGGAGTATTCTTCAAAGAATGACTGTTTTCGTGTTCATGCAGTTGAAAGTAAAAATAAAATATATGGGATAATAAATCTGTCGAGGATAAATTTTACTGAACTTACAGACACTTATGCAGATGAAAAAATATGTGCAGAAATTCTGAAGAAAGAAGTTACGGTCAAAGTGACTGAAGAAAGAAATGCCATAAACAGATTCATGATGGAATTTGCAGAGCTTGAACGCTGTTCCGAATATGATAAAGAAACAGGGGAGTGTTTTGTTACAATGAAATATGAGGAAAAGGACGAAACAGAAATACTGATACGTCTTCTTTCTTTTGGACCTGTCATAGAGGTAACCGGTCCTGAACGTTTCAGAAAACTGCTTGCGCAAAGAATAATAAAACAGACGGCTGTTTTTGAAAATATATAACAACACAGAGCTTTGAACAACACAGAGGATATTCCCTGTTTTTGCTTGTTAAAAGCAGAGCTTTGAACAATACTTAAAAAATATATGAAATCATAAAAAAACCTTCCGAAAAATTTCGGAAGGTTTTTAAGTGACCCGTACGAGAATTGAACTCATGATTCCGCCGTGAAAGGGCAGCGTCTTAACCTCTTGACCAACGGGCCATATTTAATAGCGGCAGTGGGATTCGAACCTACGACCAATCGGGTATGAACCGAGTACTCTAGCCAACTGAGCTATGCCGCCATCTGTTTTATGTCGTCAAGCGACTTTATTATTATACTATAGCGACTGCCTGTTGTCAATAGTGAATTTTAAAAAAAATGAAATTTGTAAGTACTGTACTTAATGTTTATTATATTCTTGAAATAAATATATCAAAATGCACATCATTGGATGATGTGCATTTTAAATCAGTGTTTTTTTCTTCTGTGGTAGCTTACAAAATCAAAACGGATCTGTTCAGTGATAAATTCAAGGATCTCAGTTGTTGATTTTAAAAGATCTTCCATTGTGTCTGTGTCGATATCAAGCGGAATATCAGCGGGATATCTTGTTTCAATGTAGAATCTGTTGAGCGTTGAGCACTTTGACAGCCACTGCTCAAAATGGCTGTCGCATATTTCTGCCTGTTTGCAGAGCCATGTCAGGTTATGTCCGTCAAAAAGTTTGTATTTTTTGAAAAGCAGATAGCCTTTGAGCGCTTTTTCAATGCACTGCTGACAGTGGAACGCAACAGAATTGTAACACCTTGCGTCTTTTATAAGATTTTTTGCAGCAAGATAGTCGAGATTTGCGTGAAAAAGCCAGTCAAAGTAACGTCTGCTGTCACTTTCTCTATAATTTCTGCCCATAAATATATACCCCTGTATTATAAAATTTCCAGGCAAATGTGCCTATTTCTTTGGCTAGAGTAGTCCATTCGGACTGTTTATAAAGGATAATGTCAAAAGGGATCTCGCAGTCTATTTTCATATACAGCTGCTGTTCAAGTTCCGGGATGCTGCCCGTATCATCTTTTACAACTACGGCAAGTTTGAAGCTTACGATGCTGCCTTCGAAATTGACTTTGTTGCTTACGATTATGATATTTAACGGATCGCAGGCATTTACAATTTCTGATGCAACAGAATTGATTAATTCATTTTCACTCATAACAATTTCCTTTCATTAAATTATTATTCCGGGTTTTTGCAGCCTAAGTATTTGATCAGAGAACGGCAGAAGCGTGTCTGGTTACATGACATCCGACGTTTACGGCTACAGGAAGACCTGCAATATGTGTTGCTGACTGTTCTATATTTACTGCAAGGGCTGTTACTGTGCCGCCGAATCCCTGCGGACCGATTCCGAGAAGATTGATTTTTTCCAGCATTTGTTTTTCCAGATCAGCATAAAGAGCTTTCGGATTTCTTACAGCTACATCACGGCAGAGAGCTTTTTTTGCAAGAAAAGCACTGTATTCAAAATTTCCGCCTATTCCTACGCCTATGACCATCGGAGGACAGGGATTGCTTCCTGCTTTTGAAACTGATTCCACAACAAAGTTTACAATATCGTCGTTGGTTGCTGAAGGAGTGAACATTTTCAGTGCTGACATGTTCTCACTGCCGAAGCCTTTCGGACAAACATCTATTTTGACATTTTCGCCGGGGACGATAACAGTATGAATAACAGCCGGAGTGTTGTTGTTTGTATTTACTCTTTCGAGAGGATCTCCGACGATCGAAAGTCTGAGACATCCCTTTGTATAACCGTCTGCAACACCTCTGTTTACGGCTTCGTAAAGGTCTCCGCCTTCAAAATGAACATCCTGTCCTATTTCAAGGAAGATAACAGCCATTCCCGTGTCCTGGCAAATTGCAATATCACATTCCTGTGCTGCTTTAAGATTGTCACAAAGGTCACAGAATACAGCTTTTCCTGCCGGAGATTCTTCCAGCTTGCTGCATTCATTAATTCTTTTTTCAAGACTTTCAGGAAGTTTGTGGTTGGCTTCGATACAAAGTCTGCTTATGGTTTCTTCTATAAGTTTTACGTCAATGTTTTTCATTTTATAAGGTCCTTATCCTTTCGGTTTTTGATTATTGCAAACAATTTCCCCGTTTATCATAACAAGCAGCGGATCACTCATAATATCAAGAGGATCTGATGTGTAGAGCTGAAGATCAGCGTCTTTGCCTTTTTCGATGCTTCCGGTTCTGTCAGCAATTCCGGATATCTCAGCTGCGTTTATGGTTATTGCACGAAGTGCTTCTTCATAGTCGAGTCCGCCTTTGACTGCGGCTGCGGCATTCAGAGGAAGATACTGTATCGGAATGACAGGATGGTCAGTGCAGACTGAAATTTTGACATTATGCTCTTTCAGCTTTGCTGCCGTAACTATACTGTGATTGTTAAGTTCAGGTTTTGCGCGGTCACAGATAACGGGTCCTACTATAGCAGGACAGTTTTCCTCGGAAATAATATCCGGGATGAGATGTCCTTCTGTTGCATGAACAATTACCATGTCGAGATCATATTTTTTTGCTATCCTCATGGCTGTCATTATATCATCAGCTCTGTGGCAGTGAAAAAATGCCTTTTGTTTTTTTAAAAGTACCGGTATCATTGCCTCAAGCTTTGCATCATATTCAGGAAGATCGTTGTTGTCCGGATCGTCTTTGTGTTTTTGTATATCTTCCAGATAGCGTTTTGATTTTTCGATATGTTCTCTGATAAGTCCGGCAGTTCCCATTCTTGTGATAGGCGTTTCATCTCTGTCATTGTATACGGTTTTAGGATTTTCGCCGAGTGCAAATTTTAATCCTGCCTGTTTTATGATCATTTTTTCTATCCGGCGGCCGCTTGTTTTTATGGCACAGATCGCGCCTCCGATGGCATTTGCACTTCCCGGTGAGCTTAAAACACTTGTGATCCCGCGGTTTCTGGCTTCTTCAAAGCAGAAATCGAGAGGGTTTATTCCGTCTTCAGCCATAATATGAGGAGTAACAGGGTCAGTCTGTTCATTGCAGTCATCTGATTCAAAACCAAGGCCGTTTCCGACAATTCCAAGATGTGTATGTGCATCAATAAATCCCGGATATACGGCAGCATTTTGTGCATCGATATCATCTTTTTCCGGAGTGACCGTTCCTTCTGCAACAGCAGTTATTTTTCCGTTTTTGATCTCTATGTAACCGTTTCGGATTATTGTATTATTACTGTCCATTGTGTGGATCTCAGCATTAAAGATCTTCAGATTGATCACCTTCTTTTCATATTATTGATAATCTCTGTGATGTCAAGACATATTTGTGCCGGCTGACTGCCTGCATTTACAGAAAAATCAGAATTTCTGAGATATATTTCATGCCTTTTGCAAAATATTTCGTTCAGCTCTTCTTTTGAATTGTTCATAACAAGAGGACGGTTTGTATCGTCTTTTATTCTGCTGTAGCATAATTCAAAAGGAACATCAAGAAAAATAACCGGACCGCATTTTGAAGCAGTTTCTGCACTTTTGTCATTCAGAATCGTGCCGCCTCCGCATGCGATAACAGTGTTGTCTTTGTTTGCGATCTCTTCCACAGCATTTGCCTCTGCTTCTCTGAAGTAGGGTTCGCCTTTTGAAGCAAATATTTCCGGTATGCTCATGTTTTCTTTTGCTTCAATATAACTGTCAAGATCAGTAAATGACATACCCATTTTTTTTGCCAGGAGTTTTCCCACTGTTGATTTTCCGCATCCCATAAATCCGCACAGGTATATTGTCATTTGAAATCCCTCGCTATAAGATCATTGGTTTTTTCTATCAGCATCTGAACGTCTTCATCGGAAAATTTGCCTGAGTACCAGATCTCATGAGCTTTAACAGCCTGGTAAACAAGCATTGAAGTGCCGTTGACAGCTGTTTTTCCGAATGATTTTGCAGTTTTTATAAGTTTGGTTTCAACAGGATTGTATACTGCGTCAAAAACACTGGAACACAGACCTATAAGTTCAAGTGATACCGGACATGCATCTGTGTTTGGATACATTCCGACAGGTGAGGCATTTATTATAAGATCAAACACACCTGAGACAGATTCAACATCCTGTATACGAACTTTGCTGCCCGGAGCTTTTGTGTATATTTCTTCACTGAGAGCTGCAGCTGCTTTTGAAGCTTCTGGTATTATTCCGATCGTAAGGTCTGCTTTATGAAGTGCTGCTTCAAGTGCCATCATTCTTCCGACGCCGCCGCATCCAATAAGCAGTACTTTTCCTGAAAGCGGAAGTGAGGAACATGACATAAGAAAGCCGGTGCAGTCTGTGTTGTATCCGACAGATTTGTTTCCGTCGTTAAACACGCAGTTTACAGCTCCGTATCTTGCAGCAGTTTCGTCCAGTTCATCCATGAACGGAATGATATCTCTTTTGTATGGAATGGTTACATTATAACCGTTCAGCTGTTTTAGCTTTTGCACTTCCTCCCTGAAGTTTTCAGGTGCCAGATCCGTGCAGTCATACTCGCCGTCCACACCGCTTATTTTAAACAGTTCTGAATGAATGAAAGGTGACATGGAGTGACCGAGAGGATGACCGATAAGAGTAAATTTTTTCATCGTATGTGATCCTTCCTAATTAAAATTCAGCTTTTTCCAAAGCAGCCATACTGTCAATATTAAATGCTGTAATATCTTCAAGAGTCTTTTTTACAAGACCTGTGAGGGTTTTTCCGGGACCAAGTTCGATATATTTGTCAAAACCTGCTGATTTAATGCATGCAAGTTCATCTGTAAATCTTACAGGTGAAATTATATGGTCACGAAGAAGAGAAGGAATATCGGAAAAATCAGTCAGTTCACAGCCTTTAAGGTTTGAGAAAAATCTGCATTTCGGAGCTGAAAATTTAATATTTTTTATTTTTTCATAAAATTCTTCACTTGCAGGCTTCATTATATCTGAATGAAAAGCAGATTCGGTCTTGAGCAGTGCAGTTCTCGCCTTCAGTTCTGAAAATTTTTCAAGAGCGCTTTCAACTGCTTTGCGTTCACCTGCTATAACAGTCTGCATCGGTGAATTGTAATTTACGGGTATAACATATCCATCGGTTTCTTTACATATTTCTTCAACCTTTTCAGGAGAAATTTTCATAACTGCTGCCATTGCACCGTCTGTTTTTTTGCATGCATGGTCAAAAGCTTCTGCTCTGGCTTTTATTACTTTAAATCCGTCTTCAGCTGAAAGCATTCCTGATGCGACCATTGCAGCATATTCTCCGAGTGAATGACCTGCCGCAGCGGAAAATTCAAGTCCGTTTTTTTTAGCTGCTTCAAAGCAAAGAAGTGAAACGGCCATGACTGCAGGCTGTGTATATAATGAGCGGTTTAATTCTTCAAATGATTCATCAAAGCACACCTTTTTCAGATCGTATCCGAGAATATCTGAGCCGGCTTCAAAAATATATCCTGTATCCGGAATCTGTTCAAAAATGTCTTTTCCCATTCCCGCATACTGCGCTCCCTGACCGGCAAATAAAATAATATTCATAAAACATTTTCCTTTCGTATAGCAAATGTGCATATTTTTATTTAGTATAAATGCTTTTTTTGCATAATATTATAGTAATTTTTTCAGATTTGCTATTTATTGTGATTGTCAATATTGCAATTGTTAAATAAATAGTATAAAATAATAATTGAATGGTGTTCAGAAAATTTTTTTCATTAATTTTACTTTTTTATCATAACACAAAATTAAAAATAAAACAATGTAAATCGGGAGGAAATATTAATTGCAGGGAATAAAAATTTTGGATATTTCTTCGTATATTCCTGAAACACAGATCACAAATGAAGATTTTACACAAATAATTGAAACCAGTGATGAATGGATCACTTCAAGGACCGGAATACATACCAGATATTATGCTCTTGGCATGCCGGTGTGGGAAATCGGTTATAAAGCTGCTGAAAAAGTAATTGCAAAAACCGGAATTTCAAAAAATGAAATAGATCTTATTATATGTACCACAGTAACCCCTGATACGCTTGTTCCTTCAACAGCCTGTATTATTCAGGACAAACTCGGAATAAACGGATGTCAGGCATTTGATATAAACGGAGCCTGCTCAGGATTTGTATATGCAGTGGATATGGCACAGAAGTATCTTTCCTCCGGCGATTATAAAAATATTTTAATTATAAGTGCAGAAAAGCTTTCAAATATTACAGACTATAAAGACCGTTCGTCATGTATTCTTTTTGGTGACGGTGCAGCAGCGGCTCTTATTACATCAGCTGACACCGGATATGCCGGATATATGGGCGCAGACGGAAGCGGAAGCAGTTTTCTGAGAGCAGACAGTATCAGAACAGCTGAAAATCCTTTTTATAAGGTAAAAAATATAGATGATCCGAAAAATGAAACAGACGGTCTCCTTTTTCAGGATGGTAAGGAAGTATACAAATTTGCAGTCGGAATAATGCCTGCTGCAGTTGAAAAAGTACTTGAAAAAGCCGGCGTTTCGGCAGAAGATATTGATATGATAGTACCTCATCAGGCAAATATCAGAATTATACAGACTGCAGCAGCGAAGCTGAATGTCCCGATGGAAAAAGTATATATCAATATTGACAAATATGGAAATACATCAAGTGCAAGCATACCGATCGCTTTTTCTGAAGCGGTTGATGCGGGAAAAATAAAACGCGGCGATAAAGTGGTTCTGGTCGGTTTCGGAGCAGGACTTACTTTTGGAGCAGTTTATTTTGAATTTTAAGTGATATGAGGAGAAAAATATGAGTACGGTACTGATCACAGGTGCAGCGCAGGGTATAGGTGCTGCAATTGCAGAAAGACTTGCATCTGACGGAATAAATGTTGCAATAAACTGCAGAAATATGGAAAGAATTGAAAACGGCGGAAATGAGCTTGCTGAAAAACTGAGAAAGCTCGGTGTGGAAGCGGAGTGCTTTGCAGCGGATGTTTCAGATTTTGAGCAGTGTAAAGATATGGTCGAAAAAGTAAAGGAACGTTTCGGGACAATAGATTATCTTGTGAACAATGCAGGTATTACCCGTGACGGCTTGCTTATGCGAATGAATGAAGAAGCATATGATGCTGTAATAAATGCAAATCAGAAAAGTGTTTACAACATGATGAAGCTGGTCAGTGCAGTGATGTTCAGACAGAAAAGCGGAAAAATAGTAAATGTATCTTCTGTGGCAGGAATATATGGAAATCCCGGACAGTTCAACTATTCTGCCTCAAAAGCAGCGATCATCGGAATGACAAAATCAGCTGCCAAGGAATTTGGTTCAAGAGGTATTACAATAAATGCGGTTGCTCCGGGATTTATCGAAACTCCCATGACGGATGTGATCCCTGATGATAAAAAGCAGATGATCCTGAATGCAGTATCATTGAAAAGATTCGGAAAAGCAAGCGAAGTTGCAGCTGTTGTTGCATTTCTGCTTTCTGATGATGCTTCGTATATTACAGGGCAGGTTATTGAGATATCCGGCGGATTATCAATGTGATTAAAAAAAATTACCTGATGATACTATGTTATATTAAATAAAAATGTTAAAGGAGATGCGGATTTGCGCAGAGTAGTGGTTACAGGTATGGGAACGGTCAATTCCCTTGGAAACAATAAAGATGAATTCTGGAAAAATATTGCTGGCAATAAGCTCGGCTTTTCATTTATAGAAAAATTCGATACTTCAAGAACCGGTGTAAAAATAGCGAGTGAAGTTAAAAATTTTATTCCGGATGAATGTTTTGACAAAAAAGAACTCAGAAGAACAGACGTATTTTCACAGTTTGCTGTTACAGCAGCCATGGAGGCGCTGAGGGACAGCGGTACTGATTTCAGGGATATTGATCAGTACAGAACAGGTGTTATAATCGGATGCGGTATTGGCGGAATTGAGCTTACGCTTGAAGAACACAATAAGTATCTGGAAAAAGGTCCGGGAAGGATGTCAGTATTTTATGTTCCTATGATGATATCAAATATGGCAGCAGGAACAATTGCGATGAAAACCGGGTTCAGAGGTGATAATTTTGCTGCTGTTACAGCGTGCGCATCATCAACCCATGCTATAGGAGAGGCTTTCAGAAAGATAAAGGACGGTTATCTTGATGTATGTCTGTGCGGCGGAACAGAAAGCTGTATAACAGAATTTACGATCGGCGGTTTTAATAATATGAAGGCTCTTTCCAGATCTGAGGATCTTGAACGTGCATCAATTCCTTTTGATAAGGAAAGAAATGGTTTTGTTCTCGGAGAAGGCAGCGGAGTTCTGGTCCTTGAGGAGTATGAACATGCCGTTAGCCGCGGTGCGCGGATATATGCAGAAATTGCAGGATACGGAGCAACATGCGATGCATATCACATGACCTCTCCGATGCCGGAGGGCGATGCAGCCGGAAGAGCAATGATAAATGCATATACAGAAGCAGGTTTAAAAGCAGAACAGGTTGATTATATCAACGCACACGGAACATCTACAGGACTTAACGACAAATATGAAACAAATGCGATCAAAAAAGCATTTGGTGATCATGCGTACAAACTGAAGATAAATTCCACAAAATCAATGATAGGACATCTTCTGGGAGCTGCAGGTGCTGTTGAAGCAATAGCCACAGTAATGCAGATCCAAAACAGTCTTGTGCATAAAACAATGGGATATAAGGTCCATGATGAAGAATGTGATCTTGATTATTGTGTGGAAGGCAATGTCAGCATGAAAATAAATGCCGCATTATCCAATTCTTTGGGATTTGGCGGTCATAATGCAACTATTTGCTTTAAGTCAGTAGTTTAAATTTATCTGGAGGGATAATATGTCAGAAGAAAAGAGAATCTGCGGGCTTTCATTAGGTGAAATCAGGGAACTGATCGATCTGATAACAGAAAAAAATGTCGGAAAGCTGGTTCTTGAAGAAAACGGAAGCAAAATTGTAATTGAAGGAAACCGAAATGCATCATGCGGTTCAAGCATGAAATGCTGTGAAAAACAGAAATTACAGGCAGATAAGGTTCAGGACAGCAGTAAGTTATATGATGAATGTGATGTTGAAGGAAATATAATCAAAGCTCCTATCATAGGAACATTTTACTCATCACCTTCGCCTGATAAGCCGGCTTTTGTATCAGAAGGACAGAAAGTTAAAAAAGGCGATGTATTGTTTATAATAGAATCAATGAAGCTGATGAATGAGATACAGTCTGATTTTGACGGAACAGTTAAAAAGATCCTGGTTTCAAATGCTGAAGGTATCGAATATGATCAGCCGTTAATGATAATAGAATAAAGGAAAACATGGTGAACAATGGAAGTATTAATGAATAAGGAACAGATTGAACAGATAATTCCGCACAGGGATCCGTTTCTTCTTATTGATGAAGTGGTCGAGATGGAACCCGGTAAAAGAATTAAAGCAAGAAAATATATTAAAAATGATGAATTTTGGTTTAAGGGCCATTTTCCTGAAAAACCTGTAGTGCCCGGAGTTCTTCTGATTGAGATGCTTGCCCAGGCGGGAGCAGTGGCTGTTCTCTGCATGGACGAAAATAAAGGAAAAATCGGTTTTTTAGGCGGAGTTGATAAGGCAAAATTCAGACGAATGGTTGAGCCCGGTGATACTGTTGATCTTGAAGTTGAGATCATAAAGGTCAGAGGCCCGGTCGGAATAGGAAAAGCTCTTGCATCAGTCAACGGTGAAAAAGCTGTCAGTGCCGAGATTTCATTTATAATTAAATAATTTGGAATGAAGGGGGATTGACAGTATGTTTAAAAAAGTTTTAATTGCCAACCGAGGAGAAATAGCAGTCAGAATAATCAGAGCCTGCAGAGAACTTGGAATCAGAACAGTTGCTGTATTTTCAACGGCAGACAGAAGTTCTCTTCATGCACAGATAGCAGATGAGGCTGTCTGTATAGGTCCTGCAGATTCATTAAAGAGCTATCTTAATATAGAGGCGATTATTTCAGCCTGTGAAATTACCGGAGCGGATGCGATACATCCGGGATTTGGTTTTTTATCGGAAAGTGCAAAATTTGCACGTGTCTGCAGAAAATGTGGTATTAAATTTATCGGTCCTTCTCCTGAATCAATCGAGATGCTTGGAAATAAGGCAGAGGCCAGAAAAAATATGGCAAGAGTTGGTGTTCCTGTTATCCCGGGTTCAGACGGTCCTGTTTTATCTGTTGAAGATGCAGTAAGCTGTGCTGAATCCATAGGATATCCTGTTCTTATCAAAGCATCAGCCGGAGGCGGCGGACGCGGTATTCGTATGGTAAACAGCAGTGACGAGATCAGTGAACAGTATACTGCTGCAAAACAGGAAGCATATAACTTTTTCGGAGACGACTCGGTATATATAGAAAAATTTATTGACAGTCCCCGACATATAGAAATGCAGATAGCATCAGATTATTACGGAAACAGGATATATCTTGGAGAAAGAGACTGTTCCATCCAGAGAAGACATCAGAAGCTTATTGAGGAAAGTCCGAGTCCTGTTATGACTGAAAAATTCAGAAAAAAAATGGGTGAGGCATCATTAAAAGCAGCTGAGGTAAGCAATTATCAGAATATCGGAACAGTTGAATTTCTGGTTGATAAAAACAACAATTTTTATTTCATGGAAATGAATACAAGAATTCAGGTTGAACATCCGATAACGGAATTTGTTACAGGTGTTGATCTGGTAAAAACCCAGATCAGTATTGCTGCAGGAGAGGAAATTGGAATAGATCAGGATGATATTCGTCTCAGAGGGCATGCGATAGAATGCAGAATAAATGCTGAATCTCCGGATAAAAAATTCAGACCGTGTCCGGGTGTGATATCTGCTTTGCATACTCCCGGAGGTCCCGGAATAAGAGTCGACAGTGCTGTTTATCAGGGATATACTGTAACACCATATTATGATTCAATGATTGCAAAGCTGATCGTTTACGGAAATACACGTGATGAAGCAGTTGCAAAAATGAAATGGGCGCTTTCTGAATTTATTGTCGGAGGTATAGATACAAATATTGATTTTCAGCTTGGGCTGATAAAAAGTGAAAAATTTGAATCCGGCGATTATAACAACAGTTTTGTTGATGATCTTTTAAATGATAAATAACATGGTAAAACAACACAGAGCTTTAAAGACGGGAGAAAATAAATAATGCTTGAAGATATATTTAAAGTTGTAAAAACAAGGTTTAACGGCAAGGATAATGAAGCTGTTCCGTTTCAGGATGCAGTAATACCTGCAAACATTTTATTCAAATGTCCGCGATGCACGTCAACAATGCTTGAAGAAGACTATTTCAGAAACAATAAAGTCTGTACGACATGCGGATATCATGGAAGACTTACTGCAAGAGAAAGAATAAAGATGACTGCCGATAAGGAATCATTTAAAGAATTTGACGCAGGAATGATAAGCAAAAATCCGCTGGATTTTCCCGGATATGATAAAAAACAGGAAGGTCTCAGAGAAAAAACAGGCCTTAATGATGCCGTGATCACCGGAGAATGTACGATCAGAAAAATACGAACGGTTATAGCTGTTATGGATTCAAACTATATGATGGCTTCGATGGGCAGTGTTGTCGGTGAAAAAATAACGAGGGCCTTGGAATATGCTACAGCCGAAAAGCTTCCGTTTATTGCATTTACAGCTTCAGGCGGAGCAAGAATGCAGGAGGGTATGGTATCACTTATGCAGATGGCCAAAACCTCAGGCGCTGTTGCAAGACATGACGCTGCAGGCGGTTTGTATATTACAGTTCTTACAGATCCGACGACCGGAGGAGTTACAGCTTCATTTGCTTCTCTTGGTGACATTATTATTGCAGAACCAAAGGTACTTGTAGGATTTGCCGGAAGACGAGTAATTGAAGGAACGATCAGACAAAAACTTCCTGATGATTTTCAGCTGGCAGAGTTTCAGCTTGAAAAAGGCTTTATAGATATGATAGTGGAGAGAAAGAAAATGAGAAGTGTGCTGTCTCATTTGATGCTGCTGCACGGATTTACTCCTGAGAAATCCAGACCGGCAGAGGAGGTGTAACATATGAAAGAAGAAACAAATGTACTTACACCATGGCAGAGAATGGAACTTATCAGAAACAAGAACCGTCCTACAATAAACGATTATATTCCGATGATTTTTGATGAATTTTATGCTTTGCACGGTGACCGACACTTCGGAGATGATGCTGCTGTTCTTGGCGGAATCGGAAGACTTGAGAACCAGCCGGTTACTATTATCAGCCATGTCAAAGGAAGAAATCTCAGTGAAAATAAGAAAGTAAATTTTGCCATGCCTCATCCTGAAGGCTACAGAAAAGCTTTAAGACTGGCACGACAGGCAGAAAAATTTCACAGACCTGTTATTTGTTTTATAGATACTCCCGGTGCGTTCTGCGGAATGGGAGCTGAAGAAAGAGGTCAGGGAGAAGCTATAGCAAGAAATTTATGCGATTTTATGACACTTAAAACTCCGATCATTTCAATTGTACTTGGAGAGGCAGGAAGCGGCGGTGCACTGGCACTGGGTGTGTGTGATGAACTTGCCATGCTTTCCAACGCTTTGTATTCCGTTATTTCACCGAGAGGCTTTGCAAGTATTTTATGGAAAGATGCATCGCGTGAAAAAGATGCCTGCAATATTATGAAAATTACAGCTGAAGATATGGTTCGTCTTGGAGTTGCAGAAAGTATCATTCCGGAGCCGATTGGAGGAGCACATACTGATTTGTGCAAAACAGCTGAAAATATAAAAGAATATTTGTTGAATGTTACAGCGGAAAAAAGCCAAAAAAGTATTGACGTTTTACTCAATGAACGATATACTAAGTTTAGGAAAATAGGCGAGTTTGAGAATTTATAGAATTAATCTCATCTTTATGATAAAAATAAATTTGCTTATTCTGGTGATTGATTTCACCATAAAAATATATTAATGTATGGAGGAAATATTAATGGTTTTTGACAGACTCAAAGAAATTATTGCTGATCAGTTAGATGTTGATGCTGATGAAATAAGCATGGATTCTTCTATAACTGAAGATCTTCATGCAGATTCACTTGATGTTGTTGATCTTATTATGGAAATAGAAAGTGAATATGATCTTGAATTCCCTGACAGCGATGCTGAAGGAATCAAAACGGTCGGCGATATTGTTAATTATATTGAAGCTAATGCTGATCTCAATTAATTTAATTAATAAAAAAATATCATCTGGTTTTGATCAGATGATATTTTTTTGAGTATTTTAAAAATCGTTAAAAAAACATCTCATATGAGATGTTTTTTTTATATTATTTACTTCCGCGTCTGCCTGAACTTTTTCTTTTACTGTCAATGTTTCGTTTTAAATCAGACATTTTTTCTTCACTGCTTTGTTTAAAGCGTGCGAGCATATCTTCAAATGACATATCCTGAGGCTGCTGAGGCTTGGATGCAAATGTTTTCGGTCCGTTGTTAAAATTTCTGTTGTTTGGTCTGGACTGCTGAACATTTCCCTGATTTTCATTGCCTGAAGAATCTTTCTGGCTGTTATTAAACTTTGGATTAGGTGTTCGATTTTTCTGAGGCGCAGGTTCCATGGCTTTTTTTATGGAAAGACTGATTTTTCCGTTTTCGTCAACGTTCAACACTTTTACTTTGACGTCTTCGCCTTCCTTGATATGATCTTTGATCTCATTTACAAATGTATTTGATATTTCGGAAATATGAACCATTCCTACATATACTTTATCTTCAAGACTAATTTCTACAAAAGCACCATAAGCTGCTATATTGCGAACCTTTCCGTCATAAATCTTTCCTGTTTCAAGCGACATAAAAAAATAAAATCCTCCTATTAATTTCTGGATGTATCATAAAATCTGATCTCATTTGGGTATGCATAACTCATATCTTCAAATGCTTTTTTTTCTTTGTATGAATTTATGTCATTTCCTTCTATCAGACGCTGGAGCTCTTCGTTCTCAGCTTTGATTTCCTTTGAACGCTGCTCAAGTTCCTGAAATTCTTTTTGTTTTTCAACAAGAGAAGCCTGATTTACAATAATTGATACAAAACAAGCAATAACTGAAATTACAATAATAAATCTGCCAAATATTACAAGAGGACTATTGGCTTTTTTCACTTTACTCAATTTTATATCACTATCCTTTTTATGATAACTGTAAAAACGTTTCTGATGATTTGTGCATACCCACATTTTGAAAAAAATGGTGATATCCTCAGTGTCGTTACTTTATATTATACTACAAACAAACTAATCATTCAAGACTTTTTTTATATTTTTTGGTCGTTTTTTCTTTTTATGGTGCAGAAAATATAGTTTTAAAACTGTTGATTCTGAAAAAAATAAAATAAAAAAGGGACTGAAAACAGTCCCTTTTAATATCGGAAAAAATGATTATCCCATGATAACGCAAATATCGTTTGATTCCTTAAGAATGTCAGCTTTTACGCAGTTTCCTGAGATTTTTTCGCCGTTGACCAGTATCTCCTTAACTCCGCTTTCAACATGAGCACTGTTGTCAACGTTGATGTTAAGCCATTTGCCTCTGTAGTATTTTCTGATCTTAAAGCCGTCCCATTCTGAAGGAATAGAAGGACTTATTGTCAGACCGTAAGCATCAGGACGCATTCCGCAGATACCTTCAACACATCCAACCATTACTGTTGATGCTGTACCTGTGAGCCAGTGAACATGAGAGCGTCCTTCGAAAGGTGATCTCTTTGATTCTGTAAACTGACCGTGAGCATAAGGCTCTATTACTCTTCTGTCTGCATCGTCATTCATTGCAGCAGGTGAACTGTTCATAAAGTATTTAAATGCTCTGTTGCCGTGACCGATAAGACTTTCTGCAAGAATAGCCCATCCCTGAGGCTGAGAGAAAATACCGCCGTTTTCTTTTGTGTCAGCATTGAAGATATGCATGAGAGCACCGTCAAAATAATGATCTGCATATGGAGGTTCAAGAAGCTTTACGCCATATGGAGTGCTGAGTATATCCTCAACGGACTGCATTGATATTTCTGCTCTTTCCTTTGATGAGTATCCTGAAATGATTCCCCAGCTCTGAGGATTGAGCCACATATTAGCTTCAGGATCCTTTTTGGCACCTACTATTACGCCGTTGTCACGGATTCCTCTGATGAATCTGTCTTCGTCCCAGCATTTGTCGAGAGCATCAGAAAGATCCTTCTGAATTTTATCAAGATATTTGATGTATTCGCTGTCATTTTTGATCTGGGCATATTTTCTTAATACATTTATAGCATAATAAAGCTGGAAAGCAACAAACGTACTTTCTCCCTGTGCGCCGAGTCTTAAGCAGTCATTCCAGTCAGCGTGGAGACCTGCAGGCATATGATGTGAACCCATATGTTCAACTGAGAATTTAATTGCTCTCTTAAGGTGATCGTATACTGTATCCTCACCGCCGTTTGCATAAACGATAACTTCATCAAGGAATTGAATGTTTCCGCTTTCACCGATGTATTTTTCAACTGTCGGGAAGAGCCAGAGAGCATCATCTGCTCTGTATGAAGGATGACCTGTTGCCCTTACATATGATTCGTCATCAGGAGTATCTTCGTGACCTGCATCGTGATCAAATTTTACAAGCGGAAGACCTGCACCGTTGTCAACCTGTGCTGAAAGCATAAATCTGATTTTTTCAGCAGCCATTTCAGGATCAAGATGGATAATACCCTGAATATCCTGTACTGTATCTCTGTATCCGTAACCGTTTCTGAGTCCGCAGTAAATAAGTGAAGCTGCTCTTGACCAGATAAATGTGATAAAGCACTGATATGAGTTCCATACATTTATCATATTGTTGAATTCTTCGCTTGGAGTTTCAACCTGGAAATTGTCAAGTTTTTTATGCCAGTAGTTTTTAAGTTCACTGATTTCCTTTTCAACTCGTGCAGCATCGTTATATTTTTCAAGGACCTTTGCTGCTTTTGCACTGTTTTTCTGTCCGAGGACATATGTAAGTGTAACTGATTCGCCCGGTGCAAGAGTGATGTCAGACTGAAGAGCACCGCAGGAATTTGAGTTGAAGTTCATTGAATTGTCGCATTTTCCTTTTTCAACCATTACAGGATTTGAGAAAGTTCTGTACGGACCGATAAAGTTGTCATAGTTTCCGCATGCAGCATTTACCTTTGCTCCGACCATACCAAAGAAACGCTCCATGTTGTTTGAACCGGTGCTGTCCTTCTTGTCGTTTTCATTAATGTGCTGGATTATGCGGTTTCCGCCGTCAAAGCTTGTTCTGGAAATGAAGAGAGAATACTGAAGGTTTACCTGATCCTGTTCATAATTGTCTTCATTTGTGAACTCAACAAAACCAAATAATGAAAGTCTTCTCGGCTTTGAGTCGGTATTTTTTATTTTTGCATTCCATACTTCGTATGTCTGACCCAGAGGAACGTAATATGTTACCTCTGAACGTATTTTTTCATATTCTGATTTAATAATAGTATAAGCAGTACCGTGAATACACTTTGATTTGTATTTGTCCAGCGGTTTTCCTACCGGCTGCCATGAAGCTGACCAGTAGTCTGCTGTATCATTGTCTCTGATATATATATATCTTCCCGGAAGTGCCATAGATGAATTGAATCTGTATCTTGTGATTCTTCCGTTTGCACCTGATTTGACGAAGCTGTATCCTCCTGCGTTGTTGGAAATGATGGCACCGTATTCAGGAGAACCGAGATAGTTTACCCATGGAGCCGGAGTATTCGGACTTGTGATCACGTACTCTTTGTTCTGTAAGTCGAAATAACCGTATTTCATTAAAATTACTCTCCTCTTTCAAAATAGATAGAAATATTGAAGCTTTTGATGATGTACTATATTAAAATTTGAAAAAATATCATCAAGAAACCTTATCTGTCAGAATCCGGACAGATAAAAAAACAGATAACCGATACAAAAAGAACAGGTTCTGAATAGAATATAAGCGGTGAGTTATGGAAAAGTATCGGCTTATCCTTTAACCTTCATAAATATAATCGCATATTTAATAATACCATTTAATAATAATAAATGCAAGAGTTTGAAGAAAAATCTGCATTATTTACTATGATATACGGATTAAATTATAGTTATTTCAGATATTTCTGATTAAACAGGTATTTTTTTAAGCATAAACGGATATCAAAATACATAAAAAGAACGAATAAAAGAGGACTTTATTAATTAGATTTTACGATTTATCTTTAGTGTGAGAAAAATGTTTGAAAACGCAACAATTGTATGTTATAATATTATCATTAATAATAAGAGAGGAGAACTAAAATGAAATCAAAAAAAATTTTAAGTTTACTGCTTGCATTTTCAATGGTTGCATCACTTTCGTCATGCAATGACAAAAAGAACAGTTCCGGAGGAAAAAAAGATTCAAAAAAAATTGATGTTTATTATGAGACTGTTGATGTTTCGGATACAGATCTTTCAAATTCTAATATTCTGACAGCGACTCCGGATAAGTATTACTATATGATGTATTCATCAGAGTCAGATGCTGATAACGGAATCAGCAGAGTAGTTCTTGACCTTAACAGCGGTGAGATGTCTGAGGAGCAGGGTTCATATGATGAAAAAATGATTTTCGCAGATGAAAATTGTATCATAACCAGCAAATATGATGAGAATTATAACAGTATTATTGAAAAGACAGATCTGAAAGACGGCAGTGTATTAACTGCAAAAACAGAAAGTATATGGATGGCTGAATGTGACAGTAATGGAAATGTATATGTTTTTTCCGGCGAAAAGCTGAGCATATTTGATCCGTCTCTTAATTTGATAAAAGAATTAAATGTCAGTGATCTGAAGGATATGCCGAACCTGGAAACAGACAGCTATGTTGCTTCAATGTGTGTGTCCGGAGAAGGAACAGTATATTTCCTTGTTTCTTCTGAAAAAGCATGTTCCATATATCGTGTTGAATCAGACGAGGCTGTGAATATCACAGGAGATATAACCACTGCTGAAGATAATTACGGATATGGAAAGATCATGTTTGACAAGTCCGGCAATATTATTCTTCCATGTAATTCAGATACACTTTATATAGATATAATTGATCCAAAAGACGGTCATACATTAGGAATGTATGAAAAGGAAGATGCTTATCAGTTTATTGGAACATCAGAAAAATATGATCTTATATACATGAAGGAAGACGGAATATACGGTTCTGATTATGAAGGAAACAGTGAGGAGAGCCTTTTGCCTGAAAACAGCGGAATAGGTCCGAACACTTCATATGGTAACATTATCGGAAATAAACTCTATATGACGGTATATGATTCTGACCGCATGATGCAGCTTTGCGAAGTGGATGCAAAAACCGGCAAGGTATCCATGTCTGAATGTCCGATGATAAATACAGCGACAGTTTCAGACGACGGCACCCTGTTCTTTGTTTCATATGAATATGATGATGACGGTGCAGCATATACCTTATATAAACATGAAAATAATACAGAAAACACAGAGATATGCTCTTTGTCTGAAAACTACGGTGATGATACATATATAGAAGATCTGGATATAGATGACAAAGGAAACTTTATCGTAACAGTGCTGGAGAATAATAATACATATGTTAATGTTTATGACAGTAATGGAAATCATGTAAAGAAAATAGATCTGTCATCAACCAATATAACATATGATGCGCATCTGATGCAGAATGAAAAATCTGAATTCTTTTTATGTACAGAAACCGGTTCCGTATACAGCATTGATATTGAAAACGAAAAATGTACAAAAACAGATGCCAAAGCTGTCAATATGTTTGTGAACGGATTTGACGGAAACAACGGATATGACTTCTATTACTGCGATATGGCAGGTGTGTACGGATATAACTTTGAAAAAGACAAGTCTGATAAAATAGCAGAATGGACTGATATGGAAGGCACTACAAATTATTACGATGTTTATGTTGTTGATGCTGATACCATTCTCGCAGCTGAAGGAAAAAAACTTGTAAAGGCTGATCAGGCAAAGATCGACGAAATGAATTCAAAACAGATCATTTCCATGGCTGTGCTGTCAGGTGATATGATCAAATCGTATGTTGATAAGTTCAATGAAGAAAATGATGATGTCAGAATAGTATTAAATGACTATATGAAGAGCATAAAATTTGATACGGAGGATCTTTCAAATGTGGATGAAAGAGAACTTCTCAAGCAGGTAACAGATGCTTTTGAACAGGATGTAATGAACGGCGATATTCCTGATATTGTTATGCTTGATAATATGGATGTTTCTTCGCTGGCGTTAAAAGGATTCTTTGCTGATATGAAGTCGTTTATGGATAAAGATCCTGATATTGATTTTTCAGATTATAACAGTGCAGTTGCAGATGAACTTACATATAACGGAAAAATGTTTGCAGTATCCGCTTTTATGGATATAGGGCTGCTTTCATCATCCAGAGAAATTGAAAAGATGGACTATGACGCATTTTTCTCTCTGAAAAACGACGGCAATAAGCTGATTGATGAATGGATGACATACGAGCTGGAAAGTATGCTGTATTCTTCATATGTTAATGATTTTGTTGATATTGAGAAGAAGACATGTGATTTCAGCAACAGCACATTTACTGATCTTATTAATTTTATTAACGACAATGACCTGACTCAGGCAGCATATATGGAAAAAATGAATAACGAAGATTTCGTTTATTCAGAAGAAGATCAGCCGGTGCTGTCAAATGCCTATGTTTACAATATTTCACAGTATGCTATGGAGTATGGCAGCAGCAGTCAGGGAGAGAAAAAATATCTGACCGGATATCCTTCAGCTGAAGGCTCAAAGGGATTTTTCAGACCTGCATTTATCTTCGGTATTCCGGAAAAATCAGATAATAAAGACGGAGCATGGAAATTTATCAGACAGTTCCTTACAGAAGAACTGATGGAAAAGGAAAATGATGATGATTCGCTGCAGATGCATCTGTTTGATTCGTATCACAGCTGTATGAAGTCAATTGACGAGAAAAGTATTGATAAACAGGTAAAAGAACTTAAGGAATATAATTCTTTTAAGCTGACTGATGCGGATGTTAAAAAATATAAGGAGATATATTCAAGTCCTTTAATTTCAAATATTCTGAACTATGATATTGTTTCCATTATAATGGAAGAAGCAAAGAAATTCTATTCAGGTGAAGTGAGCGCAGAAAATACTGCCAAAGCTCTGCAGAGCAAGGTTTCTCTCTATATGAGTGAGATATCATAAGTTTTTTTGACTTAATTATTGTATTTTTAGTTGAAAAGATATTGATTTCTTTATTTTCGTGTGCTATAATGTTTAATAGTATGATAAGCTGGAAAGGTCGGATTAATTCCGACCTTTCATTTATGTATGGAGGTATTGCACTTGAAGATTAAAAAGAACGGGAATACTGAACTGAAAGTTTTTCAGATTGCTAAGCCAATTGCCGATGAACTCGGCTTTAAGATCTGGGATGTTTCCTATGTCAAAGAAGGTGCCGAGTGGTATCTGCGAGTGTTCATTGATCATGAGGACGGAATAGATCTTGATGACTGTGAAGCAATGACAAGACCGCTGAGCGATAAGCTTGACGAGCTTGATCCGATCAGCGAAAGCTATTATCTTGAGGTAGGTTCGGCAGGTCTTGAAAGAGAGCTTATAAGAGAATCTCATTTTGAGGCAAGTATCGGAAAATTGATCAGAGTTCACCTGATAATTGCGTCTGACGGTGTAAAGGACCTGACCGGCGAATTAAAAGAATTTGACAAGGAGTCCGTAACCATAGTAACGGACGAAGAAGAAAAGAAAATATCGTTGTCTGATGCAGCGTATGTAAAATTATATGAAGAATTTGATTTTAAGGAATAATTATTTTGGAGGTTGTTTACTAAAATGGACATGAACAAGGGCTTTTTCGAAGCATTGAATATGCTTGGAGATGAAAACAGCGTTTCAGTTGACACGCTTGTGGAGAAGGTCAAATCAGCACTTATGAAGGCTGTAAAGAAATCCTATCCTGACTGTGAGAACATCAATGTAAATATTGATCCTGCTACAAATACTTTTGAGATCAGCATTGTAAAAACTGTTGTTGATGATGATCCTCTTGATGACAATGAGATCAATATCGCTGCTGCAAAGCTGATAGATCCTTCAGCTCACGTTGGCGGAATGGTTGCAGTAAAGATCGATACAGCACAGTTCGGAAGAGCGGCTGCACAGTCTGCAAAGCAGTCTATAAAGACAGACCTCAGAGAAATAAACAGGGAACATCTTTTAAATCAGTTCCAGAACAAGGAAACTGAATGTATAACCGCCAAGGTTACTCAGATAGAACCAAGCCGCGGAACAGCTACACTTCTTTATGACAAGACAGAGCTGTATCTTTTCAAGGGCGACCAGATCCCGGGAGAAGTTATTAAGGAAGGCGATATCGTCAAGGTATACATTACAGGAATACTCAGCAAGGAAAAGAAACCGATAGTAAAGATCTCAAGAACACACAAGGATCTTGTAAAACGTCTGTTCGAACTTGAAGTTCCTGAAATTTATGACGGTACAGTTGAAATCAAATCAATTTCACGTGAAGCAGGCTCAAGAACAAAGATCGCTGTATTTTCAAAAAATCCTGACGTTGACGCCATCGGCTCATGCATAGGTCCGAAACGTTCAAGAATCACAAATATAGTAAACGAGCTTAAGGGTGAAAAGATAGATATCGTTGTTTACAGCGAAGATCCTGCAGTATTTATAGCAAAGGCACTTGCTCCTTCTGAAGTTGTAAAAGTAATTCTCGGAGAGGAAGAAAAGACCTGTACTGTTATAGTTCCGGATTCACAGCTTTCACTTGCCATAGGCAACAGAGGTCAGAATGCGAAGCTTGCAGCAAAGCTTACAGGATATAAGATAGATATCAAACCGCAGTCAGAGGCAAAAAATCTTTTAGATGAACAGGCTTCTGAAAATGCTGAAGTAATTCAGACAAATGAAGAAAACTCTGAAGAAGCATCCGACAAGGAGTAACTGATATCATGGGAGTAAAAAAAATTCCGGTGAGAATGTGCTGCGGATGCGGTGAAAAAAAGCCTAAAAAGGAACTGATCAGAATAGTAAAAACTGTCGATAATGAAATAAAGCTCGACTTTACCGGAAAGCTTAACGGCAGAGGCGCATATATCTGTTCTGATGCAGAATGCCTTGAGAAAGCCAGAAAGTCCAGAAGGATCGAAAGAACATTTGAAATGCAGATCAGTTCAGAGATCTATGAGGAACTAATTAATGAATTACAAAATAAAATTCTTTAATCTTTTTACAATGTGTATCAAAGCCGGAAAACTTCTGAAGGGCTTTGATATTTCGATGGATGCAGTAAAAAGCGGAGATGTGTTTCTTGTGATGACTGCATCTGATATTTCTCCAAAAACACTTAAGGAAGTCAGATTTGTCTGTGAAAAAAACAAATCAGTAAAAATGGCGGAGCTTCCTTTCAGTATAGATGAACTCAGCATGAGTATCGGAAAAAAAACAGGGGTTGTCGCAGTAAGTGACAAGGGATTTGCAGACAAGCTTTATGAATATGCAGTGTGTGCTGCAAATGAAAGAACCGAGGATTAATATTATGACAGATTAAATGGGAGGTATGTATCATATATGACTAAAAAAATGAAAATAAGTGATATAGCAAAGGAACTGAATATTGCTCCTAATGAGATAATAGAGTTTCTTGACACTGTTTCTGAAAATAATAAAAGAAAACCGGCCTCATCAATTTCATCAGATGAAATAAGCCTTGTACTTGATCACTATACACAGATCAATCAGGTATCAAATTTTAATGAATATTTTGCTCAGAGAAATGCCGCAAAGTCTGAAGCAGCTGCTGAAAAAGCAGAAAATAAGAATGATACTGCTAAGGATAAAAAAGAAGAATCAGAAAAAAGCAAAACACAGGATAATAAAAGCAAGCCTGAAAAGAAGGATCCTTCTCCGGAAAAAAGCAGTAAAAAACCTGAAAAACCGAAAAATGATCAGACAGTAAAGAAAGATATCAAAACTGAAAATAAAGAACAGAAAAATGAAAAAGAAATAAAAACTGAAAACAAGGAACCAAAGAAAGAAATAAAGACAGAAAATGAACCGAAGAAAAATAAAGAAGAAAAACAGCCGGTACCGGAAAATAAAAATGTTCAGAGCAAAGAAAATGCTGCAGACAATAACAGCGAAGTAAGTAAGAAGCCTGATGTTAAAAAGGAACAAATAAACAATATGAATCAAAAAAGTAATAATTCACAGACAGAAGATTCGGCATCCCAGAAAGAGGATACTGTAAAATCTGAAAACAAAACAAATCAGCCTGCAAAGAGAACCAAGGACTTTACAAGACCGGTTGCTCAGAACAAACCTAAGCAGGCACCAAAACAGCACACTGACAAGAGCAGTACACAAAGAGGAGAAAAAACAAGCCTTAACGCAAACATTGCATCTTCTCTGCCTGAAAGATCAGTTCGTACTGTTGATACAAGAGGCAGCTATGTTGAGATCGACAAGTACAATGAAAGATATGAACAGATAGCTCCTAACAGCCATTCAAAGGACAACTATACAAAGAAGCAGAAGATCACTCAGAAATCAGCTCAGAAAAACAAGCATCTGTCCAAAAAGGAAACAGAAACAGAGAAACTTCGCCGTCTTGAACTCGAAAGAGCAAGAAAGCAGCAGCTTAAAGTTCTTATTCCTGACAATATCGTTGTAAGTGAACTTGCTTCAAGACTTAAGGTAACTGCAACTGAAGTTATCAAAAAACTCATGGGTCTTGGTGTTATGGCATCAATTAACCAGGAAATAGATTTTGATACAGCATCACTCGTTGCTGATGAACTCGGTGCAAAGGTTGAAAAAGAGGTCATCGTTACTATTGAAGAAAGACTTATCGATGATACAGATGATGAAAAGGATATGCTGGAAAGAAGTCCTGTTGTCTGCGTTATGGGACACGTTGACCACGGTAAAACTTCTATCCTTGACAATATCAGAAAAGCTCATGTAACTGATTCGGAAGCAGGCGGTATCACACAGCATATCGGTGCATACAGAGTAAGAGTAAATGACAGACACATTACCTTCCTCGATACTCCGGGACATGAAGCATTTACAGCAATGAGAGCCAGAGGTGCATCTATAACAGATATAGCAGTTCTTGTTGTTGCAGCTGATGACGGTATCATGCCTCAGACAGTTGAAGCTATCAACCATGCAAAGGCAGCCGGTGTTTCAATCATAGTTGCGATCAATAAAATGGATAAGGAAACTGCAAATCCTGACAGAGTTAAGCAGGAGCTTACTGAACACGGTCTCGTTATAGAGGAATGGGGCGGAGATGTAATCTGTGTTCCTGTATCTGCAAAGACAGGTGAAGGTATTCAGGAGCTTCTTGAAAATATTCTTCTTGTTGCAGAATTCCGTGAACTCAAGGCAAATCCGAACAGACTTGCAAAGGGTGCCGTTATCGAAGCCCGTCTTGACAAGGGAAGAGGTCCTATTGCCACACTTCTTGTACAGAACGGTACACTTCACCAGGGCGATATCATTATCGCAGGTACAGCTGTCGGAAGAGTCAGAGTAATGACAAACGACAAGGGCAAGGAAGTTAAGTCCGCAGGTCCTTCAGTACCTGTAGAGATCACAGGTCTTGCTGAAGTTCCAAGCGCAGGTGATACATTCAATGCAGTTGAGGACGAAAGACTTGCAAGAGAGCTTGTTGATCAGAGAAAGCATGAAGCCAAGGAAGAACAGTTCAAGTCTTATCAGAAAGTCACACTTGACAATCTGTTCAGTCAGATCGAGCAGGGCGATATAAAGGAACTTCCGATCATTGTAAAAGCCGATGTTCAGGGTTCTGTTGAAGCAGTTAAGCAGTCACTTGAAAAGCTTTCAAATGATGAAGTCAGAGTAAGAGTAATTCACGGCGGTGTAGGTACAGTCTCTGAAGGCGACGTTATGCTCGCAAGTGCTTCAAACGCTATTATTATAGGATTTAATGTAAGACCTGATCCTGTAGTTGCAGAAAGTGCAAAGAAGGACGGCGTTGATGTTCGTCTTTACAGAATTATTTATGATGCAATCGAAGAAGTAGAGACTGCCATGAAGGGTATGCTTGCTCCGAAGTACAGAGAAAATGTTCTCGGACGTATAGAAGTAAGACAGGTTTACAAGATCTCAAATGTCGGAACCATCGCAGGTGCGTATGTACTTAACGGTAAGGTAACCAGATCAGCAGAGATAAGAGTTATAAGAGACGGTATTGTTGTTGCTGAGGATAAGATCGACAGCCTTAAGAGATTTAAGGACGATGCAAAGGAAGTTCAGTCAGGATTCGAATGCGGTATCGGTCTTGAGCATTTCAACGATCTTAAGGAAGGCGATATCTTCGAAGCATTTGTAATGGAAGAATACCGTGACTGAGAAATAAAAAAAGGAGGAGTTTGTTATGGCTAGTTTTAAAGCAGGCAGACTCGGGGAAGACATAAAACGAGAGCTTACAGATATTTTAAGAGAGCTCAAAGATCCGAGAATAGCTGAATTTTTGACTATAGTCAGAGTAGATCTTTCAAATGATCTTTCACACTGTAAGGTTTATGTTTCAAGTTTTGACGGTATGAAGTCAACAGAACAGTCCGTAAAAGGTCTTACAAGTGCGTCCGGATTTATCAGAAGAGAACTTTTCAGCCGACTTAAAATGAGAAAAAGTCCTGAGCTTAAGTTTATAGCTGATGATTCAATTGAAAAGAGCAGTGAGATCAATAAAATAATTGACAATTTTGAGGATTAAAATAATTTAACACTGATTATTACCCATGACCGAAAGGAAAGGTATTTATGCAAATTGATTTTAAAAAGGCAGCATCCATAATAGGAGAGTGTGATGATATATTTATTCTCACACATCAGAGTCCGGACGGAGATACTCTCGGTGCAGGTTTTGCTTTGTGGTTCGCACTGAAAGCCATGAACAAAAGAGCGGCCGTGATCTGTCCTGATGAGATAGTTCACAGATATGATTTTATTTATGAAAACTATGAGCAGCCTGAAGAATTTGAACCAAAGTATATTTTTGCAGTAGATATTGCAGATACCGGGTTGATGGGTGATTTGAAGGAAAAATATCAGGAAAGAGTGATCCTCTGTATAGATCATCATATTTCAAATACGTTCTATGCAGAAAATACACTTGTTGATCCTGAGGCTTCAGCTGCCTGTGAGGTAATGTTCGGACTGTTTAAGGAAATGGGAACAGAGATCACAGATGATATTGCAAGATGTCTGTATACCGGAATAGCAACTGATACCGGATGCTTCAAATATTCAAATACAACACCGAATGCACACAGGATAGCAGCTGAACTGATACAGTATAACATTGATTTTGCTAAAATAAACCGTGAGATGTTTGATATCAAGAGCAGAGAAAGAATGATACTTGAACAGCAGATTTTTGAAAGAATGGAAACATATTTTGATGAACGCTGTGCTGTTCTGTGTATCACTGAAGAACTTTGCAGAAGTCTGAATATAGATATGGAAGAACTTGACGGAGTGGCAGGTCTTCCTCTTCAGATCCAGGGTATGGAAGTAGCAGTTACACTCAAGGAAAAAAGAAGCGGCGAATACAAAGTATCCATGCGTTCTGCAGGCAGATTCAATGTTTCAAGGATCTGTCAGGAGCTTGGCGGCGGCGGACATGTCAATGCTGCCGGATGTCTTGTCAAAGGAACGATGGAGGAAGCTGTTAAAACTGTTATCAGCGCAGTAGGAAAGGCTTTTGGTGAAGCATAATGACAAGCGGCATTTTATGTGTCAGAAAACCTAAAGGTTTTACGTCTTTTGATGTTGTTGCCAAGATGAGAGGAATACTTAAAACGAAGAAAATAGGTCATGCAGGTACGCTTGATCCTATGGCGGAGGGAGTTCTTCCGATATTCGTGGAAGGTGCTACAAAGGCATGTGATATAATGCCGGAAAACACCAAAGCTTATACGGCTTCTTTTAAGCTTGGGCTGGTTACTGATACACAGGATATTACAGGAACAGTAACAAAGCAGTGTGAATGCATTTCGAAAGAAGATGAAATAAAGGAAAAACTTAAAAATTTTTCAGGTCTTACAGATCAGATACCGCCGATGTATTCTGCAGTATCTGTCGGAGGGAAGAGGCTTTATGAACTTGCAAGACAGGGGATAGAGGTCGAAAGAAAACCGAGAAAAATTTTTATAGAAAAAGCAGAGCTTGTTTCATATGACAGTGAAAAAGCTGAGGGTGTTCTCGACATTGTATGTTCAAAGGGAACATATGTCCGTACAATTATTCATGATCTCGGACAGCTTCTCGGATGCGGTGCTGTTATGACTGCTCTTGTAAGAACTTCATCAAACGGTTTTTCACTTAACGAATGTTTTACACTTGAAGAAATTCAGAAATATGCAGATGAAGGGCGTTCAGATGAACTTATTCTGCCTGTTGAAAGAGTCTTTGAGAGTTTGCATAAAATTAAACTGAACACATCTGATACAGCTCTTTATAAAAACGGAGTAAAGCTTTCATGCAAAAAATACGGACTTGATGAAAAAGATGAAAGTACAAGATACAGAGTTTTTTCAGATGAAAATATATTTTTAGGGCTTTGTTTTGTAAAAGACGGAGCGATAAGAGTTTTTAAAAATTTCAATACACAGCAGATTGCGAAATGAGGTGCTTTTGTGATAGATATTACTTCACAGGGCAAAAATTCCGTCTGTGAAACAGCAGTTGCACTGGGGATTTTTGACGGTATTCACAAAGGTCATAGAGCGGTTCTTGAAAGAACCATTGAGGCAAAAAGTTCCGGACTTGTTCCGGCGGTATTTACTTTTAATACACAGAGTATCAGAACAAAACATGATGAGCCTTATCAGTTTATCATGACTGACAGTGAAAAAATACAGACTCTTGATGAAATGGGTATTGCGTATGTCTGCAGTCCTGATTTTGAAACGCTGAAGGAAATGTCAGCAGAGGATTTTGTTCGTCTGATACTTATTGAAAAAATAAAGGCAAAAGCTGTTGTATGCGGACCTGAGTTCAGATTCGGAAAAGATGCTTTATGCGGATATTCTGAACTGAGGCAATTCGGAAAAAAATACGGTTTTGAGGTTTTTCTCATTGAACCGTTTATTATAGATGATATACCTGTATCCTCATCATATATTAAAGAACTGATAAAAAACGGAGATGTCGGAAAAGCAGAAATGTTTCTCGGACGCAGCCCGTCAGTTTACGGTGAGGTCATTCATGGGAATGAGATCGGAAGAACGATCGATTTTCCAACCATAAATCAGGCTTTTTATGAAAATCAGATAATACCGAAGTTTGGCGTTTATGCCTCACAGACTCTGGTTTCAGGAAAAAGCTATAGATCAGTTACAAACATCGGTGTCAAACCTACTGTCGAAAACAACGGAAAACCGGTCTGTGAAACACATCTTCTGGATTTTTCGGGAGATATTTACGGCAGTACAGTAAGAGTGACACTTCTTGAATATATTCGTGGTGAATGTCGTTTCGGATCTCTTGATGAACTGAAGGAACAGATCGGAAAAGACATTTGTGCTGCAAAAATGTGCAGGAGGAATTAAAATGGATTATGAAAAGCTTGCGGAACTTTTGTTTCCGGACATCAAGAACACACCTGATTATTATGAGGAAAAATATCCTCAGAGAGATCTTCCGCCAAAAGCAGAAGTAACACGTATAGGACCAAGTCCGACCGGTTTTATTCATCTTGGAAATCTCTACAGTGCCATGGCAGGTGAAAGACTTGCTCACAGAAGCGGCGGTGTTTTCTATCTTCGTATAGAGGATACCGACAACAAACGTAAGGTCGAAGGTGCTGTTGAATCAGTTATTTCTTCACTTGATTACTTCAATATCAGATTTGATGAAGGTGCTGAAGTTGAAAGACAGGCAGGAAGTGTTTCATACGCTCCTTTCTATCAGAGACAGAGAGCTGAGGTATATCAGACATTTGTAAAGGATCTTGTAAAAAAAGGTCTTGCTTATCCATGCTTCTGCAGTGAAGATGATTTAAACGAGATAAGAAAAGTACAGACAGACGAAAAGCTTGATATCGGTTATTACGGCAAATGGGCAAAGTGCAGAGATCTTTCATATGAAGAGATAGAAAAGAGAATAAAGAACGGTGATCCTTACAGCATGCGTTTAAGAAGCCAGGGAACACCGGGAAACACCATAAAGTTCAGAGATGAAATAATGGGTGAGATCTCTCTTCCTGAAAATATAATGGATGTTGTAATTCTTAAATCTGACGGAATTCCGACTTATCATTTTGCACATGCAGTTGATGATCATCTTATGAGAACAACTACAGTAATCAGAGGATGCGAATGGCTTCCGTCTGTGCCGATACATGTTGAACTTTTCAATGTTCTCGGCTTCAGAAGACCTAAATATGCACATACAGCACAGCTTATGAAAATAGAAGACGGCAAAAAGAGAAAGCTTTCAAAGAGAAAAGATCCTGAACTTTCTCTCGGCTATTACAGAGAACTCGGATATCATCCGGATGCAGTAAGAATTTATCTTATGACTATCCTTAACTCAAACTTTGAAGAATGGTATCAGAAAAATCCGGGCGTACCGCTTGAAGAATTCAAATTCTCACTTGCAAAAATGGGTGTTTCGGGTATATTGTTTGACCTTGACAAACTCGATGACATAAGCGGATCTGTTATTTCAGAAAAAGACCGCAGTGAAGTATATGACTACTTCTACAAATGGATGGAACAGTACAAGCCTGAGTCAGTTCCTGTATATTTTGCCGATCCTGAAAAGATGGGCAGGATCATGGACCTCTGTATGGGCGTCGGAATGAAGAGAAGAAGAAAAGACTTTATCAACTGCATTCAGATGTTCGGATTCCTTTCATATTTCTTTGATGAAATATTTGAACCTGATTACGAATTTGAAAAGTATGAAAATATTCTCGATATTATTTCTGAGTTTAAAAATACATATGATTACAGTGATGACGCAAACACATGGTTTTCAAAGCTCAAAGCCGTTGCTGACAAGTTCGGCTATGCATCTGACATGAAGGCATACAAGCAGAATCCTGAAAACTACAAGGGAAATGTAAGCCATATAGCTGAAATAATCAGAGTTGCAATTACAGGCAGAAAAAATACACCTGATCTCTGGACCATAATGCAGATACTTGGAAATGACAGCTGTATGAAGCGTCTTGACAGAGCGTATGATTATCTTAATAAATAATTTTTATCCGGAGGATCACCATGGAGAATGATTATAAAAACAAAAAATATCAGGAGAGACCGGAATTTCCAAAAAGAGCTGTCGTAACAGGCGGAATGCCTTACGGAAATAAAAAGCTTCATTTCGGTCATATCGGCGGAGTTTTTGTATTTGCCGATGTTTACGCAAGATTTTTGAGAGACAGGATCGGAAAAGAAAATGTTATCTTTGTTTCCGGTACAGACTGTTACGGTTCACCTATTGCCGAGAGCTACAGAAAGCTTCATGAGAGCGGTGAATTTGACGGTACATTAAAGGATTTTGTAGAAAGAAATCACCTGATACAGAAGAAAACTCTTGAAGACTATGATATCAGCACAGATGAGTTCGGTGCTTCAGGATTGGGAAGAACAGCTGAGATACACAACGAAGTATCCGATCAGGTCATAAGAAAGCTCTATAAAAACAAACAGCTTAGAAAAATTACCACAAAGCAGTTTTTCGATGAAAAAGCAGGGGTATTTTTAAACGGACGACAGGTAATCGGAAAGTGTCCTGTTCAGGGCTGCTGTTCAGAAAAAGGATATGCAGATGAATGTGATCTCGGACATCAGTATATGCCTGAAAATCTTATTGATCCAAAGAGTACGCTTACAGGTGATACTCCGATAATGAAAGAAGTAGTAAACTGGTATTTCAATCTGACTGATTATATGGATCAGTTGAAGGAATATACAGACAGACTCAAGAAACAGAGAAATATCCGTCCTCTTGTTGTAAAAACAATTGATGAATTTTTAAAGGCTCCTGTTATTTATGTTAAAAATGAATATCAGGAAAAATATGAAAGCTTAAAAGATCAGATGCCTGCGCATGAATTTATTGAAGAACCTAAAAAGCCTTCATTTACTATACAGTTTAATAAGCTTCCTGACTGTGATGAAGCGTGCAAGGTACTGACCGCAAACGGAATACAGTACAGAACAGGAAAAACTCTTGTTCCGTTCAGACTTACCGGAAATATTGAATGGGGTGTTAAAGCACCTGAACTGGAAGACGAAAAGGGACTTACCATCTGGGTATGGCCTGAATCTCTGTGGGCTCCTGTATCATTTACACAGGCTGCTCTTGAAAAGAGAGGACAGAGCAGAGATGACTGGAAGAAATTCTGGTGTTCAAAGGATGCTCAGGTATACCAGTTCATAGGATCTGACAATATCTATTTTTACGGTATTGCAGAAATGGCTATGATCATGGCTTTACAGGGTGAGGACAATATCAAATCCGATCCTGACGATGGTGAAGTACAGCTTCCTGTTCTTATGGCAAACAACCATATTCTTTTCCTTGATAAAAAAGCCAGCAGCAGCGGTTCAATTAAACCTCCTATGGCAGATGAGCTTCTTGACTACTATACAGCAGAACAGCTCAGAATGCATTATCTGGGTCTCGGTCTTGGTCAGAGAAGTGTAAGTTTCCAGCCTAAGCCTTTAAATCCTGCAGCTGATCCTGAAGAAGCAGATCCTGTTTTAAAGGACGGATTCCTTCTTTCAAACGTATTCAACAGAATTATTCGTACATGTATCTATGCCGTTCAGAAATATTATGACGGAATGATGCCTGTAGGCGAAGTTGATGCTGACGTTCTTGAAAATGCTAAAAAAGCAGTTCTTGATTTTGAACGCTTTATGTACAGATTTGAATTCCATCAGACAACATATGTTCTTGATACATACATCAGAAAAGCAAGCAAGTACATGGTTAAAAATCTTAATGATGCAGACAGGAACAATGATGATGCTCTGAGAAGAAAGACCCTTATAAATGTTTTCCATATGATAAGAACAGCAGCAGTTCTTCTTCATCCGATGGCTCCTAACGGAACTGAAATGATCCTTGAATATCTGGGCCTGGATGAGAGTTTCTGGAGCTGGGACAGAATTTTTGATACACTTGGTGATTTTACCGGAGGAGAAGATAAGAAGCTTAAATTCCTTGCACCAAGAGTGGACTTTTTCAAGCGTCATCCAAGTCAGTTTGCACAGAGTGAAGATGAGGAATAACAATAGAATATCTTTGTTTTATCATTTTGTTAACACACAGACTTGTTAAAATTTCGAAAGATAATGGATAATAAGTACATTTATGCTCCATTAGGAAATCAACTTTTTGTTTTCCGGTGGAGCTATATGTATGAAATTTAGTTTTGAGGAGGAGAATTCGCTCGTGATTGAGGTAAAAAATTTATCCAAGCACTATGGAGAGAAAAAAGCTGTTGACAATATTTCCTTCGAAGTAAAAGACGGCGAAATACTCGGCTTTCTGGGTCCTAACGGTGCAGGAAAATCAACAACGATGAATATGATCACAGGTTATATTTCATCAACATCCGGTGAGGCAATAATCAACGGAACAGATATTATGGAGAATCCTAAAAAAGCAAAAGCAAATATAGGATATCTTCCTGAGATCCCGCCGCTGTATGGTGATATGACAGTTATGGGTTATCTTGATTTTGTATTTGATCTGAAAAAATGCAAACTTTCAAGAACCAAACATCTTCAGGAGATCTGTGATCTGGTTAAAATAACAGATGTAAAGGACAGAATAATCAAAAAGCTTTCCAAAGGTTATAAGCAGCGTGTCGGCATAGCAGGCGCACTTGTTGGAAATCCTCCTGTTCTTATTCTTGATGAACCTACAGTTGGTCTTGACCCGAAGCAGATAATCGAGATCAGATCACTTATCAAGCGTCTTGGTCAGAACCATACCGTAATTTTGTCATCACATATTCTTTCTGAGATCCAGGCAGTATGTGACAGAATCATAATAATAAACAAAGGCCATCTGGTTGCTGACGGAACAGCAGAAATTCTTGCAGACAGCCTCTCAAATGATCACAAGATCATTGCCCAGATTGAAGGACCGAGAGAAGCAGTATACAAAGCAGTAAGAAGTCTTGAAAATGTTGTTTCCGTTATTGCAGACATGGAACGCGGAGAAAACATTTATGATTATGAGATCGAAGCAAAGCCCGGCGTGGATATCAGAAAGCCTCTGAATAAACTCTGTGCTTCAAAGGAATGGTATATCTTAAAGCTTCAGCCGAATGAACTTACTCTTGAAGACGTATTCCTCAAGATCGTTTCAGGTGAACAGATCACATCCCAAAACGAGGAAATATCCTCTGAAAAGGCTGATGAAACAAAATCAACTGTTTCACTTGAAAAAAAAGACAGTGAAAATGAAGATAAAGAAAGTGAAAATGAAAAAGGAGATGAAGAATAATGGGCGCAATTTTCAGACGTGAAATAGGGGCATTTTTTACATCTCCTATCGCTTATATATTTCTGATAGTATTTTATTTAATATCAGGATTTTTCTTTTCTATGTATACTCTGAGATACGGTATCACAGATATGACAAATGTTTTTGGATCAATGTTTCTCGTAATAGTATTTCTGATCCCTATTATGACTATGAAACTTATTTCAGAAGAAAAAAGAACAAAAACTGAGCAGGGACTTCTGACTTCGCCTGTCAGCATCACATCGATCGTTCTTGGAAAATATTTTGCAGCACTTGTTCTTTATACTATCGGAATAGCAATTTTCCTTTTACAGGCACTTATTCTTGAATACTTCGGAAATGTTACATGGAATATGGTTCTTTCCAATTTTGCAGCGCTCTGGTTTTTAGGAGCTGCATTTATAGCAGTAACATTATTTGTTTCTTCACTTACTGAAAATCAGATAATCGCAGCAATACTTGGCTTTATTACACTTTTTATTCTGTATCTTATTGATGCAGTGGCAGAAGCAGTACCTGATAAGCTCAGTATTGTTTCCGATATTCTTCACAAATTGTCTTTCCAGACAAGATATAACGAATTTGTAAGCGGTTTATTCAATTTTTCAAGTATTATGTTCTTTGTAAGTACGGCTGTTTTGTTTAATTTCTTTACAGTACGAGTATTTGAAAAGCGTCGCTGGAATTAAGGAGGTTTGAAATATGAGCGCTGAAAAAGAAAAGGAAGTTCAGAACAGCGAAAACACCGCTGAAGCTGAGGTTAAACCTTCCAAAAAAGAAAAAAAGCAAAAGCCTGAAAAGGAAAAGAAACCTTTCAATAAAAGAAAATTCAAGTACGGAGCAGTAGCAACAACGATAACAGTTGCTTTTACTGCGATCGTAATACTTTTAAATGTTCTGTTTTCTGTTATGACAGACAGATTCGGACTGAAAATCGATACAACAAAGGAAAAGCTTTTTGAAGTAACCTCCCAGACTACCGATTATCTGAAAGGTTTGAAAAAAGAAGTTGAGATAGCTGTTATGGCTGATGAAACTGATCTTGAAAACAGTTCAACCTATACCAAGATGGTAAGAGAAGTTATAGAAAAGTATTCAGTATGCAGTGATAAAATAAAAGTCAACTTCTATGATATCGAAAAAGAACCAGGAAAAGTACAGGAATATTCAAAGTACACCAGTGAAGATATTCAGCAGGGTTCGATCATTGTTTTATGTGAAGGAAGAATAAAACAGCTTCAGATGGATGATCTTTTTGAACTTACATATAATCAGATGTATCAGCAGGAAATTACAGGCTTCAAAGCAGAAGAAGTGCTGACATCAGCAATTATGTATGTTTCAAATGAAAATCCTGCTTCTGTAGCAATTCTGAGTGTTCAGCAGAGTGATGTTGTTACAGCGTCACTGAGCCTTTTAAAAGAATCTTTTGAAAGCAATGGTTTTGATGTAACTGAAGTAGATCCGCTTCAGGAGGATATAGACAGCAGTTTTGACCTTGTTGTTCTTCCGACTCCTTCAACTGATTTGATTGATACCGTAATAGATAAACTTGACACATATCTTTATAACGACGGAAATCTTGGAAAGAATCTTCTTTATTTCGCAAACTTTGACCAGAGAGAAATGCCTAAAATGGATGCATTCCTTGAAGAATGGGGAATTCAGGTAAGCAGTGATATAGTTCAGGAAACAGTGAACAAAAAAATGGCAAATGTAGGTGTACAGGGCTTACAGTCCTATGCAAATGCTCTTTATGTTACAGTCGGTGATGACTATACATCATATGCAAATGATAAAATACCTATGGTTATGCCATATCCTCGTGCAATAAACCTTCTTTTTGATGAGAAGGACGACAGAAGTACAGCTTCAATTCTGTCAAGTTCAGATTCTGCAGTACTTTTAAATCTTAGTACACAGGAGTACGGAACCACAACAGATTCATACAATGTAATGGCTTGCGGCAGCAAACATATTTACAAGGATTCTGACAAGGTTTCAAGTAATGTAATTGTATCAGGTTCTGCATTCTTTATGGACTGTTACGTTGTTCAGACAAACGGTCTTAACAATATGGAATTCTTCATGAAGATGATGGCAGGTTTTTCAGGAAAGGAAATGAGTATTACAGTTCCTGCAAAATCTCTTTCAGATGACCAGATCACTGTTAAGGATTCAACTGTATCTCTGGTAAATACTATAGTTATGATATTTATTCCGTTGGCTGTCGGTGCAGCCGGAATAATCGTGGCTGTAAGGAGAAGTAAAAAATGAGCAGCGGATTAAAAGGAATTATAGCATGTGCAGCAGCACTTGTACTTATCGGCGGTGCGTTTCTTGCGTTGAAGCTTACTGAGCCGAAAGAAGGAAGTACAGTCGATGATTCGTCTTCGTCAGCTGTGGTCAAACCGGAAAATGAAAGTCTTACAGTATACGAAAGAGGCAAAGCTGACGTCAAATCCATAAAAATAAAAAACAGCAACGGTGAGTATACAGTAACAAGACTGCATAAAGCAGAAGACGACGATGATCAGACGACATTTCAGGTAGATGAATTCAAGGAATTCAAAATGAATGATTCTGAACTCAGCAATCTTGCGATCAATGCCCAGTCATTGTATGCAGTCAGAGTAATAGACACGGAAGCAGCTGATCTTTCCACGTACGGACTTGATTCACCTGTTACAGAGGTTACAGTAACCTTTGACGGAGATGATCCTGAAACCTATGATATTATTGTAGGTGATGTGGTACCCGGAAATGAAAACAGATACATGTCTCTTAAGGGAACAAACAAGGTCTATATAATAGCAAGCAGCTTTATGGACAATTTCGGCTATGAACCTGAATTTTATATTTCCCGTGATGTTACAGATGAACTGGAAGATGATGCTGTAGTCAAGAAAGTGACTGTTCATCAAAGAGATCTTGACTATGATATTGTTTTTGAATATGATCCTGAAGCTGAAAACAGAACAGGCGGAACACTTGCAACAAGTGTTATGACATCACCTGTAAAAGCTTATATGAATGCATCTGAAGCATCCAAGTTTACACATGGTATTTTCGGACTGACTGCTTCGAATCTTCTTTCGATCGATCCTGTAGAGGAAGAACTTGAGCTTGCCGGTCTTGACAATCCGCAGTGTACAGTAACTGCGGAACTTGAAGACGGAACAACTACTGTTCTGAAAATAGGCAATAATTTCAGTTCGAGCAATACTGATGCAACAGGATATATTGCTATGGTTGAAGGACAGCGAATCATGTGGCAGTTTGCTGAAGGAAGTCTTCCATGGATAAAAATGAAACCTGAAGATGCGATGTCTCAGATGATTTTCGGTGACTATATTTACGATGTTTCTGAGATCAGTATAGAAGCTTCAGGAAAAACTGAAAAGTTTGAATGTACAGGTGATTCTGAAGAAACACTTGATGTAAAGCTTAACGGAAAGGTCTATGACGCTGAAAGATTCAAGAGTTTCTACCAGGCTCTTATTAAAGCTCCTGCTGAAGAGATCGATGTTGAAGATGATGATACAGTTCTCGGAGAAAAGCTTGCTGCAGTGACAGTGAAAAATGAGTTCGGCGAAGAAAACTGTATTGAATTCTACAAATCAAAAACTGAAGAGCGAAAAGCTGTAATAAAGAAAAATGGTGTAATAAGCTTTAAGTGCCGACTGGCATTTGCTGAAAAAGCTCTTATTCCAAATATTAATAATATTGAGGGCAGCAGTGATTTTGTTGAAAACTGGTAAATTGTCACAATAAACAATTGTTAATTCACTGCGTTTTTCACCAATTTAACTCTTTTTTAAAAAAAGAATAAGCGTGGCTTGTCAAATATAAAAATATGTGTTATAATAATAAAAGGTTGATGGAGAATCTTTCATTCGAAAGGAGAAAAAAATTATGAATGAGACAACACAAGAGAAAACAAAGTTTTTTACCTATAAGGGACTTCAGCTTGTAAGAAGCGGAGATGTACTGTATTACGGAAACATGACAGATGATTATGTTACCATGCTTCAGATACTTTCCAAACAGAAGATAGGTAATCTTGATGTTGCAGACAAAGTTAAAGTTTATCTTATGTCAACAGATGAAAAACTTAATCCACAGGATGCAATTAAAAAGCAGAGCGAAAAAAATGGTCTCTATGATGCTCTTGATCTTGCCGGTGCATGGCTTGAAAGAGCAAAGAGAGATGAACTCTGATTCCTGATTTGATATTAAAAAAAGTAAAACCATACTTAAGTTTATTTTCTTAAGTATGGTTTTCTTAATTCAAAGCTCTGCTTTTAACAAGCAGAGGCGATTCGTAGAATCGCTGACCAAACAGTCGGAGATTGTACTCCGAC
>JAZQPR010000032.1:0-2183 GCA_045628605.1 Oscillospiraceae bacterium
TCGCCACGCTTACGCACGGCCCTCTTCCCCTTATCAGGGGACGTAAAATTATGTTGCTTTTATTAGATTATTGTTACTTATATAATTAAGCGACAAATTTGACTTCCTTTAAGTTGATGACATTGCCTCTGTAGGCGGCGGGTTCTATCTTCCCGCTCAGTCGGAGTACAATCTCCGACTGTTTGGTCAGCGATTCTGCGAATCGCCTCTGTTTGTTAAAAGCAGAACTTTGAAAAATACTTTCTGTTGAATAAGAGTTCGTATTATTCAGAAAGTATTGATGCTGTGGTTGAACGGCAATTAATTTTGAATTTGTTGAACTGATAACAGATTTATGCTATAATAATAAAAGGGATGAATTCAGGAGGTTGTTATTTTTGACTGAGCTTTTAATTTTAACTGACAAACAAACAGAATATGTATATAATAATTATATGAAAAAAGATTTTCCGCCGGATGAACTTAAGCCGCTTTCTTTTATCAGAAATAGTTTAAAAAACGGGATCTATAGCTGTTACGGACTGTTTTTGGATAAAAAGATTTCAGGTTACTTATTTCTGGCAAAGTTAAAGGAAAGCGATGACTATCTTGTAGATTATCTTGCTGTCGTACCGGAATTGAGAAATAAAGGACTTGGTTCAGAAACGTTAAAGCTTCTGACTGAAAAAATACCGGATGCAAAAAGTATTTTTGTAGAAGTTGAAGATCCTGATCTTGCACAGAATGAGGATGATAAAATACTTCAGACCAGAAGGTATAACTTTTATCTCAGAAATGGTTTTTATGATACGGATTTTCGTGCTAATGTGTACGGAGTTCCTTTCAGGATCATTGAAACAGGAAAACATCCGGCACACACTAAAGAAGAAACAGAAAGATTATACAGGATGCATTATATGGCTATGTGGCCTAAGGAAATGTATGAAACAAGGCTTTTTACATATTAAAAATAACTTCTCTTGTTTCATTAAATATCTTGTCTTATGTATATTAATGTGGTATAATAAAATAAAAAAAGAAATAAAGAAAGAAGTGTACAAAAAATGAATTTATACTGTACCAGGTGCGGCAAGCCTTTTAACGGCACACGTATTTGTCAGAACTGTGGATTCCAATTTGATGAGAATGATATCAGTGCTCTTTTGCATGAACAAAGAAGGAAATCAGATAATAAAAATTTAGGCATAGTACTTGCCATAGTTTTTGTATCTATGTTTCTTGTTGGTTTATGTATAGCTGCTGCTATTTTTATTCCGGCTCTTGTCGGATATAAAGCCAAAGTAGAGCAAAATAAAAACTTAAATGAATACTACAAGAGTCAGGCTTATGTTTCAGAACAGGCTCAGAACGAAGGCTATGAAGAAGAATATTTTTCAGATAATGATTCTTATGAGTTGTCAGAAAATTTTAGCGGAGACGGATATTACGAAAGCGGAAATTATGAAGTAGGCAAAGATCTCCCTTCCGGAAAATATCTTGTTTTATCTGATACTACTGCGGGATATGGTGATTTTTGTTTCGGAGTATACTCACAAAGTGACTGCAGCGATGAATCTCAACTTTCTTTCAACTGGTATCAGGGCAGTGCTTATGTTATCCTTGAAGAAGGCACCTTTATACATTTTTCTCATTCAAATATGTACAAAGCTGAGAACGATATTTCATTAAATACTGTTCCGTTTATAAATCAAACCGGCGGAATGTATGAAGTCGGAAGAGATCTTGAACCGGGATATTATAAGCTTGAAAAAAACAATGATCAGTATTCCGTAGAATATACTGTTTATTTATCAATAGATTCTGTTTCCCCTGTAATAAAAGAACAGGCGCATTTGGACAGAACAGATACTGAAATATATTTATCTGAGGGTGAATATATTATGGTGAAATTTGGAAAACCGGTTAAAATTGATTAAAAATCAGATTGAAGATTATCTTATAATAAACGCAGTATTTAAGTGAATAGATACTGCGTTTGTGTCTTTAAAAGAGAATATTCAATTTTTTTAAAAAAATTTAAAAAATATGTTGACAAATGATTCATGTTGTGATATAATAATTAAGCACTCGTTAAGAGGTAACAAAAAATTACATATGCCGCTGTGGTGAAATAGGCAGACACGAGGGACTTAAAATCCCTTGGTAGAAATACCGTACCGGTTCAAGTCCGGTCAGCGGCATGA
>JAZQPR010000033.1:0-3879 GCA_045628605.1 Oscillospiraceae bacterium
CTTATTTTTCCATTGGAAATTTCAAGAATATAGCTTCCGCAGTAACGTCTGATTTTTGCCATAACAGCCCTCCGTATTTCTTACTACATTATAATTGAAGCGGATGCATTATACAACGCTTGCGTTAATTCAATCATGGACTTCCAAATTTATTTAATGAAAGAAACAGGAATAATTGCTCAGATTTTCTTAACGCATCCTCTATAAATCGACCAAAATCTTTTCACTTCACACAACGGACATATTTTCACCACAATAACAATATTCATAAAACATACTACCAACAGACGCGTTTCATCTTTCTATCCTATTCTATTCAGATAGGAGGTTTTTATGATTAAAGTAAGTAATTTAACTAAACAATATGGTGATGTATTGGCGGTCAACGATATAAGTTTTAACGTTGAGGACGGTCATGTTTACGGTTTTTTGGGACCTAACGGCGCCGGAAAATCGACAACAATGAACATCATCACCGGATGCATTGCTGCAACTTCCGGAGAAGTATATATCGGCGGTCACAGCATTTTTGAGGAGCCAATAGAGGCAAAAAAACTAATCGGATATCTTCCTGAACAGCCACCGCTTTATATGGATCAGACACCGCTTGAATACCTCAGTTTTGTAGCTGATGCAAAGGGCGTTTCAAAGGAAGAAAAAGAATGGCAGATCAATGAGGTCATTGAAGAGACAGGTATTGGACCTGTTAAAAATCGTACCATCAAGAAATTGTCAAAGGGGTATAAACAAAGAGTAGGAATTGCTCAGGCTATACTCGGAGATCCGGATGTAATTATTCTGGATGAGCCCACAGTAGGACTTGATCCTCTGCAGATCATCGAAATCCGCGAACTGATCAAAGGGCTTGGGGAAAGACATACCGTAATACTAAGCAGTCACATTCTTTCTGAAATTCAGACTGCCTGCGACAGACTGCTTGTTATTGCAGACGGCAAACTCCTTGCAGATACAACAATGGAAGAATTCCTGAGCCGCGGACAGACGACAGGTCTTGAAGATGTATTTATCGACCTGGTTATTAATAAAAAAGAAGAAGGAAAGAAAGCTGCTGAAGAAGCAATGCTTTCAGAAAACAGTGAGGAGGATGAATAATATGAAAGCAGTATATAAACATGAGCTCTACTTGTATTTCAGAAGCATTACTCCTTATGTATTTGGGGCGTTCCTGCTGGCGTTAATAGGTGTTGGATCCCTTATTTACAATATCAATGCAGCAGTTGCAAATTTCGAATACGTTCTCGGTTTTGCAGTTATAGTATTTGTAATTCTTGTTCCTATACTGACAATGAGGGTTTTTGCAGAAGAGAAAAAACAAAAAACAGATCAGCTTCTGTTTTCACTGCCTCTTACAGCAGCAGACATAGTGCTCGGAAAATATCTTGCGCTGCTTACGGTTTTCGGTATTTCATCAATCCCATGCCTGTTTTATCCAATGCTCTTTAAAAACTACGGGGATGTTTATCTCCCGACCGCGTACGGAAGTTTATTCGCATTTCTGCTTCTCGGGGTCGGTCTTATAGCCGTTGGGATGTTTATTTCAACACTCACCGAAAGCCAAGGACTTGCGGCCGGAATATGCGTTGCTGTAATGCTCTTTATGTACTACAGCGTTTCTCTTGCAGATTATGTATCATCAGGTGCCTTTGGATCTCTCATCGTCCTGATTATTCTGCTGCTCCTTGTTGCTCTTATCATCTATGTTGTAACCAAAAACGGAAATCTTGCGTATATCTTTGCCATGGCAAGCGTAATCGTTCCCGGAATTGTTTTTTTCATAAACAGCGATATTTTTGAAGGATTGATTGCAAATATCATGAAAACACTGTCAATATTCGAACGTTTTTCCACATTTGTAAATGGAGTATTCGACATAAGCGGAATAGTATTTATGCTTTCGTATGCGACGTTTTTCGTATTCCTTACTGTGCAGTCACTTGAAAAGAGGAGGTACAACTAATGAAATTCATTCAATCTGTTAAGGATGATTGGAAGGAAAACATTCTGCCTTCCTTCAGTACAAGAAGCACAAAATCCGGAAGCTACTCTCTTGCATTAACCTGCATAGTTCTTGCAATTCTTATAGTATCAAATGTTTTGTTTTCATCTCTTCCGGAAACCTGGACTCAGCTTGATATCAGCGCAGCACAGCTGTATTCACTTACTGCAAACACAAAGGTAGTTATAAACAATCTTGAAGATGATGTAACGATTTACTGGGTAGTTCAGTCCGGAGAGGAAGATCAGATACTTGAAAAGCTTCTTGCAAAATACGATTCCTCTTCTTCCCACATCACAGTTGAAATAAAAAATCCTGATATCTATCCTACTTTTGCTCAGCAATATACATCAGGCACAGTTACAAACAACGACCTGATTGTTGAATGCGGCAGCAGATACCGTTATCTTGCATATGATGATTTTTATGAATATACAAATACGTCATACTATTCTTATGCAAGCGCATTTGACGGTGAAGGACTTATTACATCTGCCATAAATTACGTCGTAAACGAAGATTTGCCTGTAATGTACACTTTGCAGGGACACGGAGAAGCTGAACTTGCAGCAAGTGTTCTTTCGGCAATCCAAAAAGAAAATATAGACATATCTGAATTGTCTTTGCTCAATATCGATGAAATTCCGGAAGACTGCGATGCACTTCTGATCAACAATCCGCAAAGCGATATTTCAGACGAAGAAGCAGATATGCTTATTGACTATATTGCAGAAGGTGGGAAAGTAATAGTAATTGCCGGGTCCCTCGATGACATAGAAATGACCAATCTGAATTCACTGCTTGATAAATACAATATTGAAGTGAGCAAGGGAATAGTCGTCGAAGCTGACAGAAACTATTATGCATTTTCTGCTCCATACGTTCTGCTTCCGACTATTCAGGAACATGACATAACAGCAGAACTTCAAAGCGGCACATATTATGCGCTTATGCCGATTGCAAACGGACTGATTCAGAATGAATACGATGGCGCAGTAGAAATAACCAGTCTCCTTAAAACTTCATCAACAGCTATATCAAAAGCCGCAGGATACGATTTCAGCACCTATGACTTTGAAGACGGAGATACAGAAGGACAATTCGACCTTGCCGTTGCAATAGAAAACACAAACAGCGGAAAACTCGTTTGGTTCTCATCCGGATATCTGCTTGATGAAACATACAATTCATATTCATCAGGTACAAATATTGATCTCTTCCTAAATTCATTCTACTGGATGGCAGGAAAGTCAGAATCAATATCTATCAGAAGCAAATCGCTCGATTATGAATACCTTACTATAAGCGATTCACAGGCTTCTGCCATCAAGATATTCATGATAGTATTTATTCCATGTATCTATCTTGCTGCAGGTGTTGTTGTAGTATCTAAAAGGAGGAAAAGAGCATGAAAAAAAAGAAAACTCTCATTACACTCGGAATAGTGCTGTTGGCTCTTTTATCTGCAACAGCTGCAGTAAATAAAATAGAAAAAAAGGTTGAAAAAATAAAAGAAACAGGTGAAACCATCTACTCCGTTAAAGAAAAAGATATGAACACTTTCTCAGTTGCATACGGTAGCTATGAGTATTCATTTACAAAGAAAGATGGCATCTGGTACTGGGATAATGATGTAAGTTTTCCTATAGATCAGGATACATTTGTTGACAAGCTCAATATTTTAAGCGAAATAAACGCAGCATTCATCATTGAAGATGTTGAAAACATGGGAGACTATGGTCTGGACAGTCCTCAGCTTGAACTCATCGCAGGCACTGATGAAAGAAAATTCAGGCTTTCTGCCGGAGATTATTTCTCTATGGACAGCGACCGTTATGTAAGCACCGGCGACGGCAACGTAT
>JAZQPR010000034.1:0-2050 GCA_045628605.1 Oscillospiraceae bacterium
AACGGCAGCTTTTTAGAGGTAACACCTCCGCTAGATAAGCATTTTGCAGATTATGAAGACTATGGAGTAGGTGAGATATATCAGGTTTATTCCTATCTGAAAAAGGAAGGGGATAAACCATCAGCAAATTTTATGATTACAATTGCACCCGAAATACGTGATGATCTGAGTGAAGATAATATAAAAAAAGCGTGGACTGAGGTGTACGGAGCTTCTGAAGATATGTCTGCTGAGGAAAAAAATTATGGAATATTCAGATATCGTGCTGAATTACAAAACAGCGATATATTCAGAATCAGTTATTTCAAAGAACTGGATGATGAGAGTATAATCGAATGCTGTATGGAAGTAAAAGAACCTTTGAAAAAGCAAAAGCTTATAGAAAAGCTTATTCCGATGTTTGAAAAATTTGCTTTAAAATGCAGAATTAAATAGGACAAAAAGACCTTCTGATTTTTATGTCAGAAGGTCTTTTTATTCGGCTTATACCAAATTATCCCTCAATCTTAACCTTTATCCCGGACTTCAGCTCCACAGAAAATCTGTCATCAAACACCTTGATCTCACTCAGCCATCTCTTTACAAGACTCTCATCATATTCCGTCAGTCCGCTATTCTGTTCCCTGATAAATTCCTGGAGAATGTTTATCCTTTCGATCTTTTCATCCCTCATAGCCGTATCCATCATGATTTCGTGCCTTTTCTCCCTGAACTTGAAAATTTCATCAGCAATCCGGTCATAAGCATCCTTGTTTTTAGCATTCATTACCAGCTCCTTTTCGAGCCTTTTAAGTTCCTCATCAATCTCAGTATTATCATCATCGCTTTCATCCGTGATGACCTTGGCGATATTTCTCTGCAGTACCTCAAGATAGTTCGACTTATCCCCAATGAGCTTGTTTATCGCCTGAACGACCAAATTCTCCAATATCTTTTCATTCGCGGTTCGTGCATGGCATACACATCCCGTTGGTTCAAGTCGGCTGATGCATCTCCATACTATCGACTTGCAGCCCCAGTTGTTCCAGTGGATCCTTTTGAACAGCTCTCCGCACTCACCGAAGACGATGATCTGTGAGAAGCAGTGACAGTAGCTGTAATTTCTTTTTTTACTGTATGACATTATATTGACAAAGATCATATTTTGCTGTATAATTAAATTCTGTAAAATATTTTTATATAAATCAGGTTTTTTATATACCTGAAATTTTTTAATACCGGAGAGTTTAATTAATGGTAAAAATGGAGAAAATTACCCCCCCGAAATAATTTACTAAACGATTGATTTCGGGAATTACAGCATTTGTTATGACAATTACTGTTTTTCCTCTGAATGAATTGAGCGTAAAAACAGTAAAGGCCGCAGAAGGTACTTCTGATAAAAAAAGTGATGGAATCATTGATGATAATAAACTATATTTTGATCAGATAATGCCTGATGATAAAATGTCTGATATCAATATTCCTGAAAACATGTATTCTTAGAAAGCAACAGCACATATGACCGGATATATCGGAGAAATTTTAAGTATAAATGAAAGTGATTATTCATACTTTTTAAGTGAAAATGCTGTTTGTGGAAAAATGGTAGATGTGTCATATCAAAATGAAAGAAATGATTATGAATCGTCAGAATTTGAGTATACGTTGAGCTTTTCTTTGGATAATATATATGATCCGAATAATTATATGATTTTCTATTACGCAGTAGACGATTATATTTTATTGCCTTTTGAAACAAAATATGAAGACAATACACTTTCGGTTACATATGATAAACCTGCAACATTTTGTATTGTGGATATAACTGAATTGGATTTTTCTGACGATGGTGATTTAGAAAAGGAAAAAGAAACTGTTTCACCGGAACAGTATAGTTCAGATTCTGAAATTGACGTGACAGCAGATGAAAATGACACTGAATCCAATCAGATGGTTATTGATACGGAAAATCTGATTATGCAGTATGCTAATAACAGAATTGCTAATCAGTTATCTACAGTAAAAGATCAATTGTCGTATTCCTATATTTAAGACATTTTGCAGTATT
>JAZQPR010000035.1:0-12737 GCA_045628605.1 Oscillospiraceae bacterium
ACTGTAAATTTTTAGTATCTATTCTTAGACTTTCAGGATTTATGGAAAAAATAGGCCGTGAATAGTAACATTTTTTCGCCCCGAAAAGAGTTTTTCGGGGCGCCTTTCTTGACATCGGTTGTTATTGTTGATATAATTTAATATGTAGTATTATGCACTTTAGACAATAAATTTGCGCATTTTTTAATTTTTGCGAATAAAACAAACTAAATGTTTGATAACGCTAATTTTTGGGGAATTTTTTTAATTGGTCGTTTTGAAGGTGGAAAAACAGTTGAATAAGAAAAATATATTAAAAAAACTGACTGCAGTACTGACGGCGCTCAGTCTTTCTGTATCCGTTTTTTCTGTATTTGCCGCAGGTCCGGAAAATGATGCGGTGAAGGAAAACGAAAATACGAATGAAAGCAGTGAAGATATGCTGTATTCTCCGTATATGGAATACAGCAAATATCTGTCAGAGCACAGTGATTCAAAATATCCTGACAGCGGAGCGATGGTCAGAGGCGCCAAATACAGCAAGGCTGAAAACGGAGTATTTAAAAAAGAAAATATTTCGGACGATGACGGCATTTTAAAGGAAAATGTTCTTGTATGGGAGAGTGCCGGAGGAAAAGTAACGTATGAAGTATATATTCCGGAGGACGGTCTGTATAATATCTGTATGTCCTTCTGTCCTCTTAATGCCGATATAAATTCCACAGAGGTGTCACTGAGCATTGACGGTGAGATACCGTTCGATGCGGCATCAAGGATCATTCTTCCGAGGACATGGGTAAATAAAAATGAGATAACGGAAAACAGCAGAGGCAATCAGATGCGTCCGTCGCAGATACAGAAAAGGATGTGGACGGTATCAGATCTGAAGGATACAGACGGACTTCACAACGAATCACTTTTTTTCTGTCTTACAAAGGGAAGGCATACAGTAACCTTTGAATCAGAAAAAGCCTGTATCGCAGTTGAGTATCTTAAATTTTACAATCATGTGTCGCTGAAGTCATACAATGATATCAACCCGTCCGATGAAGAGAAAGAAAAGACACCTTCCACTCTCGTAAGGATCGAGGGCGAGGATGCTGTTTACAAATCAGATCCGACTTTGTACCCTACCTCAGACAATTCAAGCTATCTTGCGTCTCCGAACACTCCGGGAAAAATGATCTACAATACGATCGGTGACGGTACATGGAAAAAAGCAAGCCAGAGTATTTCATGGGAAATTCCTGCAGACAGCATCAGCGGTGACGGCTGGTACAAGATAGGAATAAAATCCAGACAAAAGGAAATGAGAGGATTTTATTCAAACAGGAGAATTTATCTTGACGGAAATATCGCCTGCAGCGAGCTTGACAGAGTAAAGTTTTTCTATGATGACGACTGGAATATTGTAACTCCTGAAACTACGGACGGAGAAAGCGTTTATGTTTATCTTGAAGCCGGAAAGGATCATCTTCTCACAATGGAGGCTGTTCCGGGCGAGATCGGTGAATATATGATAGGACTTTCAGATCTTGTTATGCAGATAAATGAGTATTACAGAAAAATACTTATGATAACCGGTCCGTCTCCCGACAAATACACTGACTATAACGTTGACAAGGCTATTCCTGAGCTTACGGGCGACCTTGAAAAAATATCAGCTGAACTGAAAAATATAAAAAGCGGAATAGAAAAGCTTTCCGGAATGACCGGATCTGAAGCTGCCGGAATAGAACGAATGTACGTTATTCTTGACAAATGTGTCGAAGGACCTCAGAACATTCCCCAGTATCTGACACAGCTCAAGGACAATTCATCAGCGATAGCATCATGGATGAGAGACTACAGAGACCAGCCTCTTGAAGTTGACTATATCGAGATCGCGTCACCTGACAGAGATTTTTCGGATGTAAAGGAAAAGCCTTTAAAATCATTTGTTTTTGGATTTAAAGCTTTTATGGCTTCATTTTTTGAGGACTATAACCTGGTTTCCGAGGAAACCTCAGATGATGTGCTTGAGGTCTGGGTAAATCTCGGACGTGATCAGGCTCTTGCCGTGAAGGAGCTGACAGAATCTGAGTTTACCCCTCAGACAGGAATACCGGTAAATCTGAAGCTTGTACAGGGCGGTGTTATCGAAGCGGAGCTTGCGGGAAAGGGACCGGATGCAGTACTTTTTCTTGGCGGCGAATTTCCTGTAAACCTTGCATGCAGGGGACTTGCAGTTGATCTTTTGAATTTTTGTGACGAGGAAGGCTTAAAAAAAAACTATGAAAAAAGTGCCTTCGATATGTACAGATATAACAGCGGCATTTATGCACTGCCTCTCGAGCAGAATTTTCCGGTGATGTTTTACAGAAAGGATATTCTGTCCGGTCTTGGTTTTTCCGGACCGCCTGAAACATGGGATGACCTTATTGACATGATCCCCGCACTTCAGAGAAACTATATGTCGGCAGGACTTGTGCTTCCGTCGTCAGGGGGTTCTCCGAGTACCGAGTCAGGTCACACATTTGCACTTCTTATGCTTCAGAACGGTTTGAATTATTATAAAAATGATTTTTCATCAACAAATTTTGATAGGATAGAAGCAGTCAGTTCTTTTGAAAAATGGACTGACTTTTATACAAAGTACAAATTTGAACAGGTTTATGATTCGTTCAGCCGTTTCAGAGACGGAACATATCCTATAGTGATTCAGAGCTACACGTTTTATAATCAGCTTAAGGCTGCTGCGCCTGAAATAAACGGAACATGGGATTTTACATCAGTTCCGGGAACGAAGCAGTCTGACGGTACAGTTTCACATGCTGCCAACTGGCAGGGAAACGGTGCCATGATCTTCGAAAGCTGCGAAAATAAGGAAGATGCGTGGGAGTATATCAGCTGGTTTGCGTCTTCTGACATTCAGAAAAAGTACGCAGCCTCTGTAGAAGGACTTCTGGGAATACTCGGCAGATATGATCCTGCAGACAAGGAAGCACTTGAATCTCTCTCATGGACTTCAGATGAACTCTCAAAGCTTGAAGCGCAGAGAGAAGAGCTTGAAGGGATCCCTGTGATACCTGCTTCATATGCAGTGACCAGAAATATCATGTCTGCTTTCAGAAAAACAGCAAATGAGCATGAAAATCCGCGTGATACGATCATGTGGTACAACAGAGACATCAACGAAGAGATAGACCGAAAAAGGAAAAATCTTGAAGAGAAATAAATTTTTGCAGGAGGAGTAAAAGGTGACAGATAAAAAAGAAAAACCGGAAAAAAAATCAAAACATTCAAAGAACTCTTCCGGAAACAGTGAGGCTGTGGAATGCTGGCTGATGCTTCTTCCTTTCCTTATTTTGTTCACTTTGTTTACAATAATTCCGGTCGTAATTTCTGTGCCGATCGGATTTACTGACTTTGATATGATCAATACTCCGAAATTTGTCGGACTTTCAAACTATAAGACTTTGTTTTTGTCAGACAAGGTATTTATCGGTTCAATAAGAGTTACGCTTATATTTGCGATGCTTACAGGACCTGTAAGCTATGTTTTGTGTTTCTTTCTGGCGTGGCTAATAAATGAGATGCCGCCGGTATTAAGGACGATTTTTACTTTTATTTTTTATGTACCGTCCATGGCAGGAGTGTATACTGTCTGGCAGCTTATTTTCAGCGGTGACCCTTACGGATACGTAAACTCGATCCTTCTTGATCTGGGAATAATAAGATCTGCAAAGCAGTGGCTTACAGATCCTAATTATCTGCTTGCCGTAGTTATTATAGTTCAGCTCTGGATCAGTATGGGCGCAGGCTTCCTGGCACTCAGATCAGGATTTCAGAGCATAGATCAGACTCTTTATGAAGCAGGCGCTGTTGAGGGAATAAAAAACAGATGGCAGGAGCTTATCTACATCACAGTTCCTTCGATGGGACCACAGATGATGTTTGCTGCTCTTATGCAGGTGGTTGCAGCTTTTACAGCGGACATAGCAGGAAGAAATCTTGTGGGATTTCCGAGTACGGACTATGCCGCTCATACAATAATGACACACGCTTATGACTACGGATGGGTACGTTATGAGATGGGCTATGCTGCGGCTATATGCACTGTTTTGTTTGTAATAATGTTTTTTACAAATAAAGCAGTAGGCAAACTGCTTGGAAAACTTACAGACTGAGGAGGCACATGATTTTGAAAAAGAAAATGAAAGCCTCTTCGGGCAGAATAAAAAACAGAACAGCCGGAAACATTGTGATTTTTATTTTCCTTCTATTACTGGGAACGGCAATGTTTCTCCCTATTTACCTTGCTGTTGTGATGTCGATAAAGCCTTCACAGGAATGGTTTATTTTCCCTCCAAAGTTTTATGCGATGGATCCGACACTCGATAATTACAGGCAGATGTTCAGATCGGTCGGACAGCTGTGGGTACCGTTTTCAAGGTATCTTTTCAACAGTATTTTTGTAACGCTGACTGTTACAGGTGCACAGTGCTTTTTTTCATCGATGGCTGCTTTTGTACTTGCAAAAGGAAAATTCAGGGGGAAAAAGGTTTTAAATTCACTTATCGTAATATCACTGCTGTATCAGAGCAATGTTATCTATATAGTTCAGTATATGGTCGTTGCAAAGCTTGGACTCATAGACACGTATCTTGCGCTGATACTTCCGAATATAGCAGCTCCTATCGGTGTATTTCTGATGAGACAGTCAATGCTTCAGATACCTGATTCGATGATAGAAGCAGCAAAGGTCGACGGAGCAGGCATGTTTTCGATCTGCTGGAAGATAGTAATGCCTAACCAGAAGCCGGCACTTATGACGCTTATTATTTTTGCTTTTCAGGCAGCATGGAATATTCAGTCAGGCACCTATGTTTTTGATGAATCACTGAAAACTCTTCCGGCGGCAGTGTCACAGGCCGCTGCCTCGGGTATTGCAAGACAGGGTGTAGCGATGGCTGCCGCTGTATTTATGCTTATCCCTCCGGCGATAGTATTTATGATCACACAGAAAAATGTTATTGAGACAATGGCATATTCGGGACTCAAAGAATAAAAGAAAGGGTGTGTCTGTATAGTGCGAAAAATAAAGAAGCTTGCTGTTTTGTCAGTGCTCGTTCTGACAGGTCTCGTATGCTCGGACGCACCTGTCTGCAGGGGTGAGGGGTATGATGTATATAATTACGACAGATGGGGCGAGGCAGTTCCTTCACAGGCCGGATATGAGGCTGTAAAGAGCGTGTCAGGAAATGATCTCGGTGTCGGTGCGTTTTCCTCTCCTTCCGATCTTTTCCTCGATAACGATTCTTCGCTGTTTGTTGTCGATTCGGGAAACAACAGGATCCTGCAGGTAAATGAAAGTTTTGATACATTGCTTGACGAATTTGATCATGTTGTTTACAAAGGAAAAGAGCTTCCTTTTAAAGTTCCGAACGGTATATTTGTATCAGATGACAACACGATGTACATTGCAGATACGGAAAACTCAAGGGTCATAAGATGCAATTCAAAGCACGAGGCAGATATGATATTTGAAAAGCCGGTCAGCAGTCTGTATCCTGAGGAGCTGACATTTTATCCGCAGAAGGTCATAGCAGACAAAGCGGGAAACGTTTATGTTGTTGTAAACAACATTACAGGCGGTACCCTTATGTATAACGCCGATGGGGAATTTCAGGGATTTTTCGGTGCGAACAGAGTAGAAAAGACAGGTAAGGTTATCTGGGATCATTTCTGGAAAATGTTTGCGACTGATTCCATGAGAAAATATATGACAAGTGCCGTACCGTCTCCTGTTTCAAATTTTGATATAGACAAGGACGGATTTGTTTACACATGCTGTGATTCATCCTCGAAGGAAACTGACCTTATTAAAAAAGTAAACGCAGCAGGGTACAATCTGTTTGCTGATATAAATGCAGAGTTCGGCGATGCACCGACGGCAGACTACAGCAATTTTCCACAGAACTCATTTACAGATGTTGATATTTCGGATACAGGCATGATAAACTGTCTTGACTATACAAACGGCCGAATTTTTCAATATGACGAGGACTGCAATCTGCTGTTCGTTTTTGGTGCAAAAGGAGACCAGCTCGGAACCTTCGGACAGGTCTCTGCGATAGAATCAAATGATAAAAATATTTATGTATCTGATGCACAGAAAAACACGATAACTGTTTTTGAAGAAACTGATTTCGGAGAAATTGTGCACAAGGCGACAAATCTGTACAATGACGGATATTACGAAGAAGCACTTGAGCCTTGGCGTGAAGTCCTCAGACGTGACGGAAACTACCGAAGAGCGTTTATCGGTATTTCCGGTGCACTTCTGAACAAGGGCGACTACAAGGGTGCAATGAAATATGCTAAGCTTGCTGATTCACAGGAGCGATACAACAAAGCCTTTGAAGGATACAGAAGAGAATTTGTAAGGAAATATTTCGGATTTATCATGGCCGGGGTGACAGTTCTTGCAGCCGGTATTATATATTTTGACATAAAGAGAAAAATAAAAAGGAAAAGAGGCGGGGCGTCATGATGGATCTTTCTGAGAAGCAATGGGTAAAGCATGTGTTATTTCATCCGTTTGAAGGCTTTGAGGATATGCGCTGGAAAAAGTCAGGTTCTGTCAGGATCGCCTTCGTGATAGTATTTCTGCTGTTTGCAGGGCTTATAGTAAACGACAGGCTGTTCGCTTTTCATTTTCACAATAATTATGACAGGATCTTTAACATAGTTCCTTATTTTGTCCGAAGTGTTGTGTTTTTTGCAGCATGGGTGATCGGGAACTGGTCTGTGTGCACTCTTCTTGACGGTGAGGGCACTTTGAGAAAAATATGCATATTCAGTGCATATTCACTCGTTCCGTATACTGTTTCACTGTATCTTACAACGCTCCTGTCGCATATTCTGATAAGGGAGGAAGCAGTGTTTATAGACTGTATCCTTTACATCGGAACAGGCTGGAGCATCGTTCTGCTGTTTAATGCAATAAAGGCTGTTCATCAGTATTCTGCCGCAAAAACACTGTGGGCTGTTGTACTGACGATAGCTTCGATGTTTGTGATCCTGATGCTTGCAGTACTGGTAATGACGCTGTTTCAGAAGGTCGGAGTATTTATATTTTCCCTTTACACTGAGATAAGATACAGACTGAGAACTTAAGAAAGCAGGTGTTTAAAGTGCGAAAAAAACGATATTTGTCCATAATAACAGTTCTTGCACTGATACTTGCAGGCGGAGCAGGAACGGTCTGTGTCAAAGCAGACGGCTCTGATATTTCTGAAAATTCATATGAAACAGGCTCTGATACAGATGATGAATATGTGATGAGAAATGAACAGGACGTTCTTTCCGAGATGACAAAGGTCTGCGAAAACGACAGCTATATATTTTTCTATTCGGAAAATGAAGACCTGTTTGCTCTGAAGGATAAAAAAAGCAAAAATATCATGTGGTCATCTCCGGTAAATGCCATGGGTGATCCGCATGCAAAGGGCATGATAAAAAATGAGCTTGCGTCATCACTGGTTGTAATTTACGGTGACAGCGAGAGCAGGACTACGGGTACATTTCGTTCATCAAAGAACGGAAAAATGTCATATGAAATAAAAGGGAACACCTTAAGGACAACTTACCGATTTAACGCCGGAGGATTTATCATTCCTGTCGAATACACACTTGAGGAAGACGGGCTGAGTGCCTGTATAGTTACTTCCGAAATCAAGGAAAACAAAACCTCAGAGGGAAAACTTCTCCTTGAGATAAAGATCCTTCCGAACTTTTTTGATTCGTCAGAATCTGACGAAGGATATTTTGTAATTCCTGACGGGTGCGGAGCAAAAATAAATTTCAACAACGGAAAGACAAATGCAAAAACGTATACCGGAAATATTTACGGCAGTGATATCACGGCCGTAAGTCTCTACAAGCCGAATGTATCCGAACAGATAACGATGCCGGTATATGCATCCGTAAGAGAAGACGGAAAAAGCATGCTTGCTGTTATAGAGAGCGGTGATTCAAACGCATGTATCGAAGCTTCAGTAAGCCTTCAGTCAAAGACAGGCTATAACATATGTTCTTCAAAGTTTATCCTCAGATCAGAAGATATTTACTACATGAACAAGGAGCCGCTGACGGTTTTTGAGAAGGAAAAAAGTGATGTTGAAAAACTGAAAATAAAATTCTTTCCCATCAGCGGAAAAAACATTGATTTTTCTGATGCTGCAGCAAAGTACAGGGAATATCTTTTAAACGAAAATAAACTGACGAAAAAGGAATGTGATTATTCTCTTTTTGTAAGCTTTTACGGAGGTACAGAGAAAAAAGAATCCGTTTTCGGGATACCGGTTACAGTTAAAAAAGCTGTAACAACCTTTGATGAAGCAAAAAAACTTGTAAAGCAGCTTAAGGAAAATGGTGCCGGGAACATAGTTGTTGAATATAACGACTGGACTGATGCACAGATAGAAAACAAAATAGAAACCGGTGCATCACCTTCATCGAAATTAGGCTCGAAAAAAAGCTTCAGGTCTATGAAAAATTATTTTAAAGATAACAGCATTTCTTTTTATCCTGTTTCAGAAAATATGGAATTTTGTTCAGGAAACGGATATATGGAATATTCGGATACTGCAGTCAGGGCATCAGGACAGCTTTCAAGGCAGAAAAAATACAATCTTGCTTATAATACCGAGGATGAAATGAGTGATCCGGTATCACTTCTTTCACCGTCTGAGCTTCCTGATATTTTCAAAAAGCTTTCCAAAGCATATATAAAATCAGAAATTAAAGGCTTTTGTCCCGGTGCGCTTTCAAACAGCCTTTTTGCAGATTACGGGAAAAAATATGTATCCAGAGACGGCATGATGGGATATGTTTCTGAAGGTATAAAAAATGTAAAGGAAAATACAGTCTCTGTTCTCCTTGAAAATCCAAATGCCTATCTTCTTGAATTTGCGGAGCATATAAAGGACATTCCGCTTTCCTCAAGCAAATATGATATTTTTGATGAGGACATTCCTTTCTGTCAGATGGTCCTGCACGGTATCGTTTCATACTCCGCTCCGGCCATAAACGGCAGCAGTGATCCTGATAAAAGCTTTCTTATGGCTGCAGCAACGGGCAGCTGTCTGTGCTTTGATCTTATAGATGAAGAGATAAGTGAACTCAAGGATACAGAATATGATAAGTATTATTATGCAGATGCTTCCCTTTGGACAAAGACTGCTGCCGAGGAGTATAAAGCACTTGCAGAAATACTTGGGAAGGTAAAGGATGAAACGATGGGATCATACTGCAGGACAGGAAATATCATAGAAACGAAATACTCTGACAAAACGGTCATCAGAGTCAATCTTGACAAAAAAGAAATATCATCCGGTTCATACAGGATAAGTCTTGAAGATATCAAAAAGGCAGGGGAGAAAGCTGAAAAAGATGGATAAAAAAACAAAGAAAAAGAAACTCAGGCTTTCATATCGTCAGAGAAAAAGTCTGTACGGCTACGGTTTCCTGTCACTGTGGCTTGTGGGAACGATAGTATTTTTTATCATTCCTGTGATAAAGTCATTTATTTATTCGTTTAAAAACGTAGATCCGCAGGTAGGCGGACTGAGCGGAGAATGGGTCGGAATAAAAAATTATGTACAGGTATTTTCAAAGGATCCGTATTACAGGCAGTATCTGTTTCAGGTCCTTTCCGAAACACTTGTCTCAACGCCTCTGATACTTATATTTTCACTGTTTGCAGCAGTGCTTCTGAATCAGAAATTTAAAGGAAGAGCTTTTGTAAGAGCGATATTCTTTCTTCCGGTCATAGTGGCGTCAGGTCCTGTGTATGCGGTGATAACAGGCGGTCTTTCAAAAAGCGGCGCCGGTTCTGCTGAACAGTTTTCGACACTTTTTAAAACAGATATGGTTACCGATATTCTGGAGTTTACAGGGATTTACGGACTCAGTGATTCGCTGACATCATTGATACAGTCAACTATAGACAGTATTTTCTCTCTTATCTGGAGATCAGGAATACAGATCCTTATTTTTCTTGCAGCTCTTCAGAATATTCCGCCGTCAGCAAAGGAGGCAGCACTGATGGAGGGGGCGACTTCATGGGAATATTTCTGGAAAATAACTTTTCCGTATGTTACTCCGATGATAGCTGCCAACCTGATATTTACTGTAATTGACTCATTTACTGATTCCGGAAATGTTGTAATGACAAGGGTAATTGCGATGCAGGATGAATGGAAATACGGAATGGCATCCGCGATGGTCTGGTCATATTTTGCCGTTGTTATGGCTGCAGTCGGACTTATCCTTCTGCTTATCAGGAAAAAAATATATTATGAAGTATAGCTTATGAAAGGAGGAAAATATTTTTGAAAAAGAAAGATGAAAGAAAAAAAGAAAAAGCTGACAGAAAAAATCGTGAGAAAATGAAAAAGGAACGATACAGCAAAATGACAGCTTCCCAGAAAAGCTATGTGAGAAGAAAAGCCGTATTTGATAAATTGTGGCCTGTCTGCCGCTTTTTCATTCTTTTCGGACTTTGTTTTGTTATAATATATCCTTTGCTCTTTATGATAAGCTGTGCTTTCAGGAAAAGGATCGACATGAACGATCCGACAGTCATGTGGATCCCGCGTCATTTTACACTCGATGTAATAAAGGAGACCGCCGGAGCACTTGACCTCGGAAATACACTGTTAAATACGGTTATTATCAATCTCGGATGCTCTTTATTGGCCGTTGTTTCCACAGCACTGACAGGATACGGCTTTGCGAGATTTGATTTTAAAGGCAAAAAGCTTCTTTTCGGTATAGTGATCATGATGATACTGGTTCCTCCCCAGATAATCCTTCTTCCGCAGTACGACATGTTCAGAAGTCTGAAGATGATAAATACCGCATGGACGATGTATCTGCCTGCGATAACGGCAAACGGACTCAGATCGGGTCTGATGATCCTTATATTCAGGCAGTTTTTCAGAGGACTTCCGAAGGAATTGGAGGACGCTGCGTATCTTGACGGCTGCAGTCCTCTTAAGACATTTTTCTTCGTCATGGTCCCGAATGCGCTTTCCTCTTTCCTGACAGTTTTTCTGTTCTCAGTAGTCTGGTACTGGAACGATTATTATATCTGCAATTCGTTTTTCAGCAAAAACAAGACACTTGCCATGATGATAAAAAATCTTGATGCAGTCCTTTCGCAGGCTCTTTTCAATGACGCAAGTCTTAAGGTGTCGACAAGAGAACTGGTTGTATGGAACCAGGCCGCATGTCTTATCTCGATTGCCCCGATGCTCATCATGTATCTTTTCTTCCAGAAATATTTTACTGAAGGAATAGAGCGTTCCGGTCTCGCAAGCTGAGAATGTAAATTTTTTTTGCCGTTATAGCATCTGCATGAAACAATACTTCAACATTTGTATAAATATATGAAAAATGCATTTTACTGTTTACAAAAATAGTTTTTTGTGATAAGATATTACTAACACTTTAACAAGTTCGAAAAATATATAAAATGTTTATTCTGTCAGGATAAATATTTTGTTTGTGTTGTTGTGGAAGGCGGGATGTATATGAGAAGAAAAATATGTTCAGCATTGACAGTATTAACAGGGATAGCAACATTCATAGTAGCGGCTTGTGCTTTTAAGGAAAACAGCGGAGTAAACGCAGCTTTTGCATGCATTCCGGCAGCGGTTTGCCTGATCATTGCAAACATCGGAAGCCTGGAACGGTCGAAACGCGTTAATGAGAAAAACGACTTTTAGTAAATAAACATAACAAAATCAAAATCATAATAAACCCTGCCTTTTTTCGAGGCAGGGTTTATTATTGGGGTGAGAAACCAGATGAAAAATATAAAATGCAGATGTGTGATTTGTTTACAGAATATGTATATAATTATACTAAAGAGTACCATTCAAGTGGTGTTAAATGGTCTCTTTATTATAATGCTCCTGTAACTGAAAAAGTCGCTAAAGGGGCTGCGAAAGGATTTTCTGAATATATTATAAGTAAATGGAGTTGATATAATGAAGAAAACTCGAAAAATTATATTTTTTTTAGTAGTTATTATTTGTATTGTTTTTTTTGCGTTTATTGTATATGGACTGTACTTAAAAACACCATCAACAGTATTGAAGTATAAATCAGATGATAGAAAAATTTCTGTGGTAGTTTCTGAACCCAAGACAGTAATTTTTGCACCGGCTAGTGCTGTTGAATATACTATTTTGGTAAAGCAAAAAGAAAGTTTTTTTAAAAGTAATATTTTACTTAAAGAAAAGCTTAACCATTCGGTTGGAATCAATGATAATGATATTGATATAAAATGGAACAAAAGTTCTGTGGAAATAACAGTTCATGACAATAAGAAGAAAAGTAAAAACACATATAAAGCTGAATGGGAATAGATTCACATTAAAGTATGTTTTTTAAAATTGATCAAAAGGTTTCTGTTAATGTTTGAATCATTGCAAATAACTTGTTTAAAATAAGCAAGGTCTGCAATATCAGCTTCTCCGCTTCCGTCTATATCGGCAGCTTCGATTTCTGAATCTGTAAGATCTGCTGATCCCATAAGGAAAAGTGAAAGCATTGTAAGGTCTGTCAAATCTGCAGTGCCGTCATTATTAAGGTCACCGTAATAGATGTTCTCAGGTGTTTCATCGGCAATTTTGTTTTCCGTTAAGAGATTTACAAAATTTCATGACACAATATTGACAAAGATTATAATTTAATGTATAATT
>JAZQPR010000036.1:0-11835 GCA_045628605.1 Oscillospiraceae bacterium
TGCCTTTGTTTTCAAAAATGAAAAAAAGGTATGAATATGCAGGCTACAAACTGCCGGAAGTTGTTTTCTGGAATGTAAACAGCAGAAACTCTACAATTCCGGTAACATTAAAAGATACAGGAGCAGCTCTTGTATCAGGTAACTCTCCGTCTGTATTTGAAATGATCAAGTCAGGAAAAATCAGTCCTGAAAAGGTCATGAACGATACACTGATGAGTGAGAGATACAAAAACATATGCGCATAATAAAGAATCGGCAAGGTCAGAAAATCAGATTTGACCTTGCCGGTTGTTTTTTTGCAGATTTGGTTCTTCAGACAGTACGGAACATACTATCCGAACATCAAAAAGCCGACGTAAACTAACATGATCGTTCAGTTTACGTCGGCTTTCATATTCATTAATTTATCGCTGACATATATAGTATTTTTATTCCGGATTGTCCGAAAAAAATATCTGAGAAGGTTATCCTGTTTTTTATCACTCCGTCATTTCAGTTTCTTCAGTCGAAGTCATTTCTGTTGATGTGATGCTCTCGGTTGTTTCCTCTTCCTCTGAGATTATGCATTCATCCGGAGCTGCAACATCACCCATAACAAACTGTTCTTCTGTTGTTTCATCAGGATTCTGAGTTGCTCCGATAACATTTGTAAGTGATGAAGAATTTCCTGTCATATCGTCTACCCTTTGAACATCACCGGCAAGTCGTTCATCTCCGCATGATGTCAGTAAACCGATTCCTGCTGTTCCGATAAGTGCTGTTGATAAAAGCATTTTTATTTCTTTTGTAAATTTTTTCATATTATTTCCTCCGTTCATTTTCTCCGATCATCCTGTATTTTTGTCAGAAAAATATTGATAGTATTCTGTTATTATATAAGTGAATAGCAGAATCGCATTTGTTGCATTAAAAATAAAAAAATTTTTCTGAAAACAAAATATCATATTTTCAGGAAACGATAAACTTTAAACTATGCTGATGCAATGCCGTGATATCTGAACCTGTATTTTATGTAATTTTCCTGTTCCGGGAAACAGCTTTTTACCGTTTATCATACTGCAATCGTTCAGTAACATCTCTTCACCTGAATTTCAAAGTTCTGCTTTTAACAAGCAGAGGCGGGGGATATCCTCTGTGTTGTTAAAATAATAATACAGAGATTTATTGTCTTAATACGTTTTATATGTTATAATAATTTATAAAAAGATGAATGATAAAACATGTCTCTGACTGTTAAAAGCAGAGCTTTGAAAATTATGCAGAACACTGAAAGAAAGGAACTGATACTATGAAAAAAGAAAAGTACAAACCAAAAGTGTCACTTGGGATTCGCTGTATTATTGCCGGTTTGATTATCATAATATCTGGTATATTAGAATCATTAATTCCTTCAGATATATTGATTTTTCTTTTTTCCGGCATAATGTCCATCGCAGCCGGTACAGTATACATCATATATGAAGAAAAAAAATCTGATTTCATAAGCCATCTTATCAGAAATAATAAATATGTTTATGCAGATTTTGAATCAATAAAGTTAATAGAACATAAAGACACAGGCTCACATGATAATACATATTTTGCAATTTTCAGATATACTGATGATTATGGAAATGTTTATCATTTTAATTCAGAAAAATATTCAAACCGAAGCAATTTTCCTTATAAACCGGGGGACAGTGTAAAGGTATATGCAGACTTGTCGACTCCGAAAATATATATGATCTCTTCATACGATACGATTTATTCAGACGTACCGTATTATTCAGAAAAATCCTGCTTTTCAGGGAAAAGCAAATATTCTTTCTCAGATTATGATACTATAATGAAAATAATAAGCTGTTCAGCATTTATAATTTCTTTTTTGAGTTTTATTGTATCTTTGCTTCCTCCCATTAGAGCAGCTGAGTTAATATGTGCAGCAGCTATGATTCTTTTGGGGTTAATCGCTTCAAAACAAATTTTTACTCTTCTTTTTATTATAAAAGACTTAAAAAACAAATGCCGATAATCTGTCAGTCCTTATCATTTGATTAACGGATTTTTGAATATTTTAGAATAAAAAATAAAGTCGATATAAACTAATATAATTGTTTAGTTTATATCGACTTTTAAGTTTATGCATTCCGTCTAACTCATAAAGAACTCTTTTTTAAAGTATGAAACCATTTTATCAATCCGGCATCGCAACTCCTTCGGTCGGATGCAGTTCTATTGATACGATTCTCTCCTGTGTTTTCTCTGCCTCTGTGGTTACCCATTCATCAGGAGCTGCCATTTCACCCATAAGCGGAGGTTCATCTGTCGTCACACAAGCCGTATCTGTTGTTTCATCAGGTCCGCAGCTTATTGTTTCGTCCGGAGCTTGAGCAGCTCCGACAGTTGCTGTTACCGATGAAGAACCGCCAGCCATATCATCTGTCCTTGACAGTCCGCCTTCGTAATAATCATCTCCGCACGATGTCAGCAAACCAATTCCTGTCGTTCCGATAATTGCTGTTGATAAAAGCATTTTTATTTCTTTTGTAAATTTTTTCATTTTATTTCCTCCGTTCAGAATTTTTTCATTTATCTAAAACCGTCTTTTGAAAAAAATAGTTAAATGCACTGTTATTATATAAGTGAATAGTAACAGTGCATTTGTTGCATTAAAATAAAAAATTTTTTTGAATCTTCTTTCGGCTGTTTCCGGCAGGTATTTTACAGCTGATGAAAATAAAAATCCGCCGGTTTCACATCTTTTTTTATGAAACCGGCGGTATGTTCCGTACACTCGCTGTTGTCTTTATTTCTTTTTCTTAAACTGAATAATTCATCAGATCTGCGCTGAAAAACGGTCAAACTCCAGATCAGCCTGTCCGAATGGCGTAGAACCTGAATGCCCGTAAGCTCTTACGGAATACTCGTTACACCAGAACCCGTGTGCACAAACAGGAATATCAGATTCTCCGGAAATTCTATTAATATTGCTAAGCTCCCGGAAAAATGATATAATTTAAAGGAAAAGATTTTTTAATAAAAGGAGGATATTCATTTGGAAAGAAAGCCTATTTCTCTGGAAAAAGAAAAATTTGATGCTTCACCTGAGATGGATTATTATCCTTTGCATTATGATGACTGGATAAATATAAACGTTGAAGAAAAAAATGAGATCGTCCCTTCATATGACAATTCTGATAATTTCTGGGACGAGTACATAAAGAAAATAAACAGGATACAGGGCGCACTTGCCTATATTTCAAATAATTCAGATTGTATCCGCGATAATCCCGGATATATTCAGCTCTCAAGCGACGCTGCTGATTTCTGCAGCTCAATGATAAAAAAAATCAGCACAAATGACCGTGTTATCAGCGATCAGGCACAACAGACAGAGCATTATCTTGAACAGACTGAAATAATAGTTAAATATATTGAACATAAAATAAATGTCAATGCTTCTTATCAATCACAGCAGACTGCAATGGTAAAAAGCACAGACAGCACCGATAAAAAAGAGAAAAGTATTCTTCAACAAATATTCAGCCCCGGAATATGCTGGATACTTCTGCTGACGTTTACAATAATTTCTCTATATTTATACAATCTTTTTCACAACGTGGTAGTTCTTGACTCATTTTTTGAAATCACATTTTTTTTATTTCTGTTTTTGTTTGTCATTTATTCATTTTTTTACATTCCTTATATAATTATTAAATTCATTTTTAAAGTAATAAAAAAAATAATCAAAGATCTGAGACAATAAAACAGATATACGATCAACTTCTGTTCTTCAAAGCTCTGTGTTGTTCAAAGCTCTGCTTTTAACAAGCAGAGGCGGGGGATATCCTCTGTGTTGTTATACAGATACTTCAGAAATTTATGAAAAATGCTGTACCTCACAATTATGTGGAGTACAGCATTTTTTTACATTCACCAGATTTTTCGCTGTTCTTTTTCTTTCAGTTCTTTTTTGTTTAAGAAACGGAATGTAATGATAAAATATGAAATAAATATTATGGCAAGTGTAAAAACAGAATACAATGCCACTGATACCGATATCTTAATATCTTTAGTTATAAGACGTACTGATGCAGGCACAAATGACAATACAAAAAACAAAGGTGTAACTAACGGAAAAATAAAAACTGAAGCTGTCTGCTTAATAAGTGTTCGTCGAAGCTCTGTTTTGCTTACACCAAGATTTGAAAGCTTCTGATATTTTTCACGGTCAGTGTTTACTTCTGAAAAAACTTTCAGAGCGATCATTGCCATAGGGATCATAAGACAGAATACTACACAAAAAATAAGAATGAGCATCGCCGGAGCAAATTGAGCTAACATTTGATAGATTTCAAAAGAATCAAAAGCATAATACTCTATTTTATTTTCTATAAACTCGTTACCCATACTAACGTAGTCATATTTTCCTTTGAAAATAAAGCTGTATTTTTTGCTGTAACAGATCACTGAACCATCCGATTCTGTTTCATTAACAAGATTTCGGAATACTTCATCAGGAAACACATAACAATCTAAAAAATCATCCGCAATTAAACCTTCATACTTCAGATCAATATCTTTATACTTAAAATTTTCTCCTGAACAGCTGTCAGTATCCAAATCTTCTTTCTCTATATCATCAGTTAATACAATTCTCATATAAGAAGTTTCACCCATCTCAAAAGATTCTCCTTTGAGATTCATATATCCTTTAAAAAATGAAAAAGGGACTGCACAATAACATTCTTCATTATAAGAAAAATACAATTCTTCAACTTCTTTTATATTGTAATTTTTTACATATTTATCTATAACAGATTTGGTCTGATCAAAATGGTCTGAATAAACTATGAGATCACCATATTTGTTGTATCCGTAACTTACTATATCAGTCAAAGGCTTGACACAGAACAATACACACATCATAATTGCTCCTATTGTTGTAAGCAACGAGACTGCACCGTACATTGAAGCATTTGAAACAGATTTTGAACTAAGCTGACGAAGTAAAAAAGTATTTGTTTTGCGTGATTTGAACTTTTTATTTTTCAAAAGACTGTCAACTACACATCTCGGATAAGACATATTGAATAAAACTATCGAAACCGGGATAACAATAAACAAACTTAAAGGCAGTATGATCACAATGAAATCTGACTTACTTATAAAATCCAAAGCAAATATATTCAGGACGATCACAATTATACTTACCGCCACTGAAAAAATACATATTCCTCGTGACAACGCAACGGACTCTATATTTAATAATTTTACTTTTGTTCTTCTGTTGCTAACTAACACATTAATATCATTTTTCTTTATATATTCCGCACTGCTTACAGCACTTACCAGAAATATAAACAAAGTGAGAAGACCTGTTATTGCAGATGCTTTGAACGAATAACCTGAAAGGTCGAAATCCATATTAAGAAATCCTGCGACCACCAGGTTTAATCCCTGATAAAACGCAAGTCCGAGAAGCATCCCGCAAAAAAATGTCAGGATATATATTATCCCGGTTTCCGATAAAAACATTTTTATGATATCATGGTTTTTCATTCCCAAAAGCTTATAAGTACCAAGTTCTTTTTTCCTGACTCCGAGAATAAAAAGCTGCGACCTGCTTATTATCAGAGAAATAACAGCCGAAAGTATAACCAGGGCAAGATTTACTCCTGTACTTATCTGATCCTGCTGTACTGAAGTCTTAGATGACGGCTGTTTTATAAGATCACTGACATAAACCATATTCAGAACGGAAAACATCATTGCTATTGTGATCATTATGGTGAAAAAATATATCATATAGCTTCCGAACTGTCTTCGGACATTTCTGAGTGCAAGTTTAGCATACATCTGCTTCACCCCCTGAAGCGGCTGTCACAGTTACTATCGCATCATAAAAATCCTTTCGCTGTCTGTCACCTTTGTATATCTCATTCCACACTTTTCCATCCTTTAAAAACATTACTCTGTCAGCATATGAACTTACAAAAGCGTCGTGTGTTACAAGCATTATGGAAACATTTTCTTCCTTGTTAAGCTTCTGAAGTATTTCCATCAGCCTTCTTGATGATGCTGAATCCAGAGCACCTGTAGGCTCATCGGCCATGATAAGTGTCGGAGAGGTCACCAGCGCTCTTGCACATGCTGCTCTCTGACATTGCCCGCCTGACAGCTCATTTGGAAATTTGTCAAGAATATCGGAAATTCCAAGCTTTTCTGCTGCATTTCTGACTCTTTCTTCAGTTTTTTCAGCCGTTTCCTTCTGCAAATTTAACGGAAGGGCAATATTTTCATAGGCAGTCAGTGTATCAAGAAGATTGTAGGACTGAAAAACAAAGCCGAGTTTATCTCTTCTGAAATCAGCTTTTTCATTTTCATTCATATCAATAATATTTTTGCCGTCTATAAATATCTCTCCCGAGCTTACGCTTTCTACTGTCGATAAGATACTTAACAAAGTTGTCTTTCCCGAACCCGAGGCTCCCATAACGGCTATAAATTCTCCCTTTGACACTGAAAAAGTAATATTGTCGACTGCTTTTACTGTATTTTTTCCGGAAGTATAATATTTTACTGCATTTTTCACTTCAAGTACTGTTTCACTCATTTTATTCACCTCACATTTATTTCGACACAGACGACAGGATCACTCTGTGTCTCTTTTATCCTGTAATTAAATAATAACACAGTATGCATTGATTTGTTCTAACATACTGTGTACCAAATCTTACAGTTTTGTAAGATTATGAAATGTAAGCGTGATCTCTGTATATTTATTTACTTCTGAACTGATATCAAGCTTTATGTCAAGGTGTCTGCAAAGCTCTGAAACAATAAACAGTCCCATTCCGGTTGAAGAACTGTTATCTGAACGGAGTCTGCCTGTATAGCCCTTTGATGTTATTTTCATTATTTCATATGACGGTATTCCGGGTCCGTTATCCTTCACGGATACCTTGCTGTCATGTGCCGATATTTCTATTTTGCATCCCTTGCAGTATTTTGAACAGTTTACAAGGAGCTGCGAGATAATAAATTCAAATGATCTTCTGTCGGTACATACAGTAAAATCTCCGTTTATCTCAATACTGCATCCTGCGGAAATAAGCAGTATCTTCTGATCTCTGACCGTTTCATTCAGCGCCTGTGCCACAGAAAATTCCGAAATGTTTGTGCTGTCCCCTTTTTCCCTCAGACCTGCGTAAAACAAAACCGTTTCAGTGAGATTGTCAGCTTTTTTCAGTTCACGTCTGACTGACGAAGACGGTCCGTCGTTGTCAAGGATCAGTGAGATCGCAGTTAATGGCGTTTTTAATTCATGGATCCAGCTGTCGACAAAATCCATATATTCTTTTTTTTCAATTTTTTCCTTTTCAGTTTCTGCTATCACAGCCCTTGAAAGCTGCTTCATTATTTCAAAATAATAGCACTCCACAGCATTGGAAGGCTCAGGTAAAAGCTCACCAAGAAGATATTTCTGTTCAGCATTTCCGGCAATTTCTTTTAAACGCTTTATTTTCCGTGAACTGAAATAATAATCGACAGCATAATAAATCATCAGAATTACAGCTTCAAAAAGATAAAACACAAAAAGCTTATCTACTGACGAGAACATTATTTTATAAAAAATACTGAACAGCATTGAGCACACAGCTATAAAGCACAAAGAAATAATTTTTGAGCGTAAGAAGACAAGAAAACTCATAGCCTGTATCCCACTCCCCTTATGGTCTTAATTTTATTATCAGCACCTGCTTCCTTCAGCTTTTCTCTTAGTCTGCTGATATTCACACTCAGCGTGTTGTCATCTATATACATACTGTTGTCCCACAGATCTTCAACTATTTCTTCTCTCGTACATACAGGCTTTGACATAAGGCAGTACAGTATTCTGACCTCATTTTTTGTAAGCTCTTTAACTATTCCGTTAAATTCGATCGTCATGTCAGCTGTATTCAGACTGAGACCGTCCTTAACCAAAACTGATGAGGAAATATTTTTTAAAAGTCTGGCTATTCTTGCCAGAAGAACTGCAGAATTGTACGGTTTTCTTATAAAATCATCAGCCCCTACTCCAAACCCCATCAGTTCACTTTCAGGTGTATCTCTTGCAGTGAGAAAAATAACAGGTGCGTTTGATTCAAGTCTTATTTTTCTGCATATCTCATAACCGCTTTCGCCCGGGAGATTTATATCAAGAAGTGCAAGATCAAAGGGCGGTGTGAAGGTTACTGAATAGCCGTTGCTGACAAGAAGCTTTCTCAGCTCTTCTCTTAATACTTCATCATCTTCTTTTATCATTATTCTGTTCATGATTTTCAGATCCTTTTCTACTATTCTTTTTTTAAATTAAAAATACTGCATACAGCGGAATCGAAACAACATCCTCCGTCTGACCGAAATTTTTCTGAGAAAATCTTATCGAACAGTACGGAGAATATTTTTGTCTGAAAACACTAAGGCTTCGTGAGCGTACATGTTCGTTTTTCTTTACTTCAACGCCATATATTTTATAATCTTTCTGTAAAACGAAATCAAGCTCAGCCTGCGAATTCTGAACAGTCCAGTAGTAAAGCGGATAATTTTTGGATGCAAGCTGCTGAGCAACATAATTCTCTGTAACTGCTCCCATAAAAACATTCGATTCGTCAGTGATAATTGAATTTAAAGACATACCTGATTTGTTGACAAGAAGTCCTACATCTGACATATATATTTTAAACGAAGTCTGATCTGCGTATACAGACAACGGCATCGAGCCCTGGTCTGTACGCTGACATTCAAGTATAACACCTGCCTGTTTCAGCCATTCAAGAGATGCACCGAAAATAGAAGACGAGCCACCCTTCTGAATCACCTTATATTGAAATTTTTTGTTATCCTTTGCAAGCTGCGCAGGAATCGAATTATAACAGGCACGTATCTTTACCGTTTCGGTATTGCTTGCATATTTTGCCATATCAGCTGTGTAGTTATCTATGATGTTTCTCTGAACCAGTCCGGCATCTATATACGAATTTGTTTCAATAAATGACTTTACTGCCTCCGGCATTCCTCCTACAATAAGGTAATCATGATACAGATCAATTGCTTTTTTATGCATAGCATCATTCATCGGGGAGATATTATTAAAACATTCTGTTATTTCTTCAATAAGAAGTTCATTTCCCGAAGCAATAAGGAACTCCTCAAAATCCATAGGATAAAGTCTTATTACATTCACTTTTCCGACAGGAAACGAGTTCTGATTTCGGTTAATTGCCACTCCTAACAGACTGCCGGCTGCAGCAACATGGTATTCGGGCGCATCCTCGCAAAAATACTTCAGAGCCGTAACTGCACGTTCACATGACTGTATTTCATCAAAAATAATCAAAGTCTCATCCGGCAGGATACGCTCTCCTGTCTCTGCTTCCAGATACTTTATCAACTTATCCGGTGAAATATCATCATTGAACAGTGAAGAAACTGTTCTGTTTCTTTCAAGATTTATGTATACGGTATTTTTGTAATTTTCCCTTCCGAATTCACGAAGTATAAATGTCTTTCCAACCTGCCTTGCCCCATTAAGAATAAGTGGTTTTCGTGCCGATGAGTTTTTCCACTTTATAAGTTCTTCGGTAATCTTTCTTTTCATGATATCATCCTTTCATGTATGATTTCATTCTAATTATACTTCCGTCATACAGTTAAGTCAATAAAAATATGATTTTTTATGATTTTTTTGGACTTAACTGTAAAAAGCATAATATATAACAACACAGAGGATATCCCCCGCCTGAAGCAGGCGGCGGGTTCTATCTGACCAAACAGTCGGAGTACAATCTCCGACTGAGCGGGAACCGATTCTGCGAATCGCCTCTGCGAGTTCAAAGCAGAGCTTTGAAGACTATTCAGAAAATAATTTAATGCCTCTCACATTTGCCAAAACATATAAAAAATGATATACTCTAATATGCGAAACAATCCCGGACAGAACGCCGCTGTTTTTTGAAAATACTGAATTTTGTTCCATTTTTAAAATTTTTTTATTTTTCCTGTAAGATTATCAGGTTTCATTTGTCTAAATATATGAGGGGGTGAAAAGGTGGAAAAAGAATTTCATGAAATTTATGAAAAATATGCTAATGACCTGTACGGATTTATTCTGAAAATGTGCTGCAATGAACAGCTTGCGAATGATCTCCTGCAGGATACCATGATGCATGCAATGATGTCGGCAGACAAGTTCAGAAATGAATGTTCTGTAAAAAGCTGGTTATGTACCATTGCTAAAAATCTCTATTACAATTATCTGAAGCGCTCGGAAAACCGGAATCTCCCGCTCGAAACAATAACGGATGCTTCAGATACGGAAAACATTGAACTGCTTGTATCTGATTCGGAAACATCAGTCAGGATCCACCATGTTCTTCACAAACTTGAGGAACCGTACAGAGAGGTTCTCTCTCTCAGAATATTTGCTGAACTTAAATTCAGCGACATAGGCGGCATATTTGGAAAGAGTGAGAACTGGGCATGTGTAACCTTTTACAGAGCCAAACAGAAACTGATAAAAATGCTTGAGGAGGAAAGAATAATATGAAAGAAAAAATACCGTGTGATTTGATAAAAGATATTCTTCCGCTGTATGATGAAAAGCTATGCAGCGAAGAGACAAATAAAATAATTTCAGAACATCTTGCAGAATGTGAAGAATGCAGAAAACTGATCTCAGATATCATCATCCCGGAAACAAACATTTCAGCAGTCCCTGACGAATCTTCCGCATTTAAAAAAATCAATCGAAAAATTAAACTCGGAAAAAGAAAAATCAGAATACTCGCAGCATTTCTTGTGGTTATTATCGGTATTCTGATTTATCTGACGGCAGGACAAATAAAAAAAGTTGGAAAAATGCAAAGCTTTGACACTATTTTTCAGACTATTGAGGTACGTTCTCTGGCAAAAAAACTTGCAGAAGGAAATATAGACGAATATATGGAATATATTTCATATGACAATCTCATTTCTGAATTAAACAATACAATGCTGGCTAAACAACTAAGAGAAGAAGAAACATCGCATCTGAAAAAACTTTATTCTGAATATTATGGAAACAAAAAGATAAAAAAAATCGAAGTGTCTTCCGAATATATTGACAAATATTACACGGACGCAAAACATACTGTAATATTTTCATATGTAAAAATTATATTTACAGATTCTGATTATATAAAGCTGCAAGCATTAAAGGGTTCTGACGGTCTGTATGAAATATTTGCAATATATTATTATGATGACTGTAAATTTGAACAATGTATCGATTTTATTAAATGGCACTATAGAAATAGTATTATTAATCTAAAATATATACTTGAAAAAGGTGAAGGCAACGGGCTCCAAAGCCCTGAAAATCGAACAAAAAACTGTTTTTCCGATGAGTATGAAGAAAAAGTATCAATATCCGTAAAAGATTTTTTTGAAAAAGGTTTTAAAGTAGACAAATATACATATTCAAAGCTTCAATTTGACATGGAAACGAAAATGCCCTATGTCGACATTGTCATTACAGCAAGTGATAAAAAAGGAAAAGCTGTTATGCAGACAAAACTGTACATTGACTACTTCGGATATCTTTTCCCGGATTCAGAATACAGTGTTGTTACTGACGGATGCACTGATGAACTTAAAGAGTCGCTGATGCATTTCTTCGGTTAAAAAAATCAACCTTCTGAACAGTTATAAAGCACGCAGATATTGGATCTGCGTGCTTTTTTTATTATCGTTCCAATATCATCACAACACAGAAATTCAGCCAGACAGCCACACATTTTCACATACAGCAAAACATTCAAAGCTCTGTGT
>JAZQPR010000037.1:0-21956 GCA_045628605.1 Oscillospiraceae bacterium
TGAAGGATCAGATGCAGTATATGGCTGAGGATAACTGATGATTATGGCATATTCTGACATCTGAAAATCAAAAATAAAAATGTAGGTTTTCCTACATGAAAAAAATTTCAAAAACCTACATTTTTATATTGACATTTGCAATGAGAGAGTGAGAAAAATGGAAACTGAGCGTAAACCGATATCATTGAAAAAACCAAGAAACAGTGTAACGGATTTTCAAACATTTGCAGATGAATACAGACATTTGAACTCGTTTGAAGAGAATCTGGATTTTAAAGCATCATCTTACAGTACGTCATTTCCAATTATTTGTTCACCTTGTGAAGATAACAGTCAAAATAATTATGAAAACGCCCTGGTAAGTAAGATAAGAGTAAAGATAAACAACATTATAAAAAATAAGTTCGAACATTTTAACAGTGGTATCGTTTCAAAGTTTTTGATAAACAGCAATATTATTTTTCTGATTTTATATCTTGTACCAAAAATACACCGTCCGGATGAATCAACCGCATTTCTGCATGTGATTTTGTCTCTGGTGATTTCAGCATTAAGCTGGCTTTTTATTTTTATCAGACCTGAAGGTGTTGATAAAAAAAGTATGAGTAAATTAAGGATACTGTCTTTAGCTCAGTTTTTGATGGCAACGGTTTTGACGGTTCTTGCCAGTATGTTATATTAAAAATAAAAAAAACAGTCTGTCAGGCTGTTTTTTTTTGAAATATTAAAAAATAGTATATTCTTTCAAAGTTCTGCTTTTAACAAGCAGAGGCGATTCGCAGAATCGGTTCCCGCTCAGTCGGAGATTGTACTACGACTGTTTGGTCAGATAGAACCCGCCGCCTGCAGAGGCGGGGGATATCCTCTTTGTCGTTATAATTTGATAATAAGTGTTGAGAGGAGATGATATTGTGCTTAAAATTTTTTTTGGAGAACATCCGGATGAAATCTATAACACTGAAGTATATTATGCAAATCAATATGATAAAAACTGGGTAATGGATCCTTTTGCCCAAAAAATAATCCGGGAAATCGATAGTTCAACTGTAATTGCACCGGATGTGATTCAAAATGATGTTTTCGGTTCATTTAGTTCCACTGAATTATCTTCCGGTGTGAAAACGATGCTTCTCATACAAAATCAGCCTAATCGTATTTTTAATATTTCAAATTGTGGTGATAACTGTGCTAAATATTTACTTGAACTTGCACAAAAGCGTGATATCAAAGTATGTCTGCATCATGTAATGCAATTTGATGAGCCGTTTTCTGTAAAAATAATAAATGAAGGTCGGAGAAAAATCATTACAGATCCTATGGAATATCTGATGCTCGGCATACAGTATCTGAGAGGTGGCCAAAATGAAGGGTGAAGTAAAAATTGCAGTAAAAAACAGAAATATCAGTTTCAGCTTTACACTTGAAAGGAACATCACTATTCTGACCGGAGATAGCGGAACAGGTAAAACCAAGCTTATCAATATGATCAGGGATTAACAAAGAATCATCCTTCGCTTGAATATAGTGCCGATAAGAGCAAATTGCCAAGGGGATACCTGTCAGCTTCAAATATACAAAATATACTCGAAGCCATGAAATAAATATAGCAGCAATGAAAAACCCCGGCTTATTCAAAGCAGCTGTTATGATCTTCGGAATCCCCAAACTTGCCAATATGTGGTTTGCAGTATTTGTCGACACAGGAGTCGCACTTATATGTGTTCTGAATTCTGTCAGGGTGCTGTGGAAAAAGTATAAATAACTGCAAAATTAAAATATGATATGCTTTCATAAATCCTCTGTCTTTTAACTGCCTTTACAAGTATAGGTCAGGCAGAATGTGAACTTTACAGTATATTGTTTTTCTATTATGGAACCATCACATTACTTGACAAATTGTAAAATTTCAATATATAATTATTATATTGTTACTATACAATGAAAAAACATAGTAGATGGAGGTAGAGAAAATGAAAGCAAAGAATGTTTTAAAAAAATTTGTAGTGTTTTCATTATGTATCAGCATGCTGACAGGCTGCTGTTTCTTTGAGGATGAAGTCGATTTTGAAGAGGAGGTTACCGAACAGACTTCTGAGATAAGTGATGAAAACACGGAAGATTCGTCAGAAACCGAAAAGAAGGACGAAGAAGAACCGAAAGAATCGGAAAACACTGAAACCGAAGAGAAAAAATCTGAAGAATCATCGGATGTGAAAGAAGATTCTGAGAAAACATTGGAAAGTCAGAGCGATGACAAGGGAAGCGACGGTGAGTCAGCCGAAAAGAAGAATGAAGAGAAAAATCCCGCAAGTAACTGGGTATGGGCTGAACTTAAGGAAAATGTAGATCCTGATAAGGTTTACAGCGCTAAAGATGATTTTCATATGTACGTAAATAAAGACTGGATCCTAAGCCATGATATTCCTGATGGTTATAGTGAATATTCAAAGTTTGCTGAAAGACAGACGGAGGTTGACAAGAATTTTAAGGCTCTTTTAACTGATGAAACCCTGACAAGTGATCTTGCCCGTCAGATACAGTATGTGTACAATACGTATCTGGACTGGGATGAAAGAAACAGAATAGGATATGAACCTCTTTTAGAAATGTATAAAGAAGTAGAAGACATCGACAGTGTTCAGGACTTTTATGATTATATTATTGATAATGATAATTTTCCTTTGTTTAGTTTGAACGTTTCTCCGGATCTTGAGAATTCCAGTAAATATATGTTCTCGATTTTCCAGCCCGGATTTTTCCTGGGAGATGTGTCAGAGTACACTGAAAGAACACCAAACGGAGATATTCTATACAATATTTTGCTCGGAAAACTGGAATATATGCTTCCTCGTCTTGGAAAAACAAAGGAAGAAGCAAAAGAACTTCTTGACAAAGCCCTGGCGATTGATGAACTTCTTGCTAAAAATGCTTATTCTATCGAAGATATGTATTCTTCGGATATATATGATAGAATCATAAATAAAATGACAGTTGAAGAGGCCGGTGCTCTTTGTCCTGATTATCCGGTTTATGATATATTAAAACATATCGGACTGGATAAAGATGAAGTGATAAATGTTGAAAACCCGGATTATCTCAAGGCACTTGGAAGTATTGTAACAGAAGAAAATCTGGAGTATATCAAGGCAAATTATCTTGTAGAACTTTGCAACTATAATTCAGGAATTCTTGATGAAGAAACATACAGATATACTCAGGGACTCATAAATAAAATGTTTGACATAGGTGACTTAATGCCTGATGAGGACGTTGCATGTATGTATGTAAAAGATCTGCTGCCTATCCAGTGTCAGCAGCTGTATATTGAAGTATATGGTTCCGAAGAAGAGAAAGAGTATATTTCCAATACATGCAGACAGGTTATAGATACATATTCTGAGATGCTTAAAGAGAACGATTATCTTTCAAAAGAAACTATAGACAAGGCTGTTGAAAAGCTAAATGCTATTTCTGTTCATGCTCTTTATCCTGACAAGTGGCCTGATGTATCAGGATGTGATCTTTACGGATTATCCTTATTTGATGCTGATTATGCAGCAAATGATTTCATATTTGATTATAATATGGCAAAAGTCGGAACAGATGTTGATAAGGATTTGTGGATAGATCTCGATGGAATAAGTATTCTTGACTGTAACGCATTTTATTCTCCGCAGGAAAACTCTATGAATATGCTGCTTGGAATGATGGGAGAACCTTTCTATAGTGAAGATAAGAGTGTTGAAAGTATATATGCGACATTTGCAGCTACCTGGATCGGTCATGAGATCTCACATGCGTTTGACTCAAACGGCTGTCTGTATGATAAGGACGGAAACATTTCATGCTGGTGGACTGAAGAAGACAAAGCTGCATTTAATGAACGTATAGAAAAAGTAATAAACTATATGTCTTCCATAGAGTTGGAAGAAGGTTTGAATGTTATCGGAGAAAACGTCAATGCAGAGATCATAGCTGACATCACAGGTTTACAGTGCGGACTTAGGATGGCAAGTAAGATAGAAAACTTTGACTATGTTAAATTTTTTGAAATATATGGCAGCCTGAAAACAAGTATTTCTAACAAAATAATGGAAACATATGCTGTTTTTTCAGATCCTCATCCACTCTCTTATCTGAGAACCAATATTTCGGTTCAGCAGTTTGAGGAATTTTACAAGACATTTGATGTAAAAGAAGGAGACGGTATGTATCTTGCTCCTGAAGACAGACTGTTAGTCTGGTAATAAATATTAAAATCATATAGTATTTTTAATGGCGGAAAATTTCTGGATTTTCCGCCATTATTGATTTTTTCATGTTATTAAAAAAAATCCGTTCCTGACTTATATTAAGTATAAAAAGAATTTTTTAAAAAATTTTTTAAAACCATGTTGCGTTTTGATATAAAATATGCAATAGTATTATATAACGACGAAGAGGATATCCCCCGCCTCTGTGTTGTTATAACCCGAGTATCATTCCCGCCACGATACCTGTTACCGCAGAGATGCAGATTATAAGGACAGGGTGGACCTTTTTTAATGTCGGTATAAGCATCAGAACGAAAAGAATAAGTGAGATAATGAAAGAAGGTTCCTTTACAGCGGACAGTGAAATACCGTTTGAAAAGAAAATGGTTCTGCCAAGAGAAATAACCGCAGCTCCGATCATTCCGACAACTGCCGGTTTAAGTCCGGACATGCATCCTGAAACTATTTTATTTTCCCTGAATTTTTCATAGCATTTTGCAACGAGAAGAATGATCAGAAAAGACGGCATTACTACTCCGAGAGTAGCAAAAACAGCCCCGGCAATGCCTCCTGTCATCATGCCGATATAAGTTGATATGTTTACCGCAAATGGTCCCGGTGTACTTTCGCTGACAGCGATAAAATTAATGATTTCCTCTTCAGAGATCCATCCGTGGGCTTCTGTTTCCGCCTGTATCAGCGGAAGCATCGCATATCCGCCTCCGAATGTGAATAACCCTATTTTAAAAAATGTCAGAAATAATTCAATTAGTATCATTTCGTTCTCCTTTCTGCAATAAAGGAGGATACAAGTCCGAAGACAGCGCACATGACAATAACAAGGAGAACATTCAATTTCAGCAGTGCAGTCAGAATAAAGGCTGCCGCTATGACTATATATGAGACCGTATTTTTAGGACATTTTTTGTACATGGACAGGAGAGCCTTGACTATCAGTGCGAGAACTCCTGCTCGAATGCCGAAGAAAGCGTATTTTATTACTTTGACAGATTCAAATTTTTTCAGTACCAGCGATATTATGGAAATGATCAGAAATGACGGAAGAACAACGCCGAGCGTTGAAAAAAGTGCTCCTGCAAATCCGCAGACTTTGTATCCGACAAATGTTGCGGCATTTATGGCTATAGGACCCGGCGTAGATTCAGCTATCGCAACGATTTCAAGTATATCATCCTCGGTGACCCATTTTTTATTTTCAGCGGTTTCTTTCTGTATCAGAGGGATCATCGCATACCCTCCGCCAAATGTAAATGCGCCGATCTTAAAAAATGTCCAAAACAGCGAAAGCATCAGCTTAAATCTGTTTTCTGAATTCTGAGATTCTTTATTCATTTTTTATTCTCCTTTTAAAATTTTGAAGGGATAAATATTTTTGCTGTATCATAAGTAAAAAATTTTCATAATGCAATGAAAAACACCGAAGTCTGCTTCACTTCGGTGTTTTGTGTTATGTAACAGCACAGAGCTTTGAAATTGAGATAAAAGATCACACAAAATATTTGATGTCAGTCTTTGTACACATACTCGTATGTTGTATAAAATATCGCTTTTCCTGAAGATAATTCAGTCATTTTGATTGTGTTTCCGTTTTCATCGTATTCATATTCATATGAATGATTATTTTCTTCGCTTACGCTGCCGTTGTGATATTTTGTTTCATGTATCGGATTTCCTTCAGCGTCGTTTTCGTATTCTGAAGAAAACTCGTCATTTCCTTCTCTGGTAACTGTTTTAACAAGAAATCCGTTGCTGTCATATTCGTTGACTACATCATCTTCGATGTCGCTGCTGAATATGAAGCCGTGGTCTTTTGTTATGTCACCGTTGCTGTTGTATTCAGTCTGTCTTGTTACATTGCTGTTGTTGTCGTACTTAGTGTATTTGATCTTGTTGCCGTCAGCGTCGAATTCTGTTTCAGCTGAAAGATACATACCCATGGTGCTTGTTTTATAATCGCTCTGTTTTTTTAATGTTCCGTTTTCGTATACACGTTCCCAGGCTTTTTTGCCGCCTTCGTCATTGCAGACAACAGGATTTCCGGACTCATCAAATTCGTATGAATATGTATGATCGTAAATAACACGTCCGTTATCACGGTAGGTTTCAGTTTTTTTGGATTCCAGTCCCTTTTCATCGTATTCGGTAACTGTTCTGTAGTTGCAGTCGTTGAACCAGTCCTTTGTTTCCTTTACAAGATTTCCGGCTGCATCGTACTCGTATGTGATATCCTTTTCAAAAGAGGATGTATTGTCAAGATATTTTAAAATTTTGCCGTTTTCATTGTACTGTTCTTCATGCATCAGAGTATTTTTATCATCAGCATAGCATTTTTTCATATGAACAAGTGTGCCTTCCTTCAGTACGGGCGGCTTTTCGTTCTGCGCTTTCTGTTCGCCTGCTGTGCTGCTGTCAGACTGTACCGTGCTGTTATTGCTGCCGCTGTTTGACACTGATGTATCCGGAGTCTTGTTTTCACATCCTGAAAATGTTAAAAATGCGGCTGCAAAAATTGCTGCTAATATAATCTTTCTTTTTTTCATTAATAAACCTTCTTTTCTTTTTCAAAACACAGAATAATTTAATTTTCTAAAAATATCATACAAAATGAAAAATCATGATCGCTTTTTACATGGCAAAGGGACTGTAAAACAGCCCCCTCACCTTTAAAAGAATTTTAAACTAAGGAAATAATAACGTTTAGAAAAGCTGTCCCGGAAGCTTTAATTTTTCTTTTTTCGGAAACTGTCTATCAAAAATTTCTGCTTCATTTTCATCGATCAGGTATCCTTTAGGCGTCAGGTATCTGCCTTTGATCCCGTCAAGATAGCCTTTGATCAGTTCTTTGCACAGAAAAAATGATGTGTCTTCATCCTCAGGCATGTCGTTATAGCTTATGCCGAAGTCCTTGGCATAAGTAAATCCGCTTTTGCCGTAAAAATCAATGTTTCCTTCAAAGCACAAAGCACCGCATCCGAGTTCACGTGCTTTTTCGATTGAATAGTCAAGGAGCATTTTACCAAATCCCTGACGTTTCAGATCGTTTGCTATACAGATAGGTCCCATAGTCATGATCGGAACATTTTTTCCGTCATCAGTTTCTATCACGGTTCTTACAAATACGTTCTGTCCTATGATCCTGTCATCAAGTGTCATTACAAAATCAAGCTCAGGAACGAAGTCTTTATCATTTCTCAGCTGATTTATCAGATAATGCTCAAGACAGCCCGGACGGTAAACGTTCCAGAAGCTTTCTCTGACAAGGTTTTCTACTTCTCTGTATTCACTTTTTTCTTCCAAACGAAATTTTATGTTATTTTTATTCATTGTTTTTCCTCCTGAAAATTGATAACGTCAACTGCAAAAAATTTGCGGGAGGTTTTTATTGCTGACAAAACCTCCCGGTTATGCCGCAATATCCATTGTGTTGTACTTCTTCAAACAGCACTCTCCTATAAAATTTATAAAAATATTAATAAATGTCCGGCATTTGCCCTTTATTCAGTGCAGCTGACCGGGAATCCCTGACATTCATAATCTAATTATACCGCAGAAACACCAAAATTTCAATAGTACAAAGTGCCGTAAATATGTGTGCGTTTGCGCTGTTCTCTGTCAGTTTTTCTTTTTTTATGAAAGAGGGTCCGATCGGTTGGACTCCATACTGCCGGCTTTTTGCTTTGATATCTGAAACTGTGATTTATGTTGACTATAATTATTAATTATGGTATACTAAAAAATTATATATAACAACACAGAGGATATCCCCCGCCTCTGCAGGCGGCGGGTTCTATCTTTTCGCTCAGTCGGAGTACAATCTCCGACTGTTTGGTCAGCGATTCTGCGAATCGCCTCTGCTTGTTAAAAGCAGAGCTTTGAACAACACAGAGCTTTGAACAGCACAGAGAATATTCCCCGCCTCTGCTTGCAAAAAGAAGAGCTGTGAGTTCTGAAAGGAGAGATATCTATTGAAAACTATGGCAATAATGACAGGCATTCAGGGAAGTGGAAAAAGCGAGTTCTGCAAGCGGCATCTGAGTACTTATGAGAGAATAAATCTGGATACACTTCATACGAGAAACAAAGAAAATATAGCTTTAAACGACGCTGTTTCGAAAAACATGGATATTGTCATAGACAATACCGATCCTGACATTCAAAGCAGAAAAAAATATATTGATATAGCGAAGGAAAACGGATATTATATTGTCGGATATTTTATGCAGTCGAGGATAAAAGACTGTATTGAACGCAATAATCAGCGTGAAGGAAAGGCAAGAGTGTCAGATGTTGCCATAGTGTCAACATCGAACAAGCTTCAGATGCCTTCATATGATGAAGGCTTTGATGAACTGTATTATGTAAGTATAAAGGACAATGATTTTTTAGTAGAGAAATGGAGGGAATAAAATGAATTTTGATGAATTTGATAAAAAAATGAGAGTGTACGAGCAGTCACTTGACCAGATAATTTTACCTGATATATACATGGTGGCACGGCTTGACGGGAGAAGCTTTACAAAGCTCACGAAGGAAAAATGCAAATTTGAAGCACCGTTTGATGTGAAATTCAGGGATCTTATGACATATACAACCGAACATCTGATGAACTGCGGCTTTAATGTTGTTTACGGTTTTACCGAAAGTGATGAGATATCACTCCTGTTTTCACCGGATGAAAATGCATTTGGCAGAAAGGTAAGAAAATACAATTCAACTCTTGCAGCCGAAGCAAGTGCAGCTTTTTCACTTAAACTCGGTATCCCTGCGACGTTTGACTGCCGAATAGTTCCGCTTCCGAACATAAAAAGAGTGTGCGACTACTTTTTATGGCGCGAGGAGGATGCACACAGAAATTCTCTCAACGCACACTGCTACTGGATGCTGAGAAAAAAAGGTCAGAGTGTGAAAGAAGCCACTGAAAATCTGAACGGAAAGTCAGTTTCATACAAAAATGAACTTTTATTTCAGAACGGCATAAACTACAATATTCTTCCATCCTGGCAGAAGAGAGGAATCGGACTGTGGAGAGAAAACTATATAAAAGAAGGATACAATCCTAAAACATGTGAGAAGGTCGAGACTGTCAGAAGCAGGATAAAGGTTGAATATGAACTGCCTGTCGGACTTGAATATGCAAAACTTATAAGAGATTTTTTAATAGAAAAATAAAATTTCATTTAAAGAATGATGAAAAAGTAAGGATAATTTGATTTGTGAATATCCAATACATTACGTACTTGATATATTAAATATCAGTAAAAAAGAGAGGGTTCATAAATGTAGAAAATAATGCACAAGACAGAGGTAATAGCGCTGGCGGATGAAAGCTGCATTACTGAAATTAAGAATAAAAAACTGTGTCCGCATTGTTTTGCAGCTGATATGCCCTTAAATATTTGGCTGGATAACAGATAAACAGACATGCGACGATCACATGCAAGGATACTTTTCAAAGCTTTAAGGTTACAAAATTCAGAGAATACAGCAGAAATGGTGATGTGTGATCTTGACAGACTGAAAAAAATAAACGACAAATATGGTCATTCTGAAGGCGACAATGCTATAAAAAAAGTTGCTGATGCGATCAGGAAATAAAAAATACTGTCTTTATTATCAGAAGACAGAAAAATAAAAAATAGAACAAAGATAGAATATATTCAATAAGCCGCCTTAGTACAAATAAGGCGGCTTATTGAATTATGCTGAAAATTTTTTTTGCTTTGTTTTTTCAAAATCATCAGATTTGTTTTTTGTGTTATTATTGCATGTGAAATATATCAGTGAAGAGCAGAGGATGGAGAATATTATTATCAGAACGATCCCTGTCTTTTTTTCAGGCTGAACAAAAAATACAGGAGCGGAACCGATAAACAGTGCACATGTTGTTGTTCCGAATGCAAGTCCGGGATTTTCAGGCAGAACACTTAAGATCATTTCAAAAGTGATGCACATGGTCATCGAGAAAAGACAAACTCCGATCACTGATATCACCATGTTGTCTGCTCCAATTGCCAGGAACGGAATGGAAAGAAGTGTAGAAATAACACCTGTCCTGCGTGCTCCGAATTTGTCAGCCAAATATCCGCCGGCAGCTTTTCCGATACCCATAACAAAAAAAAGAAGAAAGTCCTGCCATACTTCTTTTTTCCATGAGATAGGTATTGCATAGCCAAGAAAGCTTCTCACTGCAGTAACGATAAAAGCTGCTGTAATGATAAGCTCTATCGGAAACTCTGATGAGTGCGGGTCAGCATCCTTGAAACGAACACAGCAAAATTCAGGATATGATGTGTTCTCATCGATTTTACCTGCAAAAATTATAATAAGTTCTGTTATAATGAGAGGAATTATGAGCCAGATAAGGCTTACGCCAAATCTTCCCATCGTCTGTCCTGTTACAAGTCCGAAAGAACCTCCTGCAACAAACAGTGCACTCGGAAAAATTTTTCCGTCTCCGTCAGCAACAGTTTTCAGAGCACCCTGTTCATGAAGCACAGCGTTTCCAAGTGCCATAATAATTATACCTGTCATTTTCATTCCATTAACTGAAAGTGTTGAAATAAATACTCCTGATGCCATCATCAGAACTCCGATCGTTCCACCTGGAATTTTTCTGTGCTTATCCATAAATTCACCGAATAATGCCTGCGGAAGAAACGCAGCCATGTCAAAGGCAAAGGCAAATATTCCGGACATCATATCAGGAAAATGATGTCTGAGGGTTGTGAAACATACGATCTCAACGCAAAAATGAATAATGAAAAATTTTATCCCGGTCAATAATCCTTTATTTATCTTTATCACCGGGATACCTCTCCTGTTCTGAAGAATTTTTGACTTTTTTTCTGTGAGCTGCGATTTTTTTGATCGTCAGTACAAGGAAGACGATAATTAAAACTGCTGCAACAATTGTCAACCATATTATTGCAGGTCCTAACAGCCATATCGGACCGCTGCTTACATCAGCTAAAATTTTCATAATAAAATCTCCTTTAAAAATGTGATTATGATACCTGCAGTACAGGAAATCATATTTGCAAGATAAGAAATAAAGAGGATGCGTGTTAGTTTCAAATCTGAAATCAAACTGTACAGTAAAGCTTCTGATACAGGAATGATCAAAGCTTCAAAAATGATGTTCCAGATAAGATATCCTGTATATCCAAGAGTGTTGTTTATCAGAACAGCTCCGCAGTTTAAAAAAAGATTTGTCAAAATGTTTACCTGAATTATATATTCAGTATCTGCAGTAACCTTAAGCTTTTTGATGATCGGAACTTCGATAATACAGGTCAGAGCAGGTGCGATAAATATAATCAGAAAAAAAGAAAATATTATATCAGTCATTTTTATCCTCCTGCACATTTATCCTCAGATTTCTGAATATTATGTTAGCATATATATTTTGTTATTTCAATGCTTTTTTCCTATTATGCAAAAAAATGGTATGAAATGCATTAAAAGTAAAATTATTTAACATTGAAAAAATTAATGATAATTTTTTAATAAATTCTATTGATTATTTTAAGATGAAATGTTATAATTTATATGTTGAATATTTTGTCAAATTCGACATAATAACGAAATGTAAAAATTTATTTATAAAGAAATGTATTTCTTAAATTTGAGAGGAGATTAAACATGGACAGCTTAGATCCAAAAAACGGCGGAGCACCGCGTAACGAATATCAAAAATATTTTGATATTATGAATAATTTAAACAAGAAAAATGCTCAGAACGGTCAGAGTATAGCACCGGAGGTTCAGCCGCCGCAGCCAAAAGCAAATGACAGTATGAACCTTAGCCAGATAGCAAATATGAATTTTTCTGATTTTCATTCACAAAGTACTCCGGGTTCAGTGCAGATGAATGAAATTCAGCCGGGAGCAAGTTCAAATACAGGAAACGCCGGCGATTATATGGAATCTGTATCTTCAGAAAATATAACCCCAAATATGAGCATGAACAGTGCTGTTCAGTCAAATATGGAAACACAGACCGACCCGCTTCCGAATTTCCAGAGTTACAGTAGAGGAGGATCTGTATCACCGCAGTCGGGAACAGTAAGCGGTACATATACAAACACAAATACAGCATCCCAGACAACCGGTTCCTCACTTTATCAGAGCAATAACATAGGAGGTTCAGCATCACCGCAGTCAGGAACAGTGAACGGTACATATACAAACACAAATACAGCATCCCAGACAACCGGTTCCTCACTTTATCAGAGTTATAACAGTGGCAGCTCAGTATCACCGCAGTCAGGAACAGTGAGCGGTACGTATACAAACGCGAATGCCGGAAGACAGCCATCCGGTTCTTCACCATATCAGAGCAACAGCAGAGCAGGTTCAGCACAGTCAGGTTCTGTAAACAGTCCATACGCAGAAAGCAGAAACCGTATTTCAACCGGAAGCAATTCATATTCCGGATCATACGAAAGCACTCAGTCAGCTTCAAATCAGCGTGGCTTATATGCTGATTACAGATCTGACGGTTTTGGCGACACAAGCAGAAACTTTAACCAGTCATCATACGATCAGGCTCTTCCTATGTCAAGAGGATCTATATTTACTTCATCAGACTCACCGAGATCTGAATCAACTCCTTCAAGATATGGTCTCGGTGCACTTGGAGCTGTTATAGGTTCAATTCCTGGAATTGCACTTCTGGTACTCTTAGGAAGCGCAGGATATGTCGCTGCAGTGACAGGTATAGTTCTGTTTCTGGGAGTATTTTACTTATACGCCTTTTTATCACACAACAATATGAATTTTAACAAACTGGATCTTGGAATAGTGATCGGGGTATGTATTGTCGGTATATTTTTTGGAGTAAAGGCATCATATGTATTTGAAATTCAGAAAGAATTGCCTGAGTATTCATTCTGGTCGGTTTACTTTCATTTGTCGGAGTGGCTTTCTCTGGCAGGCGCTAAAGGCGGCTTTTATCTGGATCTGTTTCTGACATATCTGTTTTCAGCAGTCGGAGCATTAAAGTTTTTTGTTAAAAAATAAGTTCACAGGATAGTTTATCAAACGGCTCTCTTCGTTTTTTCGGGGAGAGCTTTTTATTGCAGAGGAGAATGAAAATGGCTCAGACAAATGTACGGATAGACGGCATTCCGGCTTCTGTTGAAATAATCAGATCAAAACGAAAAACGCTTTCTTTATGTGTAAGCTCAGACTGCCGCATCATAGCCAGGGCACCTTTAAAAATGCCCGAGTATTTGATATGTGAATTTATCATATCAAAATCCGACTGGATAAAAAAGCATCTTGCTCTCAATGCTGAAAAAAATAAACAGCTTGAAGATGAAGAAATGTTTTCAGCGGATGAGGTAAGCAGAATGGCAGAAAAAGCTCTGAAAATAATACCCGAAAGGGTAAAATATTATTCAGAGCTGATAGGAGTAACATACGGCAGGATAACTATAAGAAATCAGAAGACAAGATGGGGAAGCTGTTCTGCAAAAGGAAATCTGAACTTCAACTGTCTGCTGGTGAAAACTCCGCCCGAGGTCCTTGATGCAGTAGTTGTTCATGAACTGTGTCACCGAAAGCATATGGATCATTCAAAGCAGTTTTATGAGGAAATATACAAGGTATTTCCCGAGTACAAAAAGTGGGACAGATGGCTTAAGGACAACGGCAGATCCCTGATAAGAAGAATGACCGGAAAGTAAGATAAAATCAGAAAATATTAATAAAAAATTGAAACTTAAAGCGTCCCTTGACTGATCTCTCGGCGCAGTAATAGTGGCTTGAAAAGGGGGCTGTCAGCGAAGCTGACTGGGGGATAAAATCAGAAAATAATAAAAAAATTTATCATGTAGCATTTCTTCCGGATAAAAAGTATTAGTTTTATACATGTCACGGAAATCAGATCTGTGACAAAGAAATGGAGGAATGTAAAAATGAAAAAAAATCAAAAAGCAGCACTTTTCACATCATTGGCACTTATGGGTACAATGATCCCGGCAGGTATCGTATCTGCTGAAGAAACAGAAGTAAAGAAGACGTCTTCTTTCAGCTACGGCGACATCAACAATGACGGATTAAAAGATCTTACGGATCTGACTCTTTTGAGTGTTTTTCTTATGAACCGTTCTACTCTTGATGAAACGCAGATAAAAGCAGCAGATGTTGACGGAAACGGTGAAACCGACATCAGAGACCTTGCTCATATGCAGAGATTTATTTGTAAGGAAAATGTTGTACTTGGTCCTCAGACAGCAAAAACTGCATTCGGAATAGTTAATATAAAAGATGCTGATGAACTTTGCAGTTACGCTGCTTCAGAGACTTCAGACACTGCAGCTTTCAAATCACTTTATAATCAGGTATGTCATCTTGAAAATAATTATACAGAATACAGCAATTCACATGTATATGAAAATATAGCTTATTATTTGGAGGGAAATACTTTAACAATAAATATTACTGATGAATCCAAAGCACAAAGTATATCAAAGGGTTTAGATTTTAAAATTGAAAACTTCGGAAAAGTGGCTTCAGTATCTTCTTCAAAGATATATATTTACGAAGATTCTTTAATAGTACTTGGAAATACGGAGGTCAGAGCTGAAAATTCTGAATATGGAAAACCATACACATTTGTTTCGGTTTACGATCTGGCAGAATCAGCCGATGAACCTTCTCTGAAAGATACGTATCTGCAGTCAGGCAGCTTTACGGACTGTTATATTTCTGAAGCTGGATATCTGTATCTTGTTTCCTCTGACAGTGTATTTAAAAAAGCAGATCCTGAGAAATTTGATGCTTCTGAAATAATCCCTGAAGCAGGTACTTCTGAGGCTTTTCATCAGTTAAAATTTGAAAATATTTATTCTGCAGAGTCGGAAAAATATTATGCAGACCGCTGCACTGTTATCGGAAGCATTGATCTTAACAGCACTGAAAAGATAAAACAGACTGACGCGAAGGCTGTTTTCGGCTATTCTGAATTTGCTGCTTTTTCAGATGACAGCATATATCTTTCATCTTTGTCTGATACAGATGAAAACAATATGAATACTCTGCTCACACGTTTTGATATTGAAAACGGAAATATCACACCTTCTGTTACGGGCAGTGTTAAAGGTTTTCTTTCTGACTGTGCTCCTCTTTACATATATGAGGACAAAGTAATAGCAAATACAAGACAGCATCTGCCTGTAAGTCAAAATAAAGAAACTTCAGGTGAAGAACCTGTATATGAACTTACTGTTTCCGTTCTTGACAGTGAAATGAAAACAGTATGTGAAGTGTCAAAGAATGATTTGTCCGGAGAAGCAAACCTGATAGGAGTCAAAGACAATACTGCATATTATGTTTATGACGTTTTCCAGAATGAAAATATAGCAGTTGATTTTTCAGACCTGTCATCTCCTGCATTTAAAACTCATGAAATCAGTGATGAGGAAGCTTATGCCGGAGGTCTTCTGAAAAATGGAATAAAGCTTGATAAGGATCATATCATGAGCATGGAAAAAATATCAGGCCGTTGGGTTTTCAGTGAATTTGATATTTCTGATCCGGGTCATGTAAAAAAAGAAGGATCATATACTGTTGGTCATCTCGGATCAGCAAATCCAACCACAAATTATACATATAACTTCTATGAAACTTGTCACGCTGTCGAGAATAAAGCTAAAGTATACACGGATGCTGAAAATAAAATTGTTACAGTTCCTGTTTCGAGAAGCAGACGAGTATATTCTGAAGACAATGATTTTTCTGTTTATGAATCAAATTCAGGCGAGGAAAGCGGATATTTCATTTTCTCATATGCAGACGGAGAGTTTAAAAATATCGTATCCCTTGGTAATTATTCAGGAAGCAGAATTGCTGATATGCCGGAGTCATGCGTTTGTATCGGAGACTACGCCTATATGTTCAACGGAGGATATAGTATGAAAATAGAAAAAATAAAATAATAAAATTACTATAAATTAAAAAGAGCGGCTGTCATAATCCATTTCGCTGCCTCAGGCAGCGGCGAAGGGATTTAACAGCCGCATAATTTATACCATATAGAAAAATAATTATTCGATCATGCTTTCAAAATGCTCAGAAACTTCAGTTCCGCCCCATTCTATTACAGAATATCCGTGACGGGTAAATGGTTCGAGTTCCTGCTCAGGTACTTCTTCATATTTGTCTAAAGGCTTGAATGCCATAAATACACGCTGAATACAGTCAGGCTCCGGTGTGATGTCAAGCTTTGCATAATCTTCATACAGATCAGTCTGGAAAGAGATCAGATTGTATTCGTTGTCCTGCATCTTAGGAAGCCAGAAAACGATGAAGTCATTGTATTCCTTTGGAGTAAGACCGAGATATTCAAGCTTTTCCTGAAGGAAAGAAACAGTGTCAGAGCCTTTGACAACGAAGCCCTTTGACATATCCCAGCTGCAGTCTGATGAACCTTCCCAGAAAAGATATGAGTATTCTCTTCCGGATGCGTCGTGAAGAACAGAATCAGGAGATGCTGTAACATTCCAGCCGTTTTCAGGATATTCAGGGTATGTATATTTGAGGTCACCGTCAATTGAAAGTTTAACGTTTATATCAGTTGTTTCTTCCGGATACAGGTAGATGACCGGTTTGTAGACATAATCATTTACAGCAACGATCACCTCTGTTTCTATCGTCAGCTCCTGACCAATGTAGTATTTTTTCGGAATTCTTGCTTCAAGCAGACATTTTCCGGAATCTCTTTTATCGTAGAGGATATTTTTAAATGAATTTGAGGATATTATTTCATCTTTATTGAGCGTAACAGTTGGATCAAATGTGTTTTTATTTTCATAATCCACTGTAAATATCGCTGAATAATATTCGTTATAGTCAGCAGTATCTGATAGTATTTCTTCTGATAATTCTTCCGGAATATTCAGTTCATCAAGGTAGGTTTTATATTCTTCCTTGTTTTTTATGAGCTGAGAACGACTTGGTATTTTATCAGCATCAGGATACTGGTTTTTTGAGATAAATACGGTTTTATAATCAAGCAACAAATTTTCGAAATCCGCTGATTCCGGTGTTTCAGTTACAGGCACATCGTATTTTGTTTCTTCAAATTCAATTGTTTCCTCAACTGTTGTTGAAGCTGTTTCTTCGACAGTTGAGCAAGTTGTTTCTTCTCCGTTTTCAATTCCGAGAAGGATGTTTTTCAGGCTGATAAGATCAAGAATATTTACTTTTCCGTCACCGTTGACGTCACCTCGTACAGATGATGCGTTTGCAGATGAAGAAAATGTTCCTGATGCGATAAATAATGAAAAGGCGGCAGTAAATGCAGCCAGAGCTAATGCAGTTTTTCTGAATTTCATATCTATTTCCTTTCATAAAAATATTTTATATTTTATATTTTATTATAACACATACTGTTTTGAATTAAAATGCAAATTTGAACAAGTTATTTATATTTATGTTGATATTTTACTTTTTTCAAAATGAAGTTTGATTATCCAAAAACAAAAAGCCGCAGATATTTCAGAATTTTCTGAATATCTGCGGCTGTATGTATTTATCAGGAGATTACATCGATCTCGTTAAAGTCTTTGATTCTCCACCCATCGTCTGTTTTTTCAAAATCAAGTTTGACTGTAAAACTGAAATCATGTCGGCCCTTGCAGTCTGTTGAAGTAACAGAGAATGAGTTCTCAGAAATATCACTGTATTCCCATTTGCTTTCATCAGTATTGAAGAAATAAAATGCCGGTTTGCCGTTGTGCTGGATCAGTATGTCTGAATAAACATAAAGAGCATCGTCTGTCTCTGCAAAAATTTCATCAAATATCGAACATTCAAAGTCGGAAAATGTATCATCGATAAGCTTTTTCATGTCGTCCTTGCTCTTAAGATCATCATCCAGTATTTTTGAGCCTCCCTGTTTGAGCTGATTTCCGTCCTTGTCTGTCAGACCGCTGAAATCTGTACTGTCATCAAACTTTAATCCTGCTTCCTCTGCACCGACTCTGGTTAAGATCGCATGTATTTTGTTAAAGCCTTTTATTTTTAAAGCTGCTTCTTTTTTTATATCATTTTCACTTTCAGTTGAAGCTGTAGTTTCTTCAGCTGTGATTTCGGTTTCTGCTGTAGTTTCTGCCGGCTTTTCTGTTGTCTGTGCAGCAGTTGTTTCTGAAACTGATGTAACATTGACTGCAGCTGAGTCAGGTTTGTTTTCGTTATTGTCGATTTTTCCGCATCCTGCAGCGAGTACGGCTGTTATTGCCAATAATACTATAAGTTTTTGTTTTTTCATATGTATTCCTCCGTAAAAGTAAATCAGATAATTAAGTTCCAATTCTGTTTTAAATATCAATTTCAGTATAACATAAATTATAATTTTTTAAATATAAATTACAGAATTGTAATCAATAATTATGAGACTGTAATAAATTGATCCTGACAAATGTTGCATTTAACCTTTATGTAGTGTATAATACTTTTAGTAAACTGTGTGTTCGGAATAAAAAAGGAGAGGTTAATTTTATGAAAAACAGATCAGGTGCTGATAACGGCACAAAGGAAATTAAGCAGAAGCGAAGTTTCGGGGATACTCTTATAGGAATGCTCCTTACTTTTTTCATTATTTTTCTGCTCGCAAATATTGTGAGTAGTTTTGTAAACCTATTTTTATATATTTGGTTAAAGCCGGATTTAATAAACGGAAATTTTTTTTCACTGTTTTTAATTTATTTTTCGGTGTTCTGTGAGTTTACAGTATTTATTCCGTACTGTATGATTTTCAAATCATCACGTCCTATATTAAATACACTGTCATTTAAAAACAGCCGGAACAGTATTAAGATGTCTGTTATTGGTCTTTTCAGTGGGGCAGCTTTAAACGTGATATGTATTTTAGCTGCATATTTAAATAAAAATATTGACTTCGGACCGTGCGAAAAAAATCCGTTTTTATTTTTTCTGCTTTTTATTGTCGTTCTCGGACAGTCATCTGCTGAAGAATTTTTGTGCAGGGGAATAATGTACCATAAGATAAAAAAGAGATACAATGCAGCTGCTGCGATTATAGTAAATGCACTGCTTTTCGGTCTGATGCATCTTGCAAACTTCGGTGTTTCCTTACTTGCCGTGGGGAATATTATTCTGTATGGAATTTTCATTTCTCTTGTTATGTATTATACTGAAAGTATGTGGTGCTGCTGCATGCTTCATGCTGCATGGAATTTTACGCAGAATATTGTCTTCGGACTTCCGAACAGCGGAGTTAAGTCAACATATTCGATATTATCGCTGAAAGGTGATCAGGTATCAGATGTATTTTTCTATAACACGGATTTTGGAGTAGAAGGGACAGGGATTGTGTGTGTTGAACTGGCGGCAGCTATTGTTCTGATACTCATTGCAGGAAGAAAAACCGGTGTTAAGGAAAAATGTGAAATCTGCGATGAATGAACGAAATGAAAACCTGCCGTGCAGAATAAGAACTGACTGTTAATAAACTTGAATACAATAAAATCAGCATATACTCAAAACCACGTAAATATGGATTTTGAATATATGCTGATTCGTTTTTTCAGGGAAGCAGCTCAGCATTCCCGTTTGATTAACGTTGATTTTTTTCTTTCAGGATGATTTTCAGAAATTTGTTTAAAATAGAGTATCATTTCATCAGAAAATCCTTAAGATATCATTGTTTTGATTATTTATGCCATTCAGAATTCAAAAATTCTATTCTGTTTTTAAGCCATTTTATCAGATACTGCGCAGCTTCTTCTTCGGTTTTGCATTGTGCAGCTTCTTTTGAAAGTTCATTTGAAAATTCTTCGTTGTGTACGATATTATCCCACTTGCTGTAATTCTTTTCAAAAGCAGCTTTATATGTTACAGAATCATTTTCAAGGATCTGAGTTACTTTGGTGAATATTCCGCTGTCGTAGGTTTCAGTCCATTTTGTTTTTACTATATCCTGGAACCAGTCTGTGTTGGCGAGAACTGCAAGCCACGGATTTATGGTGTTGTATTCGCCGCCCTTGCCCGGTCCGCCGTTTACATCAGGAACAATATTTGCAGCATAGAAACCTGTTGAATCTGCGCATCGTTCCTTGTTTCCGAGTGCTGAGTCAAAATCCCATGGTGCTTCGAATGTGAGCTTCTTGTTTCCGTCAGCTCCGAAGTCAACGTTCATGTAAAAGCTTGACCAGTAGATATCTGCATCACATACGATTTCGTTTAGAATATATGTGTCAGCAAGCGATTTTACATCAACGACATTTTCTACAGCCTCCTGCGGTGAAATATCATCAGCTTCTGATATCGAAGAATAATTTTTGTCAAAACAATATGCCTTGTTGTTGTAAGCAGCTTCATACATTATTCTGTATACGTTGTTAGTGAAGTTTTCGATAAAATCATGCTGTTCTTTGGAATTAAGAGTATTTACTATAGTGATGCCGATATCACTTTTCGGATCATCTTCTGATTCCGGCAGACACTGCATTGTTTTTCCGCTTCCGCCTTTTCCGTCATAAGGAACGAGAGGCGCGTTGTCTGCATAGTCAACGTGAAATCCCTGAAGTTCAGATTCATATACATAGTATCCGTCCATTTCCATCAGATATCCTATATCTGTTCCTGTATAGCCTTTTTCCGGTTCTGTAATATTTACTCTGTTAGGGTTTATCTGCTGCATTTCTGTAAGAAGATAGAGTCCCTGGTATTCACCGTTTACATTTACTTCAGCAAAGTCAGAATCTGCTGTATACAGACCTTCAGATTCATATATTCCCTTGGCAAGTGAAAATGCAGCCTTGTCTCTTAGCATGGATGCGTCTTTGTATTCGGCTAGGAGAAGCCAGTTTTTCATCTCAGCGTTATTGTTAAGACCGATCATTGACTGTTTCTTTTTGAAGTTTATTTTAAGAGGCTTTTTTTGATAAACTGACGTCCAGTTTCCTCTGACTTTAACTTTTCCTTTTACATCAGAAAGAGTTACATTTCCGTTTTTGTCCTTTACACTGATAGTGCATTCTTCGTAGTACGGCTCAGGAGGCATGACATATCCCGGAGTCCATGAAGCAATTGATTCGGCAACATGTTTTGCAACCGGTTCTGTTATAAATTTCATTACATCGTCAGCCCTGTTTACAGTCTGAATTGAAATAACAGCAACATTTGTTTCCTCCTCATCATCGTCAGTGATGCTGTCGGCTGAGGAACTGTCGGTTATACTGTTTGCCGAGCTTTTGTTTGTGCTGCTTTCAGGTTTGTCTTCTGAAGTGCATCCTGTCAGTGCAAGCAATGACAAAGCAAGCAGCAGTGCAGAGATTTTTTTATTCATATTTTTTTCCCTATCCTTTCAGTTACACTAAGTGAAAAAACCCTTAAATCTTTCACTTCCCCGTATGTGTAACGCTGACCAAAATCTTATTTTCTTCCTTACATCTGATCCGATTGATATTTCAGATGTCTTTGTAATGATAGACCGCATAAGTGACAATTTATTACACGTAAATTTTAAAAAAACAGTGAAAAATTATCAAAAATGTTTAAAACATATTATCATATAATTTTACAAAATGCATCAGAGCCGCAATAAAAAACATCACAAACTTAAGAAGTGTGATGCTGTTTTTCGGTATATAACAACACAGAGGATATCCCCCGCCTCTGCAGGCAATGTCATCAACTTAAAGGAAGTCAAAT
>JAZQPR010000038.1:0-36554 GCA_045628605.1 Oscillospiraceae bacterium
CTTCATAATCCATGATTATAAGCTCCTTTCGCCGTAATGTATTACATACTATGTAATACATTATACCATAAAAATAATCAAATTTCAATAGGTTTCCGAAATTTGGTGGTTTTTCTTTTGAAATTGATGCGTTTATCCTAACTATACTACAGGTTTACTTGACATCAGGAATGATGAATGCTATAATAAAACCAATGGGGGAATATCCCATTATTTTTAATTAATGAAATTAACAAAAGAAAGGGTGAAAACAATGAGCACTATTATGAACAGCATTATGTCTTCGAACGCGAGCATTAATTATATCAGATATCAGCAGTCAGCTATGATTATTATTGATCAGGCGGCAGTCTGGTCTTTGCTGTACACAGGACATAAATGTATTTGTTCAGTCGCCTTTACAGGGTGAGCGGGGGATAGTGCTGAATTGTAAATCATCTTCTTATGGAACAAAACCGTCTGTGTGCAGGATAAAAACTCACACAGGCGTTTTTTTATTATTCTGTCAGAAAGGTGGTTATTTTTTTATGTCTTTATTATCTCCGACGATCAATATGACTGCAACGGGAGCCAACATAAGATCTTTGATCAGAAATAAAGGACTTAAGGTGACAGACGTACAAAATATATTCGGCTTCAACACACCTCAGGCGATATTCAAATGGATGAGAGGCGACGCTATGCCGTCTATCGACAATATGGTGATCCTGTCGCATCTGCTGGGCGTGACAATAGATCAGATCATTATAATAAATTAACAGTATAAATAAAAAATAAGAAAGAAGGAAATGATAATAATGAGCAGAAAATTAGCAAGTATACAAAGAATATTTAAGACGGAGCCGATCGAAGACGCTGACAGAATAGAACTGGCATATGTACTCGGATGGCAGTGCGTTGTAAACAAAGGACAGTTTAAGCCTATGGACACGGCTGTATATTTTGAAATAGACAGCTTTCTTCCGATACGTCCCGAGTATGAATTTCTCAGAGGATCAAGCTACAGAAATACTGATATCATGGGTGAAGGCTTTCGGCTGAAAACACAGAAATTCCGCGGAAAGGTATCTCAGGGACTTCTGCTTCCTTTAAGTCAGTTCCCGGAGCTGTCGGCTGATATGGAGCCGGGTACAGATGTTACTGATATACTCGGTGTGCGCAAATGGGAAGTAGAGGAACGTGTGACCACAGGCGGAACAGTTATAGGTGATCTTCCGGGAAGTATTCCGCATACTGATGAGACAAGAGTGCAGGCTGATCCTGAGATTATAAAGGAATTTGCAGGACTTGAATACTACATAAGTACAAAAATGGACGGAAGCTCTCATTCTGTCAGCACAGATGAAAACGGATTTCATGTTACAGGTCATAACTATGAATACAAGGATGATGGAAACAGTGACTTTTACAATCTTGTAAACGAGCGCGGATACAGGGAAAAACTTGAAGAATTCAAAGCAAAGGAAGGACTTGCTTCCGTTACAGTACAGGGCGAGCTCTGCGGACCGGGAATCCAGCAGAACCGACTGAAGCTTAAAAAGCCTGAATGGTATGTATTTACTGTAATGGAAAACGGTGAACGAGTTGGTCTTGAAAGAATGCTTGATGTGTGTAAGAAACTGGAGCTTACGACTGTTCCGATTGAAGAGGTCGATACCGATCTTGTATCAAAATATCCTGCAGTCGAGGATTTGCTTGAACGATCAGACGGAAGCTATCCTAACGGAGGAAAAAAGGAAGGAATTGTAATACGTCCGACCAGACCTGTATTCAGCAGCCGTATCAGTGCTGAATTAAGTATGAAGGTGGTAAACAATAGATATCTTCTGAAAAACGATAACTGAAAACATATATGAAAATCATGGACCCTCACATTTGTGGGGACCCATGATTTTTTGCATCAGAAGAAAAAAGCATGGGTTAAAACCTGTTACGAAGCATAGCGGTTTGTATTTTATGTCTGTTTCAGATATAGCATTTTCTGAACGGTTTACAGATAGTTCTATAATTTCCTTATCTTCCATATCTTCAATATTTCCCCCCTTCGGTGATGGATTATGAGTGCTCTGATAATAATGACGCCGATATGTATAAAAGTGTTGCATTTTAAAAAATATTTTTGTGTACTGTTGTCGGTATTTTTTGCGAATAGTATAAGTATATTACAGTTGTATATTTGAGTCAAGTCATATTTATGAAAGGAATGAGGATAAATATGATATCCGGGTCTCAAAAAGATACATATAGGATATACAAAGGATACAGAGTTCTGTTATAATATAATTAAATTCATAGAAAATACAGTAAAAGGAGGTAGCCATGACAGATACGATTATTTTAGTTGAGGATGATGAACAGATACGTGAAGTCATAACTGATTATTTTAATAAGAAAAGTGAGGGCAGATTTGAAATAATCACTGCTTCAGACGGTGCGGAAGGACTTGCACTTATCAAAACGAAGATTTTTGATCTGGTGATGCTTGATATTATGCTCCCTGAAATAGACGGATTTACTCTGTGCCGCGAACTTCGAAAGAAAAGCGACTGCCCTCTTTTGTTCCTGACCGCCCGCGGACGCGAGGAAGATGTACTTTACGGCTATGAACTTGGATGTGACGATTATATCGTAAAGCCTTTTTCTCTGCCTGAACTATATGCAAAAGTAAATGCACTTCTGAGACGCGTAAAAGGTAAGGACAGAAACAGGGAACTTAAATGCGGCGATATAGTAATGAGACCGTCAGAATATTCTGTTTTTGCAGAGGGTGCGGATATTCAGTTACCGCCAAAGGAATATGCGCTGCTTAAATATTTTCTGGAGCATAAAAATTCTGTGGTAAGCAGAGATACACTTCTTGATAAAATATGGGGAGAAGATTTCTTTGGAACAGACAGGGTCGTTGACAATCATGTCAAGAAACTCAGAAAAGCACTCGGAAAATGCGGAAAATGCATTCATACGGTGATCTCACAGGGATATATCATGAAGGAGCAGGTGACGACAGATGAAAAAGAAAGCTAAAAAGAAAAAAATACTGAAAAAGCGTAATTTCTGGAATTATTACTGGCGTTTTCTGGTGCTGTGTCTGCCGGTTATCATTTCGGTTCTGGTGAGCACGGTTTGTAAAATTCCGAAAAGGCATCAACAAAGCTTTCCATATGAATATGATTACACTGAAATGACATCACTTCCGATATCAAAGGATTTTCTTCGGATATTTACACCCACTTGTATAGGTTATCCATTGATAAATGAACTGCTTTCAGGAAAAAATTCAGATGTTTTCAGCTTTGATACACAGATGTATGATCAGATAAACATTGAATTGTGTTGTATGACAGAAGATGCAGAAAGGTTATCCTTTCCGGATTCAGCATTTTTACTGTCTGTTGATGAGTGGAAATATGATGCGGAAAACAGGAAATACTATCTTGAAAATGTATTTTTTCAGACTTCAGAACGCCATAAATATGCAATCAGAAGACATGCGGGAGAGAATCCGAAATACATAGAATGTATGACAGAAATTCCGGATGAATGGACGAATGAATACATAATTTACGGATGCAGAAAAAACCATTATATTCATAAAGCATGGGATTTTAATTATTTTGAAGATTTTGAAGCTTATACAGTAACTGCAGAAGAAATATATGTAAAAGACAATGTCAGCAGACTTGGTAAATACAGACTTATCTATAGAGACAGCGAAACGGGTGATGAGACAGTTATTGCAGAAAGTGATGATACACCTGAAAATATTGAAGAATATGAGCGAATTGAAGGAGATTTTTGTTTTGTAGATGAGGGAACTGATCCGGAAAGTGAAACACTGAAAAAAATAAAAGCATATAAAGATAAAAAAAGCTATGTAGATATACCATTTGAAGATTGTGTGGAATTTTTCAGAAGGACAGGAACTTTCAGAATGCCCGAAAATGAACGTCAGCCTATAGTGGAAAACAATTACAGCTGGAATGAAAATAAATATAAGATAACACTTTTTGGAATGTATGCGCCTGATGAATGTTCTGTATTCACTCAAACTGATTTTTACACAAAATGTATTCTTCTGCCGATACTTATTGACTGGATACTTATGCTTGTATTATTTTCGGCTGTGCTTTCTGGAATTTTAAGTCATCGCTATTCACGTATTTATAATGAGCAGCAGAAGGCACAGTACCGCAGAACTTTGACTAACACGCTTGCACATGACTTAAAATCACCGCTTACAGCAGCACAGGGCTATGCTGAAAATCTGCTTGAAAATACAAACCCGGACAAACAGCAGTACTATACGGAGCGAATCGTTGAAAATATTCGTTATACCAATCAGCTGATCGGCGATGTTTTGAAGCTTGCAAAAATTGAAGAAAATGATGATGAGCTGGTCTGCGAAAAAACAGATATAGCCAAAATACTGCGTGAAATGTTAAAAAGCTTCACGGAAGAATTTGATAAGCGTAAAATAAGTCTTGAACTTGATGAAAAATCATTCGTTTATAAAGTAAATGACGCTATGTTCAGGCAGATAGCCGTAAATCTGACGGACAACATCATAAAATATACTTCGGACAACGGGAAAATCTGTATGGAGATAACTGAAGAAAGCCTTATCCTTAAAAACACATATGACGGCACGCTTAAATACAGCAGCGCTGAACTGATGCAGCCGTTTGTGAAAGGTGATGCAAGCCGAAGCAGCAGAAAAGGCAGCGGTATAGGTCTTGCGATCGTAAAACAACTGGCTGACTGTCAGAAAATGAAACTGGAGGTCTCATCAGCTGACGGTGAATTCAGCGTAAAAATCATCAGAAGTACAAAAAAAATTAAGTGATTACAAAAAAGAACTTTTTCTCAGAAAAAATGAGAGAAAGTTCTTTTTTTGATAAAAACTTGACCTGACAGATTTCATGGTATAAAATTTAATTGTTGTTTTTTGTCAGGGGAAACGCAGAACGTAAGGAACGTGACAGTACCAGGCTCGGACTGGCAATTGCATCAAATATTGCCGGGATGCATAATTACAAATTGTCTGTCAATATAAAAGAGAACAGATTCGTGACGGTGTTTTCAGTATGAAATATTTAAAGATCCGGTGAGAAAAGGCAGGAGACTTCAGCGGTTTTGTTTTATATTACCGTTAGAAATCCATTTGAAAAACTCATATTTGCAAGAAACGTTTTCTCAATGCTATCTTTGTCAAATTTTACAATCAACGTATCTTTCTCTTTATCAAATGAAATAATGGTTCCTTCGCCAAATGCTTTATGTTTAATTCTTGAACCGATGTTGATTTTACTCAGGTCGGTTTTGGCTGGTTCTTTTCTTATTACTTGCTGTGGAGAAGGCAGTGAAGGAGTGTTTTGCGATGAAGTTAATGAATGAGCTGATTGATTTTGGGATTTTTTTGTTGACAATGAAAAAACAGTACGAGTTGTTTTTGAAAGTTGTTTTGCTGGTGATAATGAGACATCGTTCGAATGACTGAATGGCGGAGCAGACATTGATTGTTCCAGCATGCCTGCCATAGCGAGATATTCTTCTTTTGTAATACTTGTGGAGAAAAGACCTACACGTTCTTCATTTGCGTGCATGTCAACGCCTGTGTATTCAAGACTTGAATCCTCATAGCGTTTAAACTTATAAACGGCATCATTCATCAGTGCTTCGTTAAATACATTAAGGCTTACAAGAAGCTCGAAGTCTTTGACAGTCAATCCTGTTACCCTTTTGAAAAGTTCAGGTTCGAGCTGTGTGATTACATCTTTTAATGACATTTCGCGATATTCTGAAAGATACATAAATACAGGAATTCTTGTAGCGAATTTAATAAGCTTTTCCTGTATTTTTTTACGCATTGATTTTGTTTCTTTTTCTTCTTCTGAAAGCTCTTTTTTTTCTTTAGGAGTTTTTTCTTTAGGATCCTGTTTTGCCTTTTTCAATGCTTCAGATTTGTTTATTATCGTTTCAATGTCACTGTTGAGAGAACGGAAGCCTTCAATGCGCATCAGAGCTTCAAGAGCTTCTTTATTGTTGAGAAGTCTCAGGAGCGTTTCATTATCTACGTTAACAAGAAGAGCAGATTCCCATCGCTTAGCGAGAAGTGTTGCTGATGTTCCTGCAAGAGCCATATCAAGAATAGCTGCGGCATTTACTGCCTGCATTGCACTGCCGTCGTATGCGAGAACCGGAAGAAAATGAATGAAGTCTCCTACTTTTTTCTCCGGATTATTTTCTCCATAATTTAGTTTACAAGAGTAATCTGATATTTGTTTAAGTGCTCTGTTAAGTGCAAAGTCAAATACATAACATTCTTTTTTTATGATTTCTGATTTTCCGTTATCAGTTTTAATTGTCCATGGAGACTGAACCCTGAATGCAGTCTGAAAGTAACTTTCCGGAGATTTCAGATTTCTTAGCATAAATACGCCTGTCCACGGCTTTACTGTGACGCCGGTTGTAAGTTTGCCGCATGACAGAGTGATAGTTTTACTTTCAAGCGGTTCGTTCATTGCCGCAAGGACAGGTCCAAGTGCAGCAGCCCCGGTTCCTGCCTGCGTACCGGCACAGACGATTACTTTATAATCATGATAGAATACATTCTGCCGTTCGGAAAGCAGGTTTGCCATAGCGTAGCAGCTTGCTACATTAGGAAGGTACCAGAACGTGTGCTGAAGAACATTAAGCAGTCTTGTGTCGCTGTACGGCATAGGTGGTTTATGTGCTCCGAGTTTCAGTTCGTCTATACTGGTTTCCTGAAATGCACCGCGTATAAGGTCGAGCCATTTCTGGACATAATCTTTATATTTGAACTGTGCATCAGCACCTTTGCCGGAGGCTGAGAAGAAAACATTAAGGTCAAATTCATCAAATTCACCTTGTTTGGCGATTCGGGTAATGGAATCAGGCATTTTATATGTGAGCATAATCATTTTAGGTAAGGAAATGTATGGGTTATCATCTCCAATCCAGTCGGATTTAGCTTTTTGCTCATCTGAATACGTCCAGTTATAAATCTGATCCTCTATAAATTCCCCGCTGTTTATAGCACGAAAAGGTGTTCCTGAAAGATAAAGATAATACTTTGTAGTGATAGGAAGCCAGGATTCGTCGAGCATATCTTCGGTAGCTGATGATATTTCTGCTTCGTCATCCATTTCATCAAAAAGGTTTTTAGCATTGTCTCTCCATGCACCGAAATGGTATTCATCAAAAATAACAAGATCCCAGTTAGTTGTATGTACCCATTCGTTTTTTGACTTTATGCCTCCGTTTGCATTTACACCGAGAAAATCCTGAAACGATCCGAAGCATACTATGGGTTTGTTTTTATCTGCACGTTTATAAAGCTGATCAGAGCTGAGACCACTTTCATCGTAGTTTGATATAAACTGCCAGCCTTCAAAATCTACATGTGAAGCAAGGTCATCATACCATGCTGCTTTTACAGCAGGTTTGAATGTGAGGATAAGTATTCTCTGAAGATTAAGTTTTTTAGCGAGCTGATAACTTGCAAATGTTTTACCAAATCGCATTTTTGCATTCCACAAAAATTTTGGCACAGTATATCTGCGTTCTTCTTTTTCGCAGGATTTAAAGTATTCAATTGTTTTATTGACAGCTTCTTCCTGCTCAGGGCGCATTGAAAATGTTTCTGTCCGGTTTTCTGTATTGTAATTTCTGTTTCGTACAGCTAAAATGGCTGCTTTTACGTCATTGACACTGCATTTATACCATTCACCGCCTGCACACTGGATTTTTTTTCTTTTAAGCATTTTGTGAACGTCGTGGTCAGTAAAGTTTCCTCCGTCATTGAACATAGCTGATTCACGGAGATGAATTGTATATGGAACTTTGCCGTCAGGACGTTTGGTCGGATATTGCTGAGCAACACGTTTGTCAATATCAATTGCTGTGTAACCTATTTTCAGACATCCGGGGTACTGAAGATCTGAATAGGCATAGATCATAGGTTTCGCATCAGGGCGTCCGCTTACATAGTTTTCAAGTGATTCTGCCATTATTCGTCACCGCCTATATCCATTGGTCGTATTAATGAATCAACATAATTCTTTTCAGCTTCAGTAAGATTATATCGTGTATACAATTCAGCATCTGTCCATTTTTTTGTGTAGTCTAAAAATGGAACAAACATAAAGTTTTGAGTAGAAATATTCATAGAGCTTAAAGTATGTTTCATCATAAATCTTGGAAATTTTAAACTCATATAATCTGCAAAGTTTTCTGCTTCTATTTTAGTATCAAAATCTTTTAATAATAAATATGATTCGGTATGTATTTCACCTGGATATAATATTCTTGATAATGTTGTTACTTTATATCCATTACGTGGATCAGTATCAACTTCACCATTGCTAGGTACAATTTTTCCGATAGTGACTTTGTATTTATCAATTAAATTTTTGTTTTTAGTTACTTCATTTCTTTTTACATAGCCAACTCCTGCTGAACTTATAAGTTTTATATATTCATGATTGCTTTGTTTGTTTTTTTCACCGCGTTCTTTCGATACAAATCCAAATGGATTTCTTGTATATGTATAATCGGAAAGTTTTTTGTCATTTGTTTTTAAAAATTTATGAATAATATCGATTGCTCTATTGTCACGTATAAATACTGGGAATTCGTTCAGAGTTCTCATAGCTTCAATATTATCTTCAACATTGTTACAATTAACAACTTTGCATTCTCCAGCATAATCTCTTTCCCAAAGAAAGTAATTTATTCCTCCAGCTATATTTACTCCTTCAAAACAATCTTTAGAAGACATATAATCTGCGATGTGTTTTAATCTTTTATCATTAAGCATCTCAGTTCTAAAATCATCCAATCCTTTTCCACCAGCAAACCATCTTGACGGAATAATCATTATAAGGTATCTTGGGTTAAGCTTTTTAGCTTGCTGAACAAAATATTGATATATAGGCTTAGCACTTATTCCTGTGCCACTGCCACCGTCGTTTAATTGATAAGGCGGATTTCCTATAATTACATCGAATTTCATTTTAAGTATTTCCTCCGGTCGCATTGTATGTATAAATTCATAGGCATGTGATTCAAGTCCGTCAGTGCGTTTTTCTTTTCCGTATTCACTTTCACTTGCACCGCAGAAAATACATTTTCCGTCTCTGAACGTATGGGAAATATGCTTGAATCTGATGTTGCCGTCGATATTATCAAATTTGACTACACTGTATATGCTGCTTGCATATTTGGAGCAGTACAGGCTACGCCTTGATATAAGTGATGTGAGCTCAGTTATTGCAATTCCGTAGATCTGGTATTTAAAAATATGTTCCAGTCTTTTATCCAGATCAGGGATAACATTTTCCAGACCTTTTATCAGCCTTTTGGCGATTTCCCTGAGAAAAACACCTGATTTACATGCAGGATCAAGAAATCTGGTATCCGGACTTTCAAAAAGTTCCTGTGGAAGCAGATTCAACATTTTATTGGCAACGTCAGGCGGAGTAAATACTTCGTCGTTTGATAGATTGGCAATGCATGAAAGTACGTCTGGCGTATAAACGTTAGTAAATAACTCTGTCATAAAAAATCCCCCTTAGAAGAACGACAGTTGTTCTGGTTCTTCTTCTGTTTTGTTATTTGTTTTATCTTCCACATATGGAAGGTTTAAATATCCCGTTATATCATATTCGGCGATTGGACCGGGGATATACGCTTTTGTTTCTTCATCGTATTCCCAGTCAACACGTGCGTCTCTGTTTAGATTATTACTGCCGTCAAGCAGCTGATCCAGTCGGAAATCTCTTCTTTTTACTTTATCTCCCAGTACAAATGACCATTCGCTGAAAGTAATATAATTATCAGTATCATTACATTCTGAATCTACCTGCATCATAGTCAGAGCATTACCGCATATTATATTTTTGCTGAGTATATATTCTGCGGTTTTTCTTGCTTCATCAGATGCTTCGTTCCTGCAGGTTTTGGTATATTGTTCATTCCATATGCTGAACAAACGTTTGCGGCATATTTCAACGTTGTCCTGCATAATATCTACACCATACATGCTCATAAGAGCAAGAATGGCGTATTTTTCATAATCATGGGCACTTTTTTTATAATTTCTTTCAGCTACAGCAAGCTTGCGCCGTAAAATTTCTGCAAGAAAATTTCCGTCACCGCATGCCGGTTCAAGAAATCGGCTGTCTATACGTTCAGTTTCCTGTTTAACGAGATCAAGCATTGCATTTACTTCTCGTTCAGCAGTAAATACTTCACCATGATCAGTGACACGTTCTTTTGATTTAACCTGTTGTTTCATATATACCTCAAAAATATTTAATATAATCTTGACTTGACATATTATCGAATAAATTGAAATTCTTTAGTTTATATATCAAATATTGTATCATGTATTTGCATATTTATCAAGTTAACAAGGCTATAATTTGATTATATTTCAAGTTTAGAGGTAATTGCATGAATGATATTTTTGATTTCGGACAAATATTACAAAAACTGAGAAAAGAGCGTGGCCTTACGCAGGAGCAGTTAGCAAGTCTGATAAACAAGGAGAGTTCCATAATAAGTAGATATGAGAAAAATCTTCAAAGTCCTACTTTCGATACGGTTCGTTCTTTTGCAGCGATTTTCAATGTTTCGATGGACTATTTATCCGGAATGGAGAAAACAACTACTATTTCTACTGTTGGCTTGTCAGAGGACCAGATTCAGATAATCAGAGAGCTTGCAGAGACATTTAGAAATAAGAATACTGCTTTTCCGAAAAAGTTATCGAATGAACAGTATAATCTTATAGGCAGAATTGCTGTTGAATATACAAAATAAAAAGAAGCTATGTATCATGATAAGTTTTCAGATACATAGCTTCTTTTTATTTGCTGTAAAGCTTGTGACGGGATTCGAACCTGCGACCTGCTCATTACGAACCATAATTCCTTCCTGCAGGTGATGTACAGTGTTCTGTAGTAATTTGCTGTAAACGGCTTAGATACGTCGTTTAATGTATAGTAGCATATGCTGTTCTATTCTGATTTACAGTAAGTTTTGAAAAAATTAATGCCCAAATAATGCCCACAGAAACTGTTCATAAAATTACAGGCAAAAGTATGAGAACGTACTTTTGCCTGTGATGTTTTTCAAGTTATTGATTGTCTTTTTCTTTTATTATTTCTACAACTGAACTTACTATTGATTCAATTGAACTTATGTATGACTCAACATATTCTTTTGAAATATCATTTTGTGAAGCTGTAGCATGATCTCTATCGTTTTGATGAGCAATTTCATTTCTTCTTTGAAATAATTCCATTATTCTGGCTTTTCCAAGATTGAGAGATTCCTGCATGTTGTCAGCCGGAAATGCCTTAACCATAACTTTATTAAATTCTATTCCAATTAGATTGAATTGATCTTTCATTGAGTTCAGTGATAAAAAAACATCTCTGCTGAATCGTTCATTTAAAAAATTAAAGAACCATTCATTTGAGGGTGAAGATAATGCGTTATCCAACTGAGATAAAGGGATAAGGAAATTATTATATTTATCGCTCTTGTCCCAGTTGCCGCAGTTCATCTGAAACATACAGTACTTGGTTATTTCATGAATGAAAAAGTCCAATAATCCCTCAGACAGTACTACCTGTGAACGCCATATTGTTTTGCATCCGTCAATGTTATCTGCAGAGTATAAACTTTGTGCAACATCAAACTGTCCTTTTACGTTACTGAGACTTTCATCAAAATGATTTTTTATTTCATCAATTGAAAAATGAACTGGTGGGTTAATACGATTGGCTTCTCTGACATCTTCGTTTCGTGAGGAAAGTGAAAAATTTCGTCTATCATTACTCATGCCATTACCTCACGCTTCTTCATTAATTGTTTTTGAAAAGTTAGAATTAAGCATAGGAATAGCTCCGTATTTACCGGAAATATAGCATTTGCCGAAGTTTTCTTCTTTGCGAACGCTTTTAATCTCCACTAATGAGTACAAATCAGTGTGTCGCTCTGATTTTTCCATTTCAGTAAACCAAATCTGATCTCTTCTGAAAATATCAAGATTCAGTAAGCCGGTTTCATGTGTGGTAAAAATAATTTGTGCGGAACTATTGTGAGAACTATTTGTGAAGAATTTTACAATTTCATAAACTATTGATTCATGTAAATTTGACTCAAGTTCATCACATACGAGTACTTTTCCATTTAAAATTATATCAATGAAAGGGCATAATAATCCAAATAATTTACGAACTCCGATAGATTCCTCTGTCATTAAATCAGTTTCAAATTTATCGTAAACGATTTTTGCGGATATTGCATCAACATTTGTTTGAAGCAGCACTTTTTTAAATTCATCTGAGAGAAAAGGCGGCAATTCAGAAAGTTCTAATTTTTTCTGGTCTATTTTTACGTCAATATTCTTAATTCCCATTCCTAAACTATTCATAAATGAAATCATTTTATTCTTTATGTCACTGTTTTCATTCATCTGATATAAAGAATAATTCATCCAGTTTTCCTGATTGTTGGAGTTATATACCACTAAATCATTGCTGAAAAAGTTAAAAGCAGTAAGCACTTCATCAACCGCTGTAAAGTTTGCAGCACATGACAATAAAAGTCTGTTCGATTTTAAAACATCTTTACATGCATTGAATTTGCCTTTGAATTTAGTGCCGATAGTAAATTCATCATATTCTCTGTCGAAAATTTTAGCTTGACGCCCGTTTGGAAAATAATACAAATATTCTTCTTTGACAAGCATTTTTTCTAATATGAACCCGAAAACAAATCTTGTTCCTTTACTTATAAACTGAATTTGATATGAACTTTCAGAATCAACTTTTTTTAATTTATGAGGGAATTGTCTGATTCCCTGTCCTGGCTGATGGTTAATACTATTGATAACTAAGTTTTTCACAAAAGAGATTGCATCAATTACATTACTTTTTCCGGATCCGTTAGCCCCATATATTACAGCTGATTTAAGTGTTTTTAAATTATTAATTGTTTCTACATTGTATTCAAATGAAGTATCGTTGCCAGCAATCATAGAAAGAACTATTGGATTTTTTATGGATTTATGATTTGAACATGAAAACTCTAATAACATACAAAAATACTCCCTTCTACTAATGATAGTGTACTAATGATAGCATTAAAAAGAAATTTTGTCAAGCAAATTTGATGATGTTTGAGCAAAATCTGTATGTAAATCAACCGAATTTACATGTTTGATCTTGCAGATTATATTGTATGCAAATATAGAAAGTTTTATACTTGAAATATTAATTTATATAATTTAAGAAATAATCTTAACTGTTTTTTTCTTTGGACTGGATTTTTTTGTGACAGGATCAGTGACACGAACAGCTTCACAGATTCGAATATATTTTGTTCCGTTATTATTTGCAATTTCAAGAAACATAGGAGTCCTCCTCAAGAAGGTAAAAATCAATCATTTGTCAACCCCAAATACAAAAAAAGTGAAGATTTTTCAAGAAATCTTCACTTTGAAAATGGTAATATTCACTTTTTTAGGTTCTTGTTTTCTGTCAAACTCGGGGGTTAAGCAATTTTTATAAAGCTTGTGACGGGATTCGAACCTGCGACCTGCTCATTACGAATGAGCTGCACTACCGGCTGTGCTACACAAGCATTTTTTTGGAAAATCATGTTTATTATTATAACACATAGGTGTAAAAAGGTCAATACTTGAAAAATAAAAAATATTTTTCATAAATTTATAAATTAAATTGTATTTTAAAAATAAATATGTTATAATAGCTTGTGTACATGTTTTTTCTGATGATTTTTCTAACATTTTGGAAAATTCTTTAAGAAAATAACAGACGGTTTGAAGATTTTGATAAGAGAGGGCTTTTTTTATGGAAAAGAAGAAAAGAAGCGCCGGTTCCATAATCGCCGGATTTTTCCGCGGACTGGCAACATTGCTGCTCTGTCTGATACTTATAATATCAGTTACAGTGAACATAAAATTCTATGCTGATGATTCAGTAGTAAATATAAAAGGGTTCGGAAAGGATTACTGTTTGTTTTTAAATAACAACAAGGATCTTTCAACCATCTCAGACGGTGCGCTGATCTTTGCAGACAAAAAATGGCCTGTAGGCACAAATTCATATGTCCTTTGTGAAGTAACCACCAAGAAGAACAACAAGCCCATGAAGCATAAAACAGTTCTTGCTCTTGTATCTGAAGTTCAGAATGATAACGGATCTGTTTCATATGAGGTTTTAAGCGACGGTAATCCTGATGACAGTTATATAATAAATAAAAACAAAATAATTGCAACAGTTATTCGTCCATATGATTTTCCCGGAAAATGCATTTCATTTATCCGCAGTATTGCCGGAATAATTGCAACGGTTGCAGTTCCTGCATTCCTTCTGATAGTATTATGCGGAATGTCAATTGCAGCAAACAAGGAAAGATATGAGGATGATCTTTCAGAAGCACGTATTCTTGCTGATGAGATCAGAAGATCCAAGAACAAGGATAAACAGAAAAAGAAAAAGCAGAATGTGCCTGAAGAAGAACCTGAGCCTTCTGAAAATCGTCCGGATGATTACAATGAATTTAACGACGGAGTAAATCCGACATTTGAAACATATAATTTTGAAGAAGAAGCAAACAAAAAGGCTATGGAGCTGAAAAGAGCACTTGAAGAAAAACAAAATGCTTCAGGCTTTCAGGAAAGCCGTCCTGTTCAGAACAAACCTGCTGATCAGCCTGTTCAGAATGAACCGGTCAGCCGTCCTGCTCAGAATGAACCTGTATTTCAGGAATATCGTCCTGAGGACTTTGCCAAGGTTGAAAAATCTTCATTTGAAGAGTATCAGTTCACGAAAGAATCAGAAAAACAGTCTGAATCCGTTACTCCTTCAAATACAGTATCAGCAGTTCCTCAGAACAGATTTACAGCTTCTCTTACTTCCAATGCATTAATTAATGAACTTGCTGAAGGAATAAATGAAGACAGTAAAAATATGTCAGCACCGGCAGCACCTTCAGAATCATATCAGCCGCAGCAGCCGGTTCGTGAATCAGTTCCTGCTTACAGTCAGCCTGTTAAGGAAGCCGCTAAGCCTGCTCCTCAGAAGAAGATAATCAGAAAGAAGGTTATCAAACAGAGACCTGTACAGAAACTCAATGCAAATTCAATTGATGACCTTATTAAGATCATTGATTCAGAAAAAGATAAACTTTAAAAATTTTTAAGCCGTGTGTTTTTTGACATGCGGCTTTTTTTCACATATCTGAATTAAACAGTCAAAGCTTTTAAAATAACGTAGTAAAAACATACAAAATGCGAACATTTTTTTTTGCAAAAACATCAATTAAGTTTGTGTCTATTGTATTTTGATCAAGAAAAGTATATAATAGAATTGTATATGAATATAATAGGTTTTTGAAAAGAAAGGACAGATATATTTTTTATGGATCTGAAAGAACTAAGAGGACAGATCGATTCAATTGACAGTGAACTTCTGGAATTATATTCAAAAAGAATGGAGCTTTGTCTGCAGGTCGCAGAGTACAAAGCCAAAAACAAAGTCAGTGTAATGCAGAGCGGCAGGGAAAAAGAGATCCTTGACAGGGTGCAAGCGCTTTCTCCGGAAAGATTTTCAACCGGTGCGGAGGTTTTGTTTACTGACATAATGGATATCAGTAAAAGCTATCAGGATTTTGAAATAAACCGTTCGTCAGATTTTGAAGAATCAGGAGATTTTGTTTTTGATGAAAACAGCAGGATCGGCTGCTATGGAGTAAAGGGCTCAAATTCCGAAGAAGCTGCATTTAAAATTTTCGGAAAAAGGAAAATGTCCTATTATCATGAATTTGAGGATATTTTTAAAGCAGTTGAATCCGGAGAGCTTGACTACGGAGTGGTTCCTGTCCAGAACTCAAATACAGGGTCAATTTCTCAGACATATGATCTGATGAAAAAATACAATGTTTACATAAACAGAATGACAAGAGTATCTGTAAATCATTGCCTGGCATCGTCAAATGCTGCAAGCGTCAGCGATGTAAAGACAGTGTATTCAAATCCTCAGGCTATCATGCAGTGCTCGGACTTTTTACAGGAAAACGGTCTCAGAGCAGTTCAGTTTGCAAGTACAGCTGCGTCAGCAAAGTATGCTTCAAAAAGTGAAAGAAAAATCGCGGCTATCTGTTCAGAAAGATGTGCCAGATTATATAAGCTTAATATCCTGGCAAAAAATATTTCAAATACAGAACAGAATTTTACGAGATTTATCTGTATATCAGGAAAATTTTTAAAGGAAAAGGATGCTGATCACATTTCAGTTCAGCTTTCTCTCCCAGATGAAAAGGGAAGCTTAAGCAGAATGCTTACAAAGTTCAGAGTAGCAGGATTAAATCTTCTCAAGCTTGAAAGCAGACCGCAGAAAAAAGGAAATTTTGACGTTGATTTTTATCTTGATTTTGAAGGAAGTACGTCAGATGAAAAAGTGGCTGCACTTCTTAAGGCACTGGGTCTGGGATTGAGTGATTTTAAGTTTTTGGGGAACTATTCAGAAATTTATTAAATTCACCCTGGTGATTGTTTGAATATTTTTATGATGATGGGGAAAGTTCGGGGGAAGAAAGGATATCTTTTTTATGTTTTATTGTTGCGGAATAACAGAAAAAGGAATTAAAGCGAGAAATGAAGACGCTATTCTTTTAAATAATACCGTACTTACCGAAGGCAGAATGGATCTTAAACTGGATAAGCCGTTTATTGCTGCAGTCTGTGATGGAGTTTCGGGCGAAAATTCCGGAGATATAGCTTCGAGAATGGTTTTGGGTGAACTCGCAAAACAGGAATTTGACAGCAGTTTTGATTTTCAGCGTGTTATCATGAGAATACACAGACAGTTAAAAATTTACGGCCGATTTCATAAAAACTCTGCAAATATGCAGACAACGCTCTGCGGACTTGCTGTTGATGAAAATCAGCAGATGTACTGCATAAATGTCGGAGATTCAAGACTGTACAGATTCAGAGGTTCTGAGTTAAAGCAGCTCTCAAAGGATCAGTCTCTGGTTCAGATGCTTTATGAGCAGGGAAAAATAACTTTTGAGGAAAAAAGGAATCACGTTCACAGAAATATTATCATGCCGGTTCTGGGAAATACAACAGCAAAACCTACTATAGACATCAGCCTGATAAATGACAAACCGGAGTACGGTGATGTATTCCTGATCTGTAGTGACGGACTTTCTGATTATGTAATAAAATCTGAAATCGAGCGAATACTGTCAATGCCGATGAGTATTTCAAAGCGTCTGACAGAACTCGTGAAAAAATCTCTTAAAAAAGGCTGCCGTGACAACGTATCAATAATAGCAGCAACATATGTTCCTCAGCCTGTAAATGACGAAGAAGAGGAAGACGACGAAAAAGAGGATCTGGAAAACTGATCACATAATATGATAAACAAAGCACTTGGGAATTTGTTATCCTGAGTGCTTTTTATTTGTTTTGAGAAAATTTTTTTGAAAATCCAAATCGGTATATTGAACAAAATATTCTTCATAATATTTATACTCCGGTAAAATTACCGGATGAATGAAATCAATAATTTTTGTCAAAAACGGCTGTTGAAATAATTAAAATTATGTGGTATAATATATTGTCTATACTTATAAGTTCATTCTGATACGAGGTAAAAAAATTGAGAATTCTTGGAATAGATCCGGGCTATGCAATTGTCGGATTCGGCGTTCTTGACTACGATAAATTCAGGTTCAAGACGATCGAATACGGTGCGATTTATACTGAAGCACATACAGATTTTAACGGAAGACTTAAGAGTATTTTTGATGATATGGAATATATTATTGAAAAATACAAGCCCGACTGCATGGCTATTGAAAAATTATATTTTACTACAAACCAGAAGACAGCTATAGATGTTGCACAGGCAAGAGGAGTTATAAATCTTGCGGCAGCCAGAAAATATCTCCCTGTTTTTGAATATACTCCGCTTCAGGTTAAACAGTCTGTTGTCGGATATGGAAAAGCTGAAAAAAAACAGGTGATGGATATGACTAAACGAATACTCAGACTTTCGGAGGTGCCGAAGCCTGATGATACTGCGGATGCCCTTGCAATAGCGATATGTCACGGACACTGCACAAACGGAATGGAAACGAGGAAATTTAATGATATATAGTGTCAGAGGCAAGCTGATAGTTAAAGAATCTGAGCTTGCAGTTATTGAATGCGGCGGAGTCGGATATGCCTGCCGGACTACTCTTTCGACACTTGCCGACCTTGGAAGTATCGGCAGTGAAGCAATGCTTTATACATATCTTCATGTAAGAGAGGACGCTGTAGAGCTTTTCGGATTTGCTTCAACATGTGAGCTTAACTGTTTTAAAATGCTGATATCCGTATCAGGTGTAGGCCCTAAAGCAGCAATATCGATCCTTTCGGATTTTTCACCTGAAAAATTTGCACTTCTTGTTGCATCAGATGACAGCAAGTCTCTTACAAAAGCCAAGGGCATCGGCGCAAAAACAGCTCAGAGGATCGTACTTGAGCTGAAGGACAAGATAATAAAGGAAAATGCAGATCTGACAGTTCAGACTCCGGGCAGAACATCGACAGTAAACAGCAATTCTTCAGTTTCCGAGGCATACTCGGCACTGCTTGTTCTCGGGTACTCACAGTCAGAAATAGCACCGGTCATGGCAAAGCTTGATGAAACGCTTGACGCATCTGAACTGATAAAACTGGCTCTTAAAGAGCTTGCAAAGAAAATGTTCAGCTAATCACTTTTTCGGGGGTGTTTTTATTTGATTGAAACAAGTGATGTAAAATTTGACAACAGAGTTGTGACTCCTGAAATAACAAATGACGATAATGACATAGAAGTATCCTTAAGACCAAAATCACTGTCCGAATATATCGGTCAGGATAAGGTAAAGGAAAATCTTGCAATATATATTGAGGCTGCAAAAAGACGACAGGAGGCACTAGACCATGTTCTTCTGTACGGCCCTCCGGGACTTGGAAAAACAACACTTTCAAATATTATTGCACATGAGATGGGATCAAATCTCAGGATCACATCCGGACCTGCAATAGAAAAGCCTGGAGATCTTGCAGCACTTCTTACCAACCTTGCGGAAAATGATGTTCTTTTTATTGATGAGATACACAGACTTTCAAGGTCAATAGAAGAAATACTTTATCCTGCACTTGAGGACAATGTCCTTGATATAATGATCGGAAAAGGACCGTCAGCACGTTCCATCAGAATTGATCTTCCGAAGTTTACTCTTGTGGGTGCAACAACGAGGGCAGGTCAGCTGACACCTCCTCTTCGTGACAGATTCGGAGTCGTTCTCAGACTTGAACTGTATACAACGGAGCAGCTTTCCGATATAGTTCGCAGAAGCAGCATGATACTCGGAATACCGTGTGATGCTGACGGAGCAGCAGAGATCGCAAAGAGGGCACGAGGCACGCCGCGAATAGCCAACAGACTTTTAAAGCGTGTAAGGGATTTTGCAGATGTTATCGGTGACGGTGTAATAACAAAAGATATCGCATCAGTCGCACTTGACAGACTGGAAATAGACAATCTCGGACTTGACAGTCTCGACAAACGAATGCTTAATATGATAATAAAAGGATATAACGGCGGACCTGTGGGACTTGATACTCTTGCATCCGCTATAGGAGAAGAAGCGGTAACACTCGAGGATGTCTGCGAGCCGTTTCTTATGCAGCTCGGCTTCTTAGCCAGAACACCGAGAGGCAGATGTGCGACCAAGCTCGCATATGAACATCTTGGCATTGCATGCCGTGATGATGATAAAGGCGTACAGCTTTCATTTTGAATGCTTTTGAAAGGATGATATATTCCATATGGATAAATTGTTTGGACCTGAAGGCATAACAGGCACTGCCATTACGGAACTTACCTGTGAAATAGCAATGCAGACAGGACGTGCTCTTGTTCTTGCACTTGAAAATAAGCTTTCACACAAGGTAACAGTGCTTATCGGAAAGGATACCAGACTGTCTTCAGACATACTGGAAAATGCCCTGATCGCAGGAATTTGTTCTGCAGGCGGGGATGTCAAAAAGCTTGGGGTGGTTCCTATAGGAGCTGTAGCTTTTCTGACACATGAGAAAAATGCAGATGCAGGAATAATGATCTCTACTCCTGCAGCAGGTTTTGAGTATAACGGAATTGTGCTGTTTTCTTCAGCAGGCTACCGAATATCAGAAGATATTGAGGATGAGATCGAAAATGCGGTTCTGAGACATCCGGAAACGATTAAGATCAGATCACACGAATCAGTAGGTACTGCCACATATTACAAGGACGGCGAATGGGATTACATTCGTCATGTAATAAAGCTTGAAGACTTTGATTATACAGGACTTCGTGTTGTTATAGACTGTGCGAACGGAAGTGCGTCTGAAACTGCAGAAAAGCTTTATACAGCACTCGGAGCAAAATGCTTCCTTGTAAACAACAAACCTGACGGAAAAAATATAAATTCACAGTGCGGCATCAAATTTGCAAATAATCTGACAAAGGTAATGAAATCAAAACGTGCCGATGTAGGACTTGTTTTTGACGGCAGTGCAAGCAGATGCTTTGCAATAGATGAAAACGGTGTTGTCGTTGACGGAGATGATATCATGGCAATTATCGCTATGCATCTTAAAAAGGACGGTCGTCTGAAAAAGGATACCGTTGTAGTAACCGATCTTACAAATCTCGGCTTCAGAAGATTTGCCAAAAACAACAATATTATTGTATCAAATTCCAGATCTACAGAACGAGGAATTATTGAAAAGCAGATGGACGGTGACTACAGTATCGGCGGAGAAAAGAACGGAAGAATAATATTTAACGGAATGTCGACAACCGCTGATGCGCTTATTACAGGACTTGAACTGCTGAGTGCACTGAAGTCTTCCGGTAAGAGAATGTCTCTTCTTGCCGGCGCCATGGTAAAATATCCTCAGGTTATGATAAACGTTGCCATCAGACCTGAGTGCAAGGAACTCTGGAAAAACGATCCTGTTATTACTGATTTTATTGAACAGAAACAGCATGAGCTGGGCGAGGAAGGAAGAATCCTTGTCAGAGAGATCGGACATGAACCTCTTATCAGAGTCATGGTAGAAGGCAAGAGTTTTGAAGCAATAAATCAGTGTGCAAAGGAAATACATGACAAGATCACGGAACAGACAAAGCCAAATGTTCTTCATGTAAATGCAGAAGCTGAATAAAATATACTGACTGGAGAAATGAATTTTGAGAGTTGCGGACAAATGGCAGGAATATGCTATACTTGATACATCTACAGAGGAAAAGCTGGAGGACTGGAACGGCGTAAGGCTTATAAGACCTGATCCGCAGATCATCTGGAAAACTCCTAAAAACGAAAAGCTGTGGGACAGTGCGGATGCTCATTATTTCCGTTCACAAAGCGGAGGCGGAAACTGGGAGTACAATAACGGAAAACCGCAGAAAGCATGGAAACTGTCATACGGAGGACTGACATTTAAAATAAAGCCGACAGGATTCAAACACACCGGTTTGTTCCCTGAGCAGGCTGTAAACTGGGATTTCATGCAGGAAAAAATAAAAAATGCCGGAAAAGAAGTCAACGTCCTTAATCTTTTTGCCTATACAGGCGGCGCCACACTTGCATGTGCCGAAGCCGGAGCAAGCGTATGCCATGTTGATGCGTCAAAAGGAATGGTAGCCTGGGCAAGAGAAAATGCACAGCTTTCAGGACTTGAGGACAAGCCGATAAGATGGCTTGTTGATGACTGTGAAAAATTTGTTCAGCGTGAAATAAGACGCGGAAGAAAGTATGACGGGATCGTTATGGATCCTCCTTCATACGGAAGAGGAACAGGCGGAGAAATATGGAAGCTGGAGGACAGCATTTATGATCTGGTTGAACTTTGTTCACAGGTTTTAAGTGATGAACCTTTGTTTTTCCTTTTAAACAGCTATACGACCGGTCTTTCACCGGCTGTCATGGCATATATTCTTGACAGTGTTCTTGTAAAAAAATTCGGAGGTTCTGTTTCATCTGATGAGATAGGTCTTCCTGTAAAAAGCAGCGGAATGCCGCTTCCGTGCGGATCTACTGCAATATGGCAGAAAAAATGATAAATTGAATGGATGTGAGACTTTTTGGAACAGGACAGTATAATCCGATTTGAAAATGTTAAATTTTCATACGACAGGACAGAAGATGAAAAAACTATATCTGTTGATGTTCTGAAAAATATCACTGCAGGATTCAAAAAAGGAAGCTTTACTGCTGTTCTTGGCAGAAACGGTTCCGGCAAGTCAACTCTTGCAAAACATACAAATGCAATACTGATCCCAAAAGAGGGAAAGGTATGGGCTGCGGGCATAGATACTTCCGATGAAAGCAGGATCTATGATATAAGGCAGCATGTCGGAATGGTATTTCAGAATCCTGACAATCAGATAGTTGCAGCAGTTGTTGAGGAAGATGTTGCTTTTGGTCTTGAAAATCTCGGAATTGATCCGGATGAGATGAGAAAAAGAGTAGATGAAGCACTCAAAGCTGTAGGAATGTATGAATACAGACTTCATTCTCCGGGAATGCTTTCCGGAGGTCAGAAGCAGAGAACAGCGATAGCCGGAATAATAGCTATGAGACCTGAATGTCTGATACTTGATGAACCGACTGCAATGCTTGATCCTGCCGGTCGGCGTGATGTCATGGAAATTATAAAGATGCTTAACAGTGAGTTCGGCATCACAATAATACTGATAACCCATTATATGGAGGAAGCTGTTCAGGCTGACAGAGTCGTTGTAATGGATGATGGAAAAATAATTCTTGACGGTGAACCTCATGAGGTTTTTTCTAATGTCGGAATTTTAAAAAATGTCGGGCTGGATGTTCCCCAGGTGACTGAACTGATGTTTGAACTATCGAAGGAAGGGTTCAATACCGGAAAAAATATTATAACTGAAGAAGAGTGTGTTGAAGCTCTTATGAAACTGTTAAAGGAAGATTAATTGTGGCTGTTTTGAAGACTGAGGGACTGACATACATTTACGGAGAAGGCACTCCGTTTGAAAAAACTGCAGTCAGGGATGTTTCAATTGAAATAGAAAAAGGTGAGATCACCGGGATAATTGGTCATACAGGCTCCGGGAAGTCTACACTTGTTCAGCATTTTAACGGACTTCTCAAGCCTTCTTCCGGAAAGATATATTTTAACGGAAAGGATATCTGGGAAGGGAAAAAAATAATGAAAGACCTTCGCTTTAAAGTTGGTCTTGTATTTCAGTATCCTGAGTATCAGATGTTTGAAGAGACTGTATTTCAGGATATTGCTTACGGCCCTTCAAATATGAAGCTGTCCGAAGATGAAATAAAGAAAAGAGTGCTTGAAGCGGCAGATCTTATGCGTTTTGACAGATCACTTCTTAACCGTTCTCCTTTTGAACTGTCCGGCGGACAGAAAAGAAGAGCAGCAATAGCAGGAGTAATGGCAATGCAGCCTGAGGTACTGATCCTTGATGAACCGGCTGCCGGTCTTGATCCGAAAGGACGGGATGATATTTTTGAAGCTGTCAGATCATACAGCAGACGTACCGGATGTACAGTGCTGATGGTTTCACACAGTATGGAGGATATGGCAAAGTACGCAGAAAAGATCATTGTAATGAATAAAGCAGAAGTATTTTGCCATGATACGACTCAGAAGGTATTTTCCAAAAATAAGGAAATATCAGAGATGGGACTTGATGTTCCTCAGATAACCAGAGTATTTGAAAAATTAAAAGAAAACGGCATCAAAATAGATGATGATATATATACGGTAAAGTATGCAAAGGAAAAAATACTCAGAATGCTGTCAAAAAAGGATGGTGCCGGAGCATGCTGAAGGATATTACGATAGGACAGTATTTCCCGGGAAACAGTTTTGTTCACAGACTTGATGCGGCAGTAAAGATAATCCTTACTATTGTCTATATAGTTATGATATTTGCTGCAGATACAGCAGTTTCGATGCTGCTGTGCGTGGTATTTCTTGTTGTATCCTATGCACTTACAAAACTTAGCCCGAAACTTATGATAAAAAGCTTTAAACCTGTTATTCCGGTACTTGTAATAACTGCAGTTTTAAATGTGTTCTTTTTTGACGGGGATGTTATTTTTAAGCTGTGGTTTCTGGAAATAACCGATGACGGACTGAAAAATGCAGCTTTTATGCTTATCAGAGTAATCGCACTGATCACAGGTTCGTCAATTCTGACATATACCACATCGCCTATCGAGCTTACAAATGCGTCAGAGAAGCTGATGTCTCCTTTAAAAAAATTTAAATTTCCTGTTCATGAGCTTGCAATGATGATGACTATAGCGTTAAGATTTGTACCTACTCTTATCGAAGAGACGGATAAAATAATATCTGCTCAGAAAGCAAGAGGCGCAGATTTTGAAAACGGAAAACTAATGGACAGAGCAAAGGCGGTAGTACCGGTAATAATACCGCTTTTTGTTTCATCATTTCGCAGGGCTGAAGAACTTGCACTGGCAATGGAATGCAGATGCTATCGAGGCGGTGAGGGACGTACACGGTTGAAAATGACATCAGTCAAGCCGATAGATATAGCAGCGGTTATTGTTACATTAATAGTTCTGTTCGGTGTAATAGCAGTTAATATTGTAATGAAATGAGGAATTCGAATGAAAGCAATGATAGTGATTATTACAATTATATGTTTTGTTCCGCCGATTATTGCCGTCTTTGATATCATCAGAAAATTGAAAGAACAGAAGTATAAGGATGATGCGCAGGATCTTTTCTATAAAGAGATAGTGAAATCTATTGATGAACAGAAAAAGAAAAATTCTGAAAATACAGAAGCACAGGTTCAGGATAATAAAAAAGAAATAAATGAAGATATTTCTGAAGTTGATAAAGCAGAAGATAAAGAAGTGATTCAGGAAGAAACTCAGTTGGTTGAGAATCCTGAAAAAGAAGATATAAAAAATGAAGAGAAAGAGTCTGAATCAGGAATTGCAAAGGAAGCAGCTCTTGAGATCGTAATGAATATGTTGAAAACCAACAGGGACAATAAAAAAGAAACAACATCCGGGGAACTTGATTCTATGATCAGTATCCTGAATGAAGCAAAAAAGAAAAAATAATCAGAGGAAAAAAATTTGAGAAATGTTAAAGTGATCATGGCCTATCGCGGAACAGCATATCATGGATTTCAACGGCAGGAAAATGCTGTTACTGTTCAGGAGGTTGTCGAAGGTGCACTGTCAAAGCTGTTAAATACACCAACTGTAATAACGGGCTGTTCAAGAACCGATACAGGTGTTCATGCAAAGGAATTCTGTTTTTCATTTCATACGGAACGTGATATCCCCACAAAAAATTTTATTCGCGGAATGAACGGATATCTTCCTAAGGATATTTCCATATTGTCCTGTGAAGACGTTCCGAAGGATTTCCACGCAAGATATTCCTGCAAAGGCAAAGAATACATGTATCTTATTCATAACAGTGAAAGCAAAAACCCTTTTGCTGAAGATCTTGAGCTTTTATACAGAAGAAAAATGGATATCGCGCTTATGCAGAAGGCCGCATCTTATCTTGTCGGCAGGCATGATTTTAAAAGCTTTTGTTCAACACATACTGATAAAATTGATACTGTAAGAACTATTTATTATATTAATATAGAAAAATCAGGAGATCTTGTAAAAGTACTTGTAAAAGGCGATGGATTTTTGTATAATATGGTTAGGATAATTATCGGGACGCTGCTGTATGTAAACGAAGGAAGAATACAGGCAGATGATATTCCGAAAATTCTCGCTGCCGGCGACAGAGAGCTGGCAGGCAGGACAGCAATGCCGCACGGCCTTTATCTTAACAGGGTTTTTTACTAAAAAAAGGTGGTCATTTGGTACATGGATGAAGAAAATATAAATGATTTTTCAGAAAAAATAAGAAAAGACTCAAAAAGAAGCATGATGAAATTCATAGCGTTTATGTCTGTTCTTGTTGTTGCTCTGGGATTGTATGTTACAAAGGATCGGTGGCTGCCAAAAGGATCTGTTGAAGGCTTTTTTAACGGAGATGAAGTCACAGACGGAAATTTTCCGCTTCAGATCACAAACGGGATGAACTATCAGACCTGCCGTTTCGGCGATGGATTTGCGCTGTTAAGCGATTCATGGTTTTATATATATTCCGAGGATGGAGAACGACTTGAAAACAGAGCGCATACTTATACAAATGCAATATTAAAGCAGGCTGGAAACAGAGCTTTGATATACGAACAGGGCGGATCAAATTTCAGAGTCGAAGGAATGAAAAAAAACATATATCAGCACAGATTCAGCGACGGATTCATTTCAATGGCATTCATGAGTGAAAAAGGGATAGTTGCAGTTGTGGTTGTTTCTGAAAAATATGTTTGTGAATTGCATATTTTTGATAAAGACGGGGAGGAGATATATTTCAGAGGCTGCAGCCAGCGAATAATGGATGTGGTATTTAATCGTGAAAGCAACGGATGTTATCTAGTTACCATTGATGCTGTAAAAGGAAAAATAGTATCCAAGGCATTTTCAGTTGACTTTAATTCAAAGGTTATAAAATGGGAATCAGAGAATCTTCAGACATGCTGTATTTCTTCATATATCACTGATGATGACGGTGTTTTTATATTTGGTGATACAGAATGTGATTATTTTGATAAGAACGGACAGCTGAAAAATTTACCGTATAAAGGAAATCTGATCGATGCAGCATTCAAGGGCAAAAAAGCAGCACTGATATTCGAGAGCAAAGAGCGAAGAAAGACTACACTTGCCATGCTGGAAGACTGGCAGAAGGAAAAGGACATAATGCTTACAAAAACTGTAAAGAGTATCTTTGCTGAAGATGAAGCAGTGTATGTTATGACCGAGACAGATATAGAGGCATACAGCTATGACGGAGCACTGCTGAAAAGAGTTGAGATAAAAGAACCTTATAATGATTTTTATAAGGTGGGAGATTACATAATGTTATTCGGGTACAATGAGATCAACAGAATAGAATTTGTAATTAAGTAAAAAGGAGTGTTTTTGTTATGGGATATATTTTTGATGGTGCGGCTGCTTTGATTATTATACTGTTTTTGATTTTTGCAGCAAGAAAAGGTACAAAAAAAGCAATTATTAATTTTATTATCAGTTTAGTTTGTTTTGCAGGTGCGTTCTGTGTGGCATTTTTCCTTGGGGATATGATCTACAATGATTTTATAAAAGATCCGATCACTACAGGAATCGACGAAACCATAACCAATTTTGATCTTGAAGGTGAGCTGAAGAAAGTTTATAAAAATCAGACAATGGGATCAGAGTTAAAAGCTGGTGATGTTTCAAAAATTCTTGAATCTGAAGACAATATGGATACAGTAATTATATCCTGTATGAAAAAAGAAAAAATTGACAAAAGCAGCGAGGAAGTCTGCAAGGCTCTTTATACCATTCTTTCAGATTCTTTTGTAAAAGAACTGAATGAAAATATTCCGGCTTGTGACGGTAAGTTTTTTGAAGGACTTGATCCTGTAAACAATAAAAAAGAAATGTTTGGCGTTTTATGTACAATGAACTCAAATTCTCTTAAAGCTGCAGAGACAATATCGGAAAAATATGTTTCTTCTTCAATGAAAAATTATATTTTACTCGTATTGTTTGCAGTATCAGCAATTGTAATTCTTGTTATTGTAAAACTGATCGCCGGACTTATTATGAAAAATAAAGACTACTTTGCAATCGGCATCGGCGACGGTTTCGGCGGAGCAATATTCGGAATATTAAACGGTGCTTTGTTTGTTGTATTATATACATGTATATTTAAATGTATCGTTCAGGCAGGATTTTTTGATCAGACAGGAATAAACGATCTTATAAAAGAATCATTTGCTTTTAAATACATTTATAATCTTGATGAGACAATTTTTAATTTGTTAAAATAAAAAAGAAAAAGAAATGATTTTGCGTTTTTCGCATCATTTCGAAAATGGAGGTAACTATGATTTTATGCAGTAGATGTAAAAAAAGACCGGCTGTAGTTTTTATAATGCAGGGAGAAGAAAGAAAAAATGAAGGCCTGTGTATGCTTTGTGCTAAGGAACTTAAAATACCTCAGGTAAAAGATTATATGGATCAGCTCGGAATTTCTGATGATGATATCGAACAGATCTCAGATCAGATGATGGAGCTCGTTGACGGAGATTCTTTTGAGCCGGGCGGTTCAGCACTTTTACCGCCTTTTATCCAGGAAATGATCAACGGATCCAATGATCAGAAAAAAGATGATTCGAAAGACAGCAGTTTCAGTTCATTTTTTAACGGCAGCTTTGAAAAATTTGATTCAAAGAAGAAATCAGGCGATACAAAGAAAAAAGACAAGAAGCTCAAATTCCTTGAAAATTACTGTACAAACCTGAGTCAGAAAGCCGCTGACGGTTCGGTAGACAATATTATGGGCAGAGATAAGGAGATCTCAAGAGTTGTCCAGATCCTTTCAAGAAGGACAAAAAACAATCCTTGTCTTATCGGTGAACCGGGTGTCGGAAAGACAGCTATAGCAGAAGGAATCGCACAGAGAATTTTAAAGGGTGATGTTCCGTTCAATCTAAGAGACAAAAAGGTTTATCTGCTTGATCTTACTGCACTTGTAGCAGGAACTCAGTTCAGAGGTCAGTTTGAAAGCCGTGTAAAGGGTCTTGTTGATGAAGTTAAACAGGAAAAGAATATCATTCTGTTTATAGATGAAGTTCATAATCTGGTCGGAACAGGTGATTCCGAAGGTTCAATGAATGCCGCAAATATCCTCAAACCTGCTCTTTCCAGAGGTGAGGTTCAGGTTATCGGTGCAACAACATTTAAAGAATACAGAAAATATATCGAAAAAGACAGCGCACTTGAGAGACGTTTTCAGCCTGTAACAGTAGTAGAACCTACTATTGATGAGACTTTTGAAATACTTAAGGGCATTAAGAAATATTATGAAGAATATCACAGAGTAAAGATCAGTGACGGACTTTTAAAATCATGTGCTGTTCTTTCAGAAAGATATATCAACGACAGATTTTTGCCTGACAAGGCCATAGATCTTCTTGATGAAAGCTGTGCCTGCAGAGCTATAGACAGCAAGGAGCTTGAATCATATGACAAGCTTGTTGCAGAACTCAAGGAGCTTGAGGGAAAGCATGCAGAGGATGAAGAAGAACCTGATTATCAGGAGATCGCAGCTACAAAGACAAATATTTTACGCACAAAAGAACAGATCGAGAAAATGACTGAAGTTATAGAAAATGTTCAGGTCACAGAGGATGATCTTGCAAGAGTAATTGAGCTCTGGACAGGAATTCCTGCAAACAAGATAGCTCAGACCGAATATTCAAAGATAGCTTCACTTGAGGATACTCTTAAGAAGAGCGTTATCGGACAGGATGAAGCAGTAAATACTCTTGCAAAATCCATCAAGAGAACAAGAGTACAGCTTTCAAAGCGCCGCAGACCTGCATCATTTGTTTTCGTTGGTCCTACCGGTGTCGGTAAGACAGAACTTGCGAAGGTTCTTGCAAGAGAACTGTTTGATTCGACAGAGCCTCTTATAAAGCTTGATATGACTGAATACATGGAGAAACATGCAGTATCAAAGCTCATAGGTTCTCCTCCTGGATATGTAGGATATGATGAAGCCGGTCAGCTTACTGAAAAAGTAAGAAGAAAACCGTATTCAGTAATTCTTTTTGATGAAATTGAAAAGGCTCATCCGGATGTTATGAATATTCTTCTCCAGATCCTTGACGAAGGAAGAATCGATGATTCACAGGGAAGAAACGTAAATTTTGAAAATACCATCATTATCATGACATCAAATGCAGGTTCAACAGACAAGTCAATGGGAGTCGGCTTTAACAAGACTGCTGAAGAGGTTTCAAAGGACAAGGCTATGAAGGGCCTCAGAGATTTCTTAAGACCTGAATTCATAAGTCGAATCGATGAGATCGTTGTATTTGATCCGCTTTCAAAGGAATCATATGCAAAGATCGCAGGACTTATGCTTGACGAGATGAAAGAGCCTCTTTCAGAAAAGAATATTTCTCTTGAATATGATGAGGAAGTTCTTAAGCTTATTGCAGAAAAATCATTTGACAAAAAATATGGTGCAAGAGATATCAGAAGAGTTATCCGCACAGATATCGAGGATAAGATCGCAAATATCATTATCGACAATCCTGAAAGAACGATTGCTAAGATCATCATAAAGACAAATGAAAATGAACTTCTGGTAACATCAGAAAACGAATAAAATAAAAACGGGATGTTTTTGCTTTGGTGCAATGCATCCCGTTTTTGTTCAAAAAAAATGAACCTTTTACAGTCGGAAGAAGTATTAATTAATGAGTACTTAAAAAATGAGAAAGGAGCAGCATTTGAAAAATAAAACTGATATCAGTGAAAATATAGAAAAATGCAGGGAAAGGCTATCAAGATTATGCCTGAATCTCTGTCGGAATTATCATGATGCTGACGACCTTTTTCAGGATACTGTTCTGAGAGCGGTAAAATATTATGACAGTTTCAATGATGATACGGAATTTGATAAATGGATCTATAAGATATGCGTCAATACTTACAAGTCGGGTCTTAGAAAGCTGTACAGGCTGAGACCGATAGCCTTTACATCCGAGGAAGAACATGATGCCTATTTCAGTCTGATCCCTGATGATGATACAACAGCTTCTCATGAGGAGTATAAGGAACTGCTGAAAGCTGCAAACCGAATCCCTGATAAATACAGGACTGTTCTTGTACTGAGATATTTTAATGACTGTTCTGAAAAAGAAACAGCTAAAATTATTGGAATACCGGAAGGAACTGTAAAGTCAAGACTAAATAAGGCAAAGGAATTGATCAGAAAGGAACTTGAGCATGAACAGAATTGATGATGAAAAAATGGATAAAATGCTTTCAACACTTTTTAATTATGAAGTTCCGGAAGAAATGCAGTTCCATGAACAGAAAACTTCTGAAAAAAATATTTCTGCAAAAAAAATAAACCATGGAAATTTGAAACATGTCTTCAGTACAGCTGCAGTATGCATGGCTGCTGCATTATTTATTCTTCCTGTTGTTTTTTTGAAGAACAGTCCGTGGAAAACAGAAGTCAAGTCAGACAACAGTCTGTCTGAAATTGAAATGAATTCTGAAATTTGTCAGTTCTCTGAAGAATTTAAGGAAGCAGTTGAAAATTATTCTTTTATGATGATTCCTCTTGAAAGCAGCTCGTACTACAGAGCATATGAGCAGAAGCCTTATTTTGATGAAAATAATCCTGAAACAGGAATGCTTATGTCGCTAAAGCTTATTCCGTATAAATATGAGGAAACAAAAAATTCTGAACTTTACGTCAGAGTGGCAGGCTCAGGAGACAGGACAGTATATACAAGGGATGCTTTTTTCGTAAAATATGATGAAAATCAAAAAGTAACGGAAGTTATAAGATCGGCTGAAAATCTTTCCAAAGAGAATGAAACAGTACCTGAAGATCCGGAACTGTTTAAGGGTGCCGTAAATTCAAGAGAAGGATTTGAAAAGATAGTATCAAAATTCAAGAATTCAAAAAATGATGTTGTTTTTGACGGTGTTACAGTCAGAAAAAAACTGAGTGAGAATTCCGAGTATACTGTTTCTGACAGAAGCTGGTATGCATATGTTAAAATAAAAGACAGCTTTGTGCCGGTATGTTTATATGAATTAAGCTATGAAGCTGAAGGCAATGCAGTACCTGACGGTTATAAATGTGATCAGGTGTCAGTATATTATGAAAAAGGAAAAACGAAATGTCATTCAGTTCTTATGTACGACTGTTCAAAAGCTGTATCTGTAAGGAAAGATAACGTTGATCCGGTATGGAATGTAAAGCATCAGACAGAATGTCCTGACAGCTGTTGAACATAATAAAGCTTTGGTTTGTCACTCGGGCTTTGAGGGTGAATACAGTAAAGAATCAGATCTCTGCGGCTTTTGAAAATCCGGATCATTCCATATCAAACATGAGCTGACCGTCATTTTCATCATCATATGAAAACTGAGCGGTTTCAGGTATAAGATCTTTTCTGAAAAATGGCGAATGTCTCGACTAATCTGAAATCGAAATGCTTATTTTATGGAAAATAATCACAAAGGAATTCATTAGGAACTGATATACACCGAACTTTATGATACAATTGAACACTTTTGGAATGCAATGTTCACGATGTATTGTATAACAGAAGGTGGAAAAATCTAACCTTCGTTAGCTGAATAATATTAATTGAAAAATAATTTGATATAACGAAAGAATTTTTTTCATGAAGTGTTGACTTTTTTTTTGTTGTTGTTATAATGGTAAAGTGGAATGATTTGTTGATGAATTGGAAATATTTATTTGAGTAGTATATAACATTATATTTAAATTCATATAAAATCTAATTCAACTACAAATCTATTTAACGAATATAATTAAAGAATTGGAGTAAAATAAATGAATAATAGAATCAAAAGAGTATCAATAGTTGTTGCGTTGGTTTTATCATGTGGTGCATTACCTGTAGCAGCATCATACGCTACAGGAATAGTTCGTGCATCAGATGGGGATGTATATGTTGATGGTTATATTAATGGCGCATCATGTAACTTTAATCCTTTCACATATGATAGTATAAACTACAACGCTTGGTTAAGAGGAAGTGATGCCTCATTGATTCCTGATAAATCTAATTTTAAAAATGAGTTGCCTTAAAAACGAGAGTACTTTATATGCCTCTTTTTGACGATAGTATCACAGACTTTTAATTACTGTGACAATATGTAATTTTTAATAGGTTGCCCACAAAGTATTATGGATTATGTCTATAGTGCTTTTGGGTCTTTTGGGAAAGAGTAAAGTATGAAAATAATTAATAAGTATTTAAAGTTCGGATTTTCCGGTATACTACTTATGATTGGGCTATTTGTAGTGTTCTTTGTACTGTTGTATTCAGCAGATTTTTTAGTAGTACTTTTAAAAGAAAATAATGTTTTGAGACAGTTTGAAAATGAAAATTATTACAGAATTGAAATACAGGATTACAGTAATTTTGATTACGATACTGAAAATCAAATAATTGAAACCATTATCGCTGCGTCAGATACAATGGATTGTAATGTTTGGTTTGATAACACAGTTAATAATATAAATAATCTGATAGAAGTATATCAAATGCATCTCATAATTCGTTCACAGGAGTATCCTGACTTGAAATCAAAAGACGGAAAGAAGATTAAATTTCCGGTTGCTGAATGCAGTAATGCACTTATTGCAGGAGTTAGTATAGCTGAACTATGTGACGACCAGCAGAATATCTTAGTTAACGGTATTAAAGTACCCGTAAAATATTTTCTTAAAGATGAGTTTTCAACCGGGATAGACTATTCTATGTATATGTTTTGGGAAAACTGTGATGAAAATATGAAACAAAGTCTGAAGCAAAAGCTATGTGAAAGATTGGAGTTGGGTATTTTAGAAGTTAAATTATCAGGTAATTCTTCAATTGAAGAGAACTTCATAATTTTAGAGGATTCGCTGAAGGATTTCCCTGTAAGATTGTTCAATATAACAGAAATACAAAAGAAAGAAATTTATGAGAATGAATGGGATAAATTTTTGAATTTTTTGTTTCTTCCTTCGTGTGTTCTGTTTTCTATTTTCACATGTTTCAGTGTTTCATGGTTATGGTTAAGCAAGAGAAAAAAAGAAATTATCATTCGAAAGGCGTATGGATATTCCGGAGGGCAGATCTTTGTATTGCTTTTTAAAGATATTTTGTTTTTTTCAATACCTTCGTTATTATTGGCTTTGATTACAAGTCTGGTATATAAGATAATAATTAATGATATTCCGGATTTTGATATATATATGTTTTACAAATTAGCTATCATATGTCTTGGTATGATATTTTTTGTATGTATTTGCGCCTTGAAAATGTTTTCAGGAATTAGTAAAATGAATCTTTCAGCAGAAATAAAATCGGACAGGAGTTAAATTATGATACTACGTTTGACATTGGATTTTTTATCAAAAAATATTCGTAAATCATTACTTTCGATTATTCTGTTGTTTATAAGCACCGTAATAATCATACTGTCAGTAATTCTTGGAGAAAATCATGATAATACATATAAAAGTGCAGATGAAATGCTAAGTAGCGGTGTGAAAAAAACCGCTGTTATTTCACTTGATGAATTTTCTGAAGAGTTTTGTGACGAAGTGATGCAAAAACCGGAAATAGCATGCTTTGGAACATATTCATCCTTTTATTGTGATCCTATTCAGGAAATATATGATATCCAGTCCCAAAATCATGTTTCATCAGAAAAACTTATGCTGGTTCAGGATATTCATAAAAACGCAGTTGATTTATTTGAGATGGATATTATTGAAGGTGTTGAGCCGGAAAATCTCGCATTCGAAAATAGTAAAAAAAATACCGGATATCTATACCTTGGTTCTGAATATAAAGGATATATAAAATGTGGTACAGAGTACAGTATGGATGGCATAACGTTTATTGTAGCAGGTTTTCTAAGCAAATCGCAGAAAATTCTAAACGATAACTTGCAGTACGGGTTTAATATGAATACATACAGTACTGTTCTTGATTTTGAATATGGGATACTGTGCGTATCTGAGTCAATAACAGCTAATTTCTTTTTCCTTTGTGCTGCTGATGATTACAGTCTTGATCAGGCTATGTCCGAATTTTCAAAAATTGCAGATAAGTATGGAATAAAGAATGTAAAAAATATGAAATTACAGGATTCTTATGATCATACGAACGCCCAGTGGATTCATGTAAAAAAAGTACTTTTAAAACTTATAATTATTGTATGTTCTTCATGTATAATTATGTTGTTATGCACACAGATTCTTGATCTGTTTTATCAGATGCATGATTTGGGGATTTTGTATGCAAATGGTTTTTCAATTAACTACATGTGTGGGATAATTACACTAAAGAATATTCTCATTTCATTATTCGCCTTTACTTTTTCATCGTGTTTATCTATATTGGGATTACCGTTGTTAATGGGAAAAACTAATGATACAAATGAGATAATAAATAACGTAATTATAAAAAAAGCACTGCCATTGTCGCTGTTAATTATTTTTCTGATAAATGTAATTATAACATTTATATTAATTAAAATGCTCAGAAAAATGACACCGCTTGAAATGATAGGAGGTCAGAATGATTAGATTAGAGAATGTAACAAAAGATTATAATGCAAATGGTGTATGTACACATGCACTAAAAAAAATAACAATGCAGATAAATCATGGAGAGATGGTCGCTATTACTGGTACATCAGGTTCAGGAAAATCAACGCTTCTTAATATTATAGGTGCAATGGATACTCTCACATCTGGAAAATATTATTTTAATCGAGAGGATGTATCGTTATTCAATGCACGACAACTTCATGAATTTCGAAAACAGTACATTAGTTTTGTATTTCAGAATTTTTCGTTAATGAATAAATATACAGTATACGAAAATGTTGAAATGCCGCTTATTGCACGCAAAGTAAAAAATCGTAAGTCAATTGTTATGGAAAAGCTCGATCTAATGGGCATTGCAGATATGAAAAACAAACTGCCGTTGCAGATGTCCGGTGGACAGCAACAACGCTGTGCCATTGCAAGAGCTCTTGCTGCAGATACCCAGGTAATTCTTGCAGATGAACCAACGGGGGCTCTCGATTCAAATACCAGCAAAGAAATTATGAAGTGTTTTAAGTCTATAAACAAAGAATCAAAGACAATTATAATAATAACACATGATTCATCTGTCGCTGATGCATGTGGACGTATTATACGTATTGAAGATGGTATGATATGTGATAATTGAAAATATTCCCCCAAGTTTGCCACTTGCAAAAAAATTTTTAAAATCAAGCAAAGAATTTTCGAAATTTGATGAAGGATTACGTGTAGTGCTGCTTTGTCTTTTATCTAAGGATTATTGTATGTTCTTCATGTATAATTATGTTGTTATGCACACAGATTCTTGATCTGTTTTATAAGATGCATGATTTGGGGATTTTGTATGCAAATGTTTTTTCAATTAACTACATGTGTGGGATAATTACACTAAAGAATACAGGGAGAGTAAATTATCATACTTGAACAGAACACTGATCTTTCCGACAAAGAAATCAGCAGAAAGCCGGCATCAAAAATAAAACTGTATTTTGATGAAATAAGCTGAGTTTAACTTTATACAAAAATCAGCAATCCTATATAACTGCACAGAACTTTGAAAAAAGGGGCTGTTAAGAAACAGCCACGAAAAATGAGAAAACCACCTCGTAATAAAATGAGGTGGTTTTCTCATTTTAACATATATGATTTCAACAAA
>JAZQPR010000039.1:0-13600 GCA_045628605.1 Oscillospiraceae bacterium
GCTTAAGCCATCGCAGAAATTTTTTACTCCGCTTTTACTTCTGAAGCACATCGCCTGAATGTTTTTTCGTTTGTACACTCTTGCGTATCTTTCAGCAATATTATTAGTCGGAGGTACTGATTTATCTTTTAGGAACAGTACATAATCTTCTTTGTCCTCGTACATCCTTTTATACAGATTGTATCCTTCGCGATAGTAGTCATTTGGCGGCTCATATTCATATTCTTTTTTTAAGAGAAAAGCAGGGGGCAGAACCCAATCTGCACCCTGGCTAACCCGTGAATAGTAACGAAAATCATGTTATACTAATAAATTTATTTTTGCTCCGGTTGCACGCACTTATTTTGTATGTTATAATAATATAGAATGTCAGATTTGCTAAGGAGGGGACAGTATGCTTAAAATATATTTCGGTGAAATGCCGGGTGAGATATATAATCCACCTTTGTATTTTGCAAATCAGTATGAAGATGAATGGATCAATTCACAGTTATCAGTTGATATGATCAGAGATGTAGATAAATCAGATGTTGTATCTGCTCATCTTATCGAAAGTCCGGTGCTTGGACCTATTTCTCCCCTTCAGCTTTCCGGTGGAGTAAAAACTCTTATACTTATGGCGTTTGATGATACAGGAAAAGTTTTTAATGCCAGTGCCGGCGGTGATAATTGTGCCAAATGGATCGTAAAGATTTCAGAAGAAAAGGATCTTACTGTTTCGCTTCATAACATAATGAGTTTTCAGGGACTGGATTTTAAAGCGCAGATACTCAATGATAACAGAATTGTAAATGGTTATTCAGAGTATCTTGATGCAGCAACGGAACTTCTGAAGAGGTAGCAGCATGAAAGGAAAGTATAGAATTACAGTTGAAAACAAGCGGCTAAAATATGAATTTGAAATAAAAAGAAATATTACAATTATTCGCGGTGACAGTGCAACAGGAAAGACAACTCTTATTGAAATGCTTCAGAATTATCAGAGAGCAGGTGATGGCAGTGGTGTTACTGTAAATTCTGATTGTCCGATCGTTGTTGCATCTGAAGACGACTGGAAATACAGACTTCATGCGAACCCCGGCAGTATTGTGTTTGTTGATGAGGGAAATCACTTTCTTGTTACAGATGAATTTGCAGCAGAGTGCAGAAAATCTGATAATTATTTTGTACTTATTCTCAGGGATAACCTTCCTGATTTACCATATAGCGCTGATGAAATATATGGAATCAGAACATCAGAAAAATATGCAGGATTAAAGAAAATATATCATGAGCTTTACAGATTGTACGGGGATAATGAAAAATTTGTAAAGACTGATGATACTTTAGTAATAACTGAAGATTCAAACAGCGGATTTGAATTCTTTTCAGAAATGTATGATAACACGGTAATAAGTGCTGAAGGAAAATCAAATATTGCAGGGTTAATTAAGAAAAATTCTGAAAAATCTATGATTGATTATCTGGTAAATCATAAAAGTTCAGATGCTGCGTGGGATATTTGTGCAGATTATTTTGAACAGCAGACAGATGATGAGTGATCATTTGAGAAATATTATAAAAAATACTTGATGCTTTAATATTATTATGCTACAATTTCTATGGCGATTAAATGAGATACTGAAAAAGAACAGGAGCGTAAATAATATGAAAAATGTTAAAAATAAGAGGATCTGTCGTTTTTCTAAAAGTGTATTGGTTTTATTTACAGCATTATGTGTTTTTGCTTTAGGTGTTCCTGATACAGCAGATGCCTATTCTTCTGCCATGTATTTTATAACTAAAGCAGATTTTGAAGTTGATATTGAAAAAGACGGATCTGCTGTAATTGATGAAAGCTGGGACGTTGTTTATTCAGAGAGCGGTAAAAATAATTTTTCAAGAATGATCAGAAGACCGTACAGTCAGCTTGAATATTATGATGAAGCAGAGATCCTGGACTGTTATATAGATGATAAGAAAATTGGTTTTTCAGAAGAAGAACAGAAAACAGAACCGGACGGCTTTTTATATGGACAGGATGAATTTTTCTGCAAGGATGATTTTGACTGGACAGTAGACTCAGAAGAAACCACACATAATTATAAAGTAAAATACAGAATAAAAAATCTTGTAAAGCTTGACGAAAACGGAAAAGCTGTTTTTAATTATGAATTTATTGGTAATGATTTTTTCCGTCAGATTTTTATGGAAAGTGCATCAGTTAAGATCAACCTTCCCGATAATGATAAAAACGCAGAAGTTATGTTCCCGCTGTATGACTTTTCATTTAACGGAAAAACGATGATATCTGAGCTCGATAAGCCGTCTGTACTGTTAAAGTGCAGGATGGATCTGGATCCGAAATTATTTGGCAGCTTAATAAATTATTCGGATGTAGTCCTTCCTGATGAAAAGGATTTTGACAACAGCGAAATGAAGATCATAGCTTTGGGAACAATAATTGTTTTGCTGCCTTTCATACTGATCGGTATACTGATATTTTTGTTCTTTAAAAATGTAGTATTTAAAAAAATAAATATTTTTTCTTATCTTCTTGATCAGACACTGCTGAAAAATCAATCAAAAGTATCACGCTGGATATTTCTGGGCTGTCTGGTGGTGTTTGTTTCAATTAGTATTTATGGAAAAAATACATATCAGGTACCGTCCGTGGATTTGAAGGCGGAGATCCTTCCTGACGGATCTGCCGAAATAACAGAGACGTGGACCGTGGATTATATAAACGGAGAATACAGTGAATTTTCAAAGGATTTTCCAAAGATGGATTCGTCGCTGCTGTATTACGATGACATTGAGATATTAAGCTGTTCAATAAACGGTGTCGAAGCCAAACGTACCATCGAAGATGATTACAGGGAAAATACTTATTATTTTGAAAAGAACAAAGGAACAGGTTCAAACTATATTCACTGGAATTATAAACCGGCAGATGAAACTGTAAATTACAGTATTAAATACAGACTGAATGATGCTGTTAAGTATTACAAAAACAAAAGAGAGGCAGTTTTCGGATATCAGTTCTTCGGAGACGGTCTGAAAAAGAATGTAAAATATGCAAAGATAGTGATAGGTCCTTTTGATGAGAAACCGGAAACTGTGGAGGGAATATCATGCAACTACATTGACGGATATCTGTATGGATATTCCAATAGCCTTAAGGAAGGCTTACAGGTAATTGTACCGACTATGCCGGATTATTTTAAAGATCTGAAAAATATTGATGATATCAAAGTTCCTGTTCTTGTGAAATATTCTCAGAGAAAGGAAAACAACAGTATCAGTAAATGGGATACAATTGATATGCTCTCGTTTATGGAAGAATTTATTCCTGCTGCTGCAGTTGCATATATTATAATTGCACTTATCATTTCAAATATTATATATTACAGAAAGAAGAAGAAAAATCCGGGATTTTTATACAAAGCTGCCGCAGAACTTGAAGATACCGGCGTTCCGTATTCATGGTATTTCTTCATGAGTTCAAAATTCAAGGATGAAAACAGATATAAGCTGTTCTTTATTGAAATGCTTGATATGATAAAGTCAAAATATGCCATCTTCTATCAGACATCATTTGTTGTATATAAGAAGGCGTTTGAGACGTCCGGAGACAATGATGATATAAAGAAACTTCATAAAGATTTTCTTGAAAATGTTCTTTTAAAAATTGATCATTTTGAAGACAGGGAAGTTTACAGCTTTTCATTTCAGAATATAGCAAATGTATTTGAAAAGAAAAAGTATAAGAAAACGATAGGTCCGCAGCTTGCAAAATGGTACAAACGAAACAGAAAAAATATGAAAAATACATCTCTTTACGGTGAACTGAAGTCAGTTCCCGGATTAAAATCAATCAGAAAGAATCTTGAACTGTGGGAAAAATATGCACAGAGAGACAAGAAGACTTCGATGATATATACCTGTGTTCAGTCGGTTTACTATTCAAACTATGTTGAGATACATACAATTCTGGGTGCGATGTGTTCCAACAAACAGTTGAAACGTTCGGATATGTTCTTCAATGACCGAAATGATCCGCTGTTCGTTTTAACCCCTGTTTTCAAGCTTATTGATAACAGCAAGATTTCAATTCTTCCAAGTCTGACATCAGCTATAGGACGAGGAATCTCCAATCCTGCTTCTGTTGGAGAAGACCTGAAAAAAGCTTTCAAATCCTTATGATAACATGCCCCGCCCGTTCTTTGCGGCGTGGGCTGTTTTTTTAAAAAAATTCCGATTACAAATTTGTAATTATTTGAAAATTTGATTTTTTTAACGATATAATATATAACGACACAGAGGATATTCCCCGCCTCTGCTTGTTAAAAGCAGAGCTTTGAAAAAAATCCAATACTTTATTTTTAAAGGAGAATTACTATCATGAACCAAAAAATGATAAAGTTTGTTTTATGTCTTAATCTTGTGGCAGCAGGAGCTTTTATCAGCGGAAAAGAAGTTTTTGCTGAGGAAGTTGATTTTCAGGAAAGTAATGTTGTATCTTCTGCAGATGCAGAAATGATAGAGAAGAATATTGATGAAAATGAACTCCCTTCTTCAGTTGATCTCAGAACGCGAGGAATGGTTTCAAAAATTAGAAATCAGGGAGATCTTGGAACCTGCTGGGCACATGCGGCACTTGGCTCAATTGAAAACAGTATGATAGCTGATGATCCTGATATTGATTTGTCAGAAATGTATCTTGCATATATGGCATGCAGAGAGTTCGGCGGAGACTATTCTGAGGGAAAAAATATCAGTGCCCCGACTTCTCTTATGGCCAACTGGGTAGGACCTGTATATGAATATACCGCTCCATACGGGGAAGACTACAGTTCAGAGCTCTCCCGAGAAGAAATAAGCAAAGAAGCAGTTTTACATCTGACAAATACGCACAGCCTTCCGAATCCTGTCGGAAACTATCCGGTTCCTGAAAATATGGCAGAAATTAAGAAAGCATTAAATGACGGACATTCACTGAACTGCTCCATAAGCCATTTTGACCAGGATATGTTTTACAATAAATATACAAACGCCTATTACAGTGCAGGTGAGTATTCTCCTGTTAATGGTCATGCTGTAATACTGGTCGGTTATGATGATAATTTTCCTCGTGACGCATTTCCGACAGATCCCGGAATGGACGGTGCGTGGCTGATAAAGAACAGCTGGGATACTTCTTTCGGTGACAACGGTTACTTCTGGGTATCATACTCTGAAGCCCTGGATGAAGTCATGTATTTTGATGTTGAATATGCCCAGGAGCATGATACGCTGTATGAATATGATGACTATGGATCAAATGCAGTTGTCAGTGAAACCGAGGAAGGCGAAGAAACGATCTGGGGTTCAAATATTTACACAGCATCTGAAAACTGTTATATTACGGATGTTATGCTGTTCTGTGTAAATCCGGATGATGTCTGTGATATTTCTGTTTATACAGAGCTGAAAAATGAAAATGATCCTGTATCGGGTACAGAGGGAAAAGTAACAGAAGCTGTACTTGACGGTATCGGATACAGAACAGTAAAGCTTTCTGAGCCTGTCTATGTCAGAGAAGGTGAGAAATTTTCAGTTGTCGTAAAATACTCCGGAACAAAAGGATATCATGTAGCTTGTGAATACAGCTGTTCCGACAGTTTCGAAATTCCGGATGAAGAACCTCAGCACTACGTAAGAATGGTAAATGAACCTATTAATCTGCAGGCATATATTTCTGAAGAAATGATCAGAAAGACATTTGGAAGGAATCAAAGCTTTTACAGTACTGACGGACAGTCATGGAAGGATATGGCTGATGTGGATGAGGCAGATGTGATGTACGCCGCAGGAAATATCAGCATTAAAGCAATGGCAGTAAAAGAGAGCAAGGTCTGGTTTTCTGATTACAGCAGCAGTGTAAAAAAAGGTACAGCTGTTGAACTGTCAGTTCCTGATAACAAAAATATTTATTATTCCATAAACGACGGAGATTTTGAATTATACAAAGAACCGGTCACGGTAAATGAAGATATGAGTATTTCGGCATATGCTGAAGGCTTTGAAAATGATGTATATTTCCAAAACTACTCTGTCAGAAAAGCAAATATTTCAAGTCTGCTTATAAATAATATGTCTGACGGAAAACAATATGTTGATTTTTCTTCAGACAACAGCTGTATTTTCTATGTAGCACCAAATTCAGAGTATATAGAGGCTGTTCCTGTTACCACCGGAAAAATAGATATTGACGGTGCTGCATATACTTCAGGAGACGTTATCAGTCTTGAAGCTCCTGAGAGAACAGAAGACAAAATTTATAAAATAAAAGTTCACGAAGAAGGTCTTGATGATACAGAGTATACGCTGACATTGAAAAATACTTCAGTCAACGGATTCAGCGGTATGTTCTTTTCAGATAAACTGGACAGAATATATTATTTTGATTATGTGGAGGACGATGAGAAGACCGGTTATTATGTAGATGTGAAGGATAAAAAAAGAACAGATTTCAGTTACAGTATTTCCGGAAACCGTATAGTTTTGAAAAAAGACGGAAAAGAATTTTCCGGTGATATAGCATCATCATACAATGTTGTAATGATAAGCTGGGACAATGGAGAAACTGATGATCTGAGAAAAATATATGATGAGACTGATGAAATTTATTCATATGACGAGCTGACAGAAATGTATAAGACTCATTATGAATATATGTTTAATAAGGCTCCGAAGTCTGTTAAAACTGAAGCTGTCGATTTTGAAACAGTAAAAATAACAGCTGAGGATGAAGGCGGAATACCTTTTGAATATAATATAAATATTTTTTCAGCTGTCGGAACGGACAAGGACGATAAGTGTATAGATTTTTCAGCTCCTGTGAAAGATACAGGTATATATGATCTTAATAAAGGAACATGGATAAGCAAAATTTCCTCCGATTATTATAAATATTATTATTTTGCAGGAAACGGTGAGGATTATTCTGAGTTCGATATTTACGGATCAGGCAGTATTTCCGGAAAATATCATATTGATAACAGGCAGATCAAACTTACAGCCGAAGACGGATTTGTTCAGAACGGATATATAGTGATAAATGACGACAATACGGCATCCTTAAGTTTTGCCGGAACTACAAAATACAGTCTTGAGAGAGTAAGTGAAGAAAGTCCTGAAAATATGTTAATGTATTCTATAAAAGATATAGAAAATATGATCACTGAATATGAGGAAAACAAATTCTGCAGAAAGGTTACAGCCGGTGTATATCTGACAGGTTATGATACAGTATTTGCAGATGTATATATGCCCGGTGATTCAGATTTTTATCAAAGCTTTTCGATCAGTCTGAAAGATGCCAAAGGCACAAATCAGAACGGAGAAGAAGTTGATCTTAAAGAGTATGACAAAGCAGAAGAAAGTGTCAGATTTTCAGGTGTATGGAAATTTTACGAAAAAGATACATATGATGGATTTGTCAGCTTTTCAAAGGATAAAGCTGAGCTGATCAGGAAAGATAAATACGGAGTTGAGACAAAGTATTCATACACAGCCTGCGGAAACAATGCAGTACTTTGTTCAGAAGATGAAAAAATATTTGTTCAGTTCCGTTTTGACGGTGAAGAAGTCAGAGCATCAGTTATCAAAGATGGTGATGAGATCCCGCTCAGACTCGAATATCAGACAAACGGAGATTTTAACAGCTTTAAATTTTATACCATTGATGAACTCGGAAATATGGCTGCAGCTGATTATGAGAAAGAGATAAACAAGACAGGGTGTATATATGAATATGCAATTGAATGCGGCGATATAACGATTGCAGCAATTGACACAGATGAAAAGAATCCTCAGTTAAAGGTGTACAGTCATATTGATCCGGTTACCGGTATGGCATATGATGAACACAAGACGGAAAGCTATAATCTTCCGCAGACAGGTATGTCTTCAGGACTGTATATTTTACAGATAGTTGGAGCGTTTCTGTCGCTGGCTGCAGGTACATTTTTAGCTTTGTTTTCAGGTAAGTCTTTAAAGAAGAAAGAAAAATAAAAACGTAATTTTTTTAGGACTGTCAGATCAGGATAACAGCGCAGAACTTTGAACGCTTACTAAAAAAGTCATAAAATTCATTTATATGTTTTTTATGACTTTTTTTCGTTTTCAGACCGGAGTAGCAAAGCCGGTCTTTATGAGCAAATGAAATAAAATAATGATAAGGTATGGATTTATATGTAAAAAAATAGTATAATAATAATTATATACTCACAAAACAGATGAGTGAAAAAGTAATTATCAGCTGAAAAAGATGATAAATGATATTGGATTTTTTGAGAAAGCTGATAAAGAACTGATCGATGAGGAGCTGACTTAAATAAAGAAAAGAGTGATTTTATAATGGATAACAAAAGTGCATTTTTTGCAGAAAAATATGATGAACAGGTAAAAATGGTAATACCTTTTTATGAGGAGATATATTCTCAGATATAAACAGAAATTATCCCACGCCTCTGCTTGTAAAAGCAGAGCTTTGAAATCATTTCAGGAGGAATTATAATGCTGAATATTTTTTTTGGTGATATGCCTGAAGCAATTTATAATACAAGTGTATATTTTGATAACACTTATGATGAATCATGGTTTGAAGATGATTTTGCTAGAAGGGTGATAAAAAAAATTGACAAATCTGATGTTATAGACTCCGGAGCAATAGACAGTCCTGTTCTTGGAATAATTCCTCCGGAGAGAATAGCAGGTGGCACGAAAACTCTGCTTTTGATCAAAAACTGTCATGATCAGGTTTTTAATGCTTCAACATGCGGTGATAACTGTTCAGATTTTTTACTTGAACTTGCAGAGAAAGAAAATATTACGATCAATCTTAGACATATTATGAAATTTAACAGGAAGAGGTTTAAAGCTTTTATTTTAAACACAAATTCCTTTATATCAAGTTATTCAGAATATCTTGATGCTGCAGTATCATGTTTGTGAGGTGTGCAGATGAAAGGAAAATATATTGTTTTGGTGTCAAACAACAAATTGAAATATACACTGGAAATAGAAAGAAATGTAACAGTGATCTGTGGAAACAGCGGTACAGGCAAAACAACACTTATCAATCTTCTTGAAAATAATCAGAGGTACGGAACAAAGAGCGGAATATCGGTTCAGTGTTCAAGAAAATGTGTTGTTCTTCATAATGACAACTGGGAATTGATGCTTGAAAATACCCATAACAGTATTGTTTTTATAGATGAAGGAAATGAATTTGTAAGATCAAAGGAATTTGCTGATTCAATTTCAGGGTCAGATAATTATTATGTAATAATAACCAGAGAATCATTACCTCAGATACCTTACAGTGTTGATGCAGTTCTTGAATTAAAAAAGACTTCCAGTCGTTTCAAAAAAACATATAACCGAACTTATCCGTATTATAGAAGTATTCCGAAATCCGTAATGAATTCAAATTGCAGTACAGTTATTACTGAAGATTCAGGGGCCGGGTATCAAATGTATTCAAAGATTGCAGATAAATTTTCATTAAAGTGTGTTTCAGCAAACGGAAAATCAAACATTGCATCTTTATTGGATAAATATACAGATTCCGGTGTTTTGATTATTGCAGATGGTGCTGCATTTGGTCCGGAAATGCAGAAAATATATTTGAAAATGAGTGAAATGCCGGATAAGATATTCATATATCTTCCGGAGTCATTTGAATGGGTCATACTTAAATCAGGAATTGTTGGAGATAAAAATACTGAAGAAATTCTGGAAAAACCGTATGAATATATTGAAAGTGAATTATATCTGAGCTGGGAACAGTTTTTTACGGATTATCTTCAGAAAATTACTGCAGGAACAGAGTTTTGTTATTTAAAGAATAAATTAACTAACGCTTATTTTGCTGAGATGAATGTAATGAAAATAATGGATGTTGTAAAAGAAAAATAGTATATATGCATTTTACAGTGCATATTATTAAAATGTGTTTATTCATGTGAGAATGACGGTGAACAAAAATGAATATTTTTTTTATTGCAGATCTGCATTTCGATGATGAAAATATCATGAATTATGAGAGCAGACCTTTTAAAACGGTTTCTGAAATGAATGAAAAAATTATAGAGAACTGGAACAGCGTGGTAGGTGATGAAGACAGGGTTTATCTGCTTGGAGATATCGGAAACGAAAAATATGTGAGCAGATTAAACGGAATAAAATATCTTGTCAAAGGAAATCACGATACGTTTGACAGCAGCTATTACAGAGAACACGGATTTGCTGAGGTATACGACCTGCCGGTAATTTTTGAAGGATTCTGGATGCTTTCACATGAGCCTTTGTATGTCAACAGAAATATGCCGTATGCAAATATTTACGGACATGTGCATGCAAATCCGAATTACAATACCTGCAGCAGTCATGGATACTGTGTAAGTGCTGAAAGAATAAACTATACTCCGGTTACGCTGGATGTTGTAAAAGCAGAAATATTAAAAAATAACTTTCTCTGAACGAGAAAGTTATTCTTTTTTGTTATGTTTGATCTCTTTCCGGAATACCATACCTTGCAAGGCATCCGTTTTTATATCTTTCATCTGAAGTTACATCAGCTATGACCCAGTCAGGTGTCTGATAATTGTTGGCGGCGTCTATATTTTCAAATTCTATTCATATTAAATACCTCCCGTTTTTTCTTATTTTATCAAAGAGAGATTTGCTTTTCAAGGAAAATACTGAGAAAAATGATGAGAAAGCGCGGGTCAGAGCATAACTTTGAATTCTTTTAATTATTGTGTCCACAAAAAATTAATTAAACTGTATATATAAGTGAAGGCCTTACAAAATTAAAAAGGAGGAGCAGAATGAGTGATCTGGAAATAATAGAACTGATCCGGGTTTCAAAAGAAGAAGGATACTGTGAACTTGTAAATAAATATTCAAATTACGTCTATGCGATAGTATTATCAGTTTTAAAGGGAATGGGAACAGAGGAGGACGTTGAAGAATGTGTAAGTGATGTTTTTGTAAAGCTGGTAATGGATATATCGTGGACAGATAAAGGATACAGTTCACTGAAGGCATTTTTAGGTGCGGTTTCAAGAAATACGGCTGTAAATCTTTATCATAAGCTTTCAGGACGTTCGTTTTATCTTAGCGATGATGAACTGCCGGAAATAATAATGCCGTCAGCATCACCTGAAAACAGGATACTTGGAAATGAACTGAGAGAGATTTTCTGGAAAAATGTAAAAAAACTCGGAAGTCCTGATTTTGATATCCTGATTGCACAGTATCTGTACGGTATGCCTGTAAAGAAAATCGCAGCAGCACTGAAAATGAATACTGCTGCAGTACATAAGAGAAGCAAAAGAGCGAGAAAAAAACTTGAAGAGATATTTGAAACTCAGTTTAAGAGCGGAACATTTGAAAAGGAGGATTTTTATGAAACGTGCTGATGTAAAGAAAATGCTTGAAAAAACTCATCCGGATGAAGAAATGTTTACAGACAGAACAGATGAAATGATGGAAAAATTATCAGAAGAAAAAATAAAAAGGATAAAAGAAAACGGTCTCAAAAAAATAAGAGATGCTCAGACAGGTGAGATGCAAGAAGATGAATTCATCAGAGCCGATATCAGAAAAATCAGTAAAAAAAGACGTGTTTTTCCTTTTGCAGCGGCAGCGTGTCTTTTAGCGGGGATAATAGCAGTGCCGGTCATGTTGAATTTAAATAAAATCGTTCCCGGTGATATAACTGATAACTCCTGTTCAGACAAGAATACAGCCTCGACAGATGTTACAGAACAGGCGGAGCTTTTGAGTTTCGAAGAACTGTCTTCAAGAAATGAGGAGTCACGTTTTTATGAGTTCAACAGGGATACAAATGAATATGAACAGGTGAATTTATATTATGAATATGATACAGAGATAAACTCATGGTCAGTGGAATCAGCAGCATATGAGCTTGCAGAGCATCTGGCAGAAAAATATGCTCTTGAATCATGGCGTGACGGATTGGAGCTGCTGAAAAAATGTGGATATGATATCTATCTTACAACAGACAGGAATGTTCAGGCTCATCTGGATGGAACTTTTGCAGACTGGACTTATTTTCCGGAATCCCTTAGTGATGCATATGAATATTCTGACGAAGAAAGAATGATTAATGGTGCATTTGTTGTAATGGACTATTACGGACATATTCTCGGAGTTGAGGGCGGAATTGGGAAAAAAACTAATTTTGGCTGTAATGCGGCATATGATACCAGCAGATCGCAGGGCAGCTTACTTAAGCAGCTGGCGGTTTACGGTTATGCACTGGAAAATGATATTATTACATACTCATCATTAATTGCTGATAAACCTCTTGCTCCCGGTGTGGCTGACACAGATGTCTGGCCTATGAATTATGATGGATATCCTTCAGGTGGAATTTATCCGGCTTTTTATAGTTTTATGCGATCAATTAACGCTGTTCCGGCTAAACTTATATATAACAACGGAAATAATCTGTTAAGTGAGATCATGAATTTTTCAACAGAAAGATTGCATCTTCAGATAGATAAAGAGGCGGATCTTAACTATGATGCTTTTGTTCTGGGATATACAAAATCCGGTCCGAGCATTGTAAATTTTGCAAATGCATATATGCCTTACGGAAACGGCGGAAAATATTATAAAGCAAGTATCATAAGCAAATGTGTTGATCCTGTTTCAGGAAAGGTAATTATTGATAACGAAAATTGTGAAGGTGAGCAGGCAGTAAGTGAAGATACAGCATATATTATGAACAAATTGCTTCAGATGACGGTTTCAGAAGGTAACAGTACATCTGCACAGATCGGAGGTGTATCACTTGCAGCAACGTCAGGAAAAGACGAATCCGGTAAAAGCTTTGAATTTGTCGGACTTACACCTGATACAGTATCAGTTTTATGGGCAGGTTACCCAATAGGTCAGAACACAAGAGCGATCGATAATGCAAACTCGGCAAGAATATGGAAAAATGTATATGGTTCATATGTCCGTGAAAATACATCAGATGCGTCATTCCCTGAAACAGATAATGTAGTATATGCAAGATACTGTTCAGAAACAGGATTATGTGCAAATGAAAACTGTCCGGGAGATAAATACGGATGGTATAAAAAAAGTAACTGCCCGTATTGTAATGAGCATTAAAATCAATAAGTAAGTAAACATTCTGATAAAATTCACAAATTTTGTCAGAATGTTTTTGTGTGCGCCCGGCGGCCTGTATATGAAAATATACTTAACAGAGATTTTGAATCAGTAAGACCAAATATGAAAATGGTAAGTGATACCGACTGATGAAGGCTGGCTGTACTTAGCCGCAGTAATGGATCTGTGCGGACGCAAAATCGTAGGAATGTCCATGGATTCAAGAATGACTAAGCAGCTTACTATAGATGCCTTAAAAGATGCTGTAAATAACTCAGGTAACGTAAATGGGTGTGTTTTGCATAGCGATATGGGCAGTCAATACTGTTCATACGACTATCAGAACATTGCTCATGCATACGGTTTTTGTAACAAGTATGAGCCGTAAAGGTAACTGCTGGGATAATGCACCTATGGAATG
>JAZQPR010000040.1:0-47023 GCA_045628605.1 Oscillospiraceae bacterium
GGGGATATCCTCTGTGTTGTTATAAAATCATATTATTAATCATGCTACAAAATATATTATGATTTTATCATATTATGTGAACGATGTCAATTAAAAAATAAAATGAAGCAATAATTTAATGTAAAATTAATAAATTTCCAAAAAAATGACAAATAAAAACATAACGCACTACAAACTGCAGTGCGTTTAATAAAGTGATTATTTCATGTTTTCAATGATTTTTGACAGTATTCTGAATGCTGTATCATCCTTGCTTAAAACAGGAAGCTGAACCTCTTCATCCTTTGAGATCATTGTGACTATGTTAGTGTCGGTTCCGAAACCGGCACCCTCCTGTTTAAGACTGTTGGCACATATCATATCAATATTTTTCTTCTTTAATTTTTCTCTGGAATTTTCAAGCATATTTTGAGTTTCCATCGAAAAACCGCAGATAAACTGTCCTTCTTTTCTGTTTTCACCGAGATATTTTAATATATCATCCGTTCTCTCAAGCTGTATGGACATATCTCCATCTGATTTTTTTATTTTCTCATCTGAGATATTTGAAGGTCTGTAATCGGCAACAGCGGCTGATTTTATAATAATGTCACTGCTGTCAGCATATTTTTTTACGGCTTCAAACATATCCTTTGCAGATTTTACATCAACAACATTTACAAAACGCGGAGGCTCTATTGAGGTCGGACCTTTTACCAGAGTGACTTCAGCGCCTCTGAGCATGGCGATCCTTGCAAGAGAAAAGCCCATTTTACCGGTAGAATGATTTGAGATAAAGCGTACAGGATCGATTGCTTCCATTGTAGGACCTGCAGTAATAAGAATTTTCTTTCCAAACAGATCCTTTTCATATGCAATTTCCCTTAAAATATGATCAAGAAGAACATCCTCTGAAGGAAGCTTTCCTTTTCCGGTATCCCTGCATGCGAGAAAACCTGAATCCGGTTCTATGAAATGATATCCGAAAGACTCAAGCTTTTTTATATTGTCCTGAACTACCGGATTTTCATACATGGCTGTGTTCATGGCAGGAGCAAAATATACAGGTGCTTTGCATGCCATAAGTGTTGTGGACAGCATATCGTCAGCTATTCCGTTTGCTGCTTTTCCTATGATATCTGCAGAAGCAGGTGCTATCATAAAAATATCAGCTTTTTTTGCAAGTGATACATGTGCAACATGAAACTGAAAATTTCGGTCAAATGTATCTGTCAGACATTTGTTGTTTGTCAGTGTTTCAAAAGTGATTGGATTTATAAAATATTCTGCATTTTTTGTCATTATAACGTGAACATCGCATCCAAGCTTCACGAGTCTGCTGACAAGTGAACAAGCTTTATACGCAGCAATGCTGCCTGTAACACCGATAACAACACATTTTCCGCTTAACACAGTCTGTTACCACCTTTTTTTGGAAATCAATTTATCACATCTGTTCTGCGATAAGTCCATGCTTTTCATATTGAAAAATCTTGTCAATATGATTTTTTTCATTTACAAATACAACTGTAGGTTTATGTTCCTTTGCTTCTTCAGGTGTCATCTGAGCATAAACCATAATAATAATTTTGTCACCGGTCATGACACAACGTGCCGCCGCTCCGTTAAGACAAATAACACCCGAACCCGGTTCTCCGGCAATAACATATGTTTCAAATCGGTTTCCGTTATCGACATCAACGATATGAACCTTTTCATATTCGAAAATGCCTGCAGCTTCCATCAGCTCGCTGTCGATAGTTATGCTTCCCACATAATTAAGATCAGCCTGAGTTACCGTTGCACGGTGTATTTTACTTTTGAGCAGTGTTAATTCCATTTTATAGCTTTTCCCCTTTTCAAAGCACAGATCCGTCATCCAAAAACATACGTATCTTCTTAGTAGTTATATGTTATGATTCATAGAAAAAGTTATCTATAAGTCTTGTTTTTCCGATATATACAGCCATTGCGACAAGTGCAGGCTGATCAAGTTCTGCTATCTGCTGCATGGTATCAAGTGATACAGCTTTTACATAATCTATTTTAGCAAGCGGCTCAGCTTCAATTATTTCTTTCATTGCCGATATGATAACATTTGCGTTTCTTTCATGATTGTTTACGAGTTCCTCGCCTTTTTTTACGGCTCTGCTAAGACAAAGAGCTGCTTTTCTCTCTTCAGCATTAAGATATGTGTTTCTCGAACTCTTTGCAAGTCCGTCCTCCTCACGAATAATAGGACAGCCGATAATATCTATATCCATGTTCAGGTCAGCAACCATTCTTCTGATAACTGCAAGCTGCTGCGCATCCTTTTTTCCGAAATAAGCTCTGTCAGGAGTAACGATATTGAAAAGCTTTGTTACAACTGTGCACACGCCTCTGAAATGACATGGTCTGGTTAAACCGCAAAGTTCCTCAGTCAGAAGATGCATGTCAACATAGGACTGAAAGTTTTCCTCGTACATTTCTTCAGGAGAAGGAGCGAAAATAAGATCAGCACCTGCTTCAAGGCACTTCTCCTTATCTCTCTCAAGGTCACGCGGATATGATGCAAGATCTTCGTTCGGACCGAACTGCATAGGGTTTAAAAATATACTTACTGCAACTTTGTCATTATTTGCACGTGCAGCTCTGATAAGGCTCTGATGACCTTCATGAAGATATCCCATAGTCGGAACAAAACCGACAGACATTCCTTCACGTTTCCATTCCTTAACGATTTTTCTGACTTCACTGATAGTCTTTACAACAACCATTTATATAAACCTCTTTTCCAATTACTTATTTTCTGATTTCAAATCAAGTGCTTCATAATCAGTATCATCATCCGTAACAAACGAATGTTCCTTTGCCGGAAATTCACCGGAATTTATGGCATCGATATATGCTTTAAAGCCTTCCTTCATCAATGAACCTACATCGGCAAATTTTCTGACGAATTTTGGAGTAAAATCAGAATACATGGCAAGCATATCCTGATATACAAGCACCTGTCCGTCACAGCCTGCTCCTGCACCGATTCCTATTACAGGGATAGTAAGTATTTTTGTTATATATGCTGCAAGCTTCTGAGGAATACACTCCAGAACGAGCATACATGCACCGGCTTCTTCGATTTTCTTTGCATCATCGATAAGCTTCAGTGCTGCCTCATCGCCTTTTCCCTGAACTTTGAATCCTCCAAAGGCGTTTATTGACTGCGGTGTCAGACCAAGATGTGCAACAACAGGGATGGAGGCTTCGGATATAGCTTTTATCATAGGACAGACAGCTGCACCGCCTTCAAGCTTTACAGCATTTGCCCTTCCTTCCTTGACAAGTCTTCCTGCATTTGTTACAGCATCGTAAACAGAAGCCTGATAAGACATAAACGGCATATCTCCGATTACAAACGCATTTTTTGCTCCTCTTGCAACTGCTGCAGTATGATGGATCATATCCTCCATGGTAACTGATAAGGTATCCTCATATCCCAGCATTACCATTCCGAGAGAATCACCGACAAGTATACAGTTTATGCCCGCCTGATCCATAAGACAAGCAGTTGAATAATCATATGCTGTCAGCATAGAGATTTTTTCACCATTGATTTTTTGTTTCTGAATTGTTGAAATTGTGTTTTTCATTGAAACAAACATCTCCTGTCAGAAATATATTAATTGAAACACCGATTTAATTAAATACAGGACTTCGACGGGTATTCGTGAAGTGAGAATTTTAGCTGTTCTGAAACCTTTTGAAAATCACAGTTTTATTAATAAATCAGTGCTTATTAAGAAACAGTAGTCATAATTAGTCGTACACTTTAATTATATTATTTTTATTGGTCAATGTCAACATAAACGGGATATTATTTTTTATTACTGTTACAAATTTAAAATATTTTCAGCACTGTGCTTATCTCTCCGATGCTGTGTTCTATGTCGGGAAAATGATGCAGAGCATATCTTGTTACGACCAGATCAAAAGAATCTGCATCAAAAGGAAAATGAATCCCGTCCAAAATACTGAACTACATTATCCTCAGCGGAGGAGATGTCTTAGCTGTGTGTATGGCTCATCGCCATGCTTTCAACAGTTTCTATCCTGTTTCTGACCTCGGCAGCTATGACCTCAGCACGTTCAGTATCAATAAACTGAGCCGCCTTATCGCCGCTGAACACTTCAAGTATCTCATCTTCGATACCTTCAAGCTTTGAAACATCGAACCATTCAAATGAAGATACAAGTTTAAGCTGTTCCCCGTGAGTTTTCTTGAACGGCTTGCAATTAACGTCATTGATTGATATTCGTGAAGTTAAACGGTCATACCAGAGTGACGTTCCGCTGTCGAATATCGGAGCAGCACCAAGCCATTCAAGAGTGTCGGCATCTCGCAGAAGTCCGAAGTTATTGAAGTGCCTGTCCTCGTTTGCTATGATATAGTCAAGAACTATCATTCTGTCAAGAGCAGGAACAATGTCTATACCAAGCTCTTTGCAGATATCAGCATAGTGAAGATATTCATTCTCATGATTAGCTTTATTTCTCAGTTGAAGTATTCTGCAAGCACTTACAAGCTCAGTGTCTTTAGTGACGAAATCTTCGCAGATACTATACGGCTCATCATTTATCCAGATTACTGAATATGGTACATGGTATATTCCGAGCTTATCCATTATCCTTGACGCAATAACTTCGTTGAAGGTCTGCTGATTATAAGGATTGGAGCCTGATTTCAGAAGGCAGCGTCTGCCGTCAATGATCTTCCAGCGTTTTTTCAGATTTCCGTCTGACGTATTATCCGGTGAAATTAAATCGAAACCTGAATTTTTACTGTTTGTGCCGAACAGAAGATTTCCGATATCATCTGAAAAATCGTTGTCAAAGAAGTTTACATCTTCCCACAACATATTGCTTTCATACGGCCTTATCCAGTAATGGTCCGACAAGCTGAGTCCGAAACATTTGGTGAGGAGCAAATCAGAGCCTGCGATACCAAGTGTTTCAAGCATATCTGATAGTCCCATTCTGCTCGCAGGTATAGAACGTCCGGTCCACCACTTATTGAATGCAAACCTGTCAATAGTCTCATTTTGGCGCTGCATACAAACAACTCCCACAGGAAGATGCTCTTTTGATATTACACTTCTGATTTTTGATATTCCGCCAAGCGTTTCATCAATATCAATGTCAGCAACCGATATATTTTTATGCATAAGTGTATATCTCAACGTTCTCACCTCGCTCATTTTTTTCCATTATACCATACCTCCGATACATATTCAAGCATTATCTTCCCACCCGGCCGATCCAATAGAGACCGATACAACAAACTGTATTTCTTATGGAAATACGGCATTATCCCTTGAAAGCTCAGCAAAATACTTAAATAAAAAATACAATTTTTATGTAAACGTTATCATATGTGCTGTTTTATTCTGTTTTGACAACGAATAAACTGTTAACAGTCACAATTTTCATTAAAATTACTAAAAATCTATTGACAAATACTTATTTTTATTGTAACGTAAAAATAGGAAGAAATAATATTCACGAAAGGATTAATGCTATGAAAAAATTTCTTACAGTATCTATAGCTGCTTTTTCAGCAACAGTACTTACTTTTTCTGCACTTGAATTTCAAACCGGTTTAAATACTCCTTCAAATACAATCGTTACAGCTGCTTCAGATTCATCTGACTGGGGCGCAATGAACATCGGCGGAGGCGGATTTGTTTCAGGTATAGTTACCGGAAAAAAGACAATGTATGCCCGTACTGATGTCGGCGGTATGTACAAGTACAACTATGACAGCAAAAAATGGGAACAGCTCATGGGCTTTATTAGCGAAGAGGACAAAGGCTTTTTAAGTGTTGACGCTATGTGTATCGATCCTAACGATGACAACACTGCTTATTTCCTCTGCGGATGTGCATATTTCTCATCAGAAAGAACCGCTGTTTTCAAAACATCTGACGGCGGCAAGACCTTTACAGAATATGATGTAACTGATCTTATCAAGGTTCACGGAAACGGATACGGCAGACAGTGCGGTGAAGCCATCGCCGTTGACCCGGACAACTCGGATATCATTTACTGCGGCGGTGATACAGACGGACTTATCGTAAGTAAAGACGGAGGAAAAACCTGGAGCTACGATGACGCTTTCCAGAAACTCGGTCTCTTTACAAATGAAATCAAATGGCCAACATGGGGCAATGTAGTTGAAAAGACCACAGTCGGCATGGACTATGTAAACTGTAACGGTATCTCAACGATTGCTATAAATAAAGGAAAAGTTTATGTCGGAATTTCAGACAATACTATCGGTGCAAACGTTTACGTTTCTGACGTAGGCAAAGGAAACTGGAAACCTCTTTCAGCTGATCTTCCGACAAAAGCGTTTCCTTCAAGAATAAATCTTGATGCAGACGGAAATCTTCTTATGGCTTATGTCGGCGGTCTTCAGTTTGCGGCTACCGGCGGCGGTCTTTACAAATACGATGTTGCATCAGGAAAAGTAACAAATATTTCTCCGACAGAAAACAGCTACGGCAGCTGCGTAAGTCTCCCTGACAATTCAAATGAACTCATAGCTGCAACATGCGGTGTATGGAGTTCACAGCTCTGGGACAAAGACGCATGGGACAATGATACTGTTGCCTGGGGCGACCAGTTCTACCGCTCACATGATGGAGGAAAGACATGGGAATCTGTAACCCCGGGTGTAACGACAACATGGCAGGGTCCTCTTGCTGCTGACTATCTTCAGGACGGCGGTCATGAATGGATAAGAAACAAGGCTATCCACTGGTGCGGTTCTCTCGTTCTTGATCCGCGAGACAGTGACAGAATACTTATGACTTCCGGAAACGGTGTATTTGCATGCGACAACATCTGGGACGAGATCCCTGTTTACTACTTCCATCCGGACGGAATCGAAGAAGTTGTTCCTCTTGATCTTGTAAGCGTTCCGGGCGGATATGTATATTCTGCTATCGGTGACTATGATGGTTTTATCCACAAGAGCGTTGACGAATCAATTCAGTACTCTCCTTCTCTCGGCTCAACTTCATGCATTGCATACTGCCCGGCTGATCCAAAGGTAATGTTCCGCGGTTCAATGAATGAAGCAAAGGGCTGTTACACAACAGACGGCGGAGAAACCTGGAAAATGATCACAACTTCCTCATCAAACGCAAAGGCAGCAATTACAAAATTAGGTGAAGGAAAATACAGAATCATCTGCGGAATGAGCTACAGTGACGACTTCGGTTCAACATGGAAACAGATAAACGGTATCTCTGTTTCAGGTGATCTGTGCTATCAGGTCGATTCAGAAAAACCGAACTACGTTTACGCAGCAGGAAACGACAACAATCCTTATGATGATTCAGTAAAGCCGCATAACTATCTCTTTGTAAGTGATGACTACGGCGCAACATTTACAAAGAAAACCATATGTGAATATGACAAGGCTGAACAATACAGCCGAATAGCAATGATAACAGGATCATCAGGAAGCGTCCTCTGCCCTGCAGGTTATTACGGACTCTATCTTACAAAGGATTACGGCGAAAGCTTTAATAAACTTGAAGGAGTAACATCATGCTTTGCAGTCGGAATCGGTGCTGCAAAAGACAAAAATTCTCCTATGACCATATACATGTGGGGAACATGCGGAAGCGACAAAAACACAGGTGCCTATGCTTCTACCGATCTCGGAAAAACATGGGTAAAAGTAAATGATGACGAGCATCAGTACGGCGGTACAGGAAACGGAAAATTCATAATCGGTGACATGAATGAATTTGGAACTTACTATATGAGTACAGTTGGTATGGGCATCATTTATCATAAAAACGCATTCAGTACCTCAGTATCTCCGTCTCAGGGTGAAACTCCGACCACTACTGTAACAAAGGAAACAAAGCAGTCAGAGACAAAAGCATCAACTTCAGCTTCATCCGCAGCTTCTTCATCAGGTTCAGAAAAAATCGTATACGGTGATCTTAATGATGACGGAACAGCTGATCTTACAGATCTGACATTATTAAGCATAGCTCTGATGGAACATTCAAAATTTGATGAGAAACACGGAATCGCTGCAGATGTTGACGGCAACGGTGAGATCGATATCGCAGACCTTGCTCTCTTTAAACAGTATGTATGCAAAGACAATGTATACCTTGGTCCAAGAAAAAAATAAATGACATATTAAACCGTTAATTACATCAAAACCCCGGTAAGAAAAATAAATTCTTACCGGGGTTTTTTATGTTATGATCAGTAAACAAAAAATTATTTCTTTTCGTCAAATGACAAGATCATTCTCTTAAGTGCAGGAAGATCTCCGATATTAAGCTCTCCGTCAGCATTTACATCGGCATTTATCTTCTGCTTGTCTGTAAGATCTTTATCCTTTAAAAGATAAAGACTCAGATAAGTGAGATCTGTAAGCTCTACAACACCGTTAAGATCAACATCGCCTTTGAGCTCGTTGAATCTGAATGAGTCAACGATGACCTCATCATCAGTTTCATCCTTTAAATACAGATTTTTAAAGTAAAGAGTCGTTCCGTCGCTAAAGCATCCGCCCGGAGTCTGAGGTCCTTCTCCGCCGAGGAAAAATACCCATTCTGCAACAGGAAGGTCTGCAATTCCTTCAAAAGAGCACTTGACTTCTATTGTATCTCCTGCACTTATAGGAGTCATTGTCCATGCTTTTGAATAATCAGTAACCGCATCTTCACAAATAAATCCGTCCGAATATGAAAACATTGTTGATGTACCAAACTGATTGTGCCATGCTTCTCCTGCAGTAGCTTCTCCAACCGTAGCAGCATCAAGATTTCCTATTTTTGTATAATAATATCCGTCTTTGTCTGACGAAATAGAATAAGTCATGGAGTATTTGTGACCTTTCGTGATGGAAAAACCGGGATATCTGAACTGAACATCCCACTTGTCGTCACCGCCGCGGGCAGCGCCTCCGCAGTTATTAATAACATACTTGTATTCATCTTCTTCTTTTTCAAGAACTGCATCTGCAGCCTCATGTGTATACATAACCCAGTCTGTAATTTCAGAATTTTGTTCTGCAGTTGTTTCTGCCGCATTTGTATCTTCTGCAGTAGTTTCTTCTGCAAATACAGAGGCTGATGACATACAAAGTAAAAATGATAAAGTAAATGAAAGTAATTTTTTCATTATTATTCACCTCATATTATTTTTTCGAAATTCAATATAGCTTTCAAGAATAATGGTCGCCGCTACCGCATCGACCACTGCCTTTCTTTTTTTTCCTCTGGTATTTGTCTGATTGAGATAATAATGAGCCGATACTGTAGTATTTCTTTCATCCCAAAGTTTAACAGGAACACTGACCAGTTCCGAGAGCTTCTGAGAAAACAGTTCGCATTTGTCAGCTCTCTCACCTATTGTTCCGTTCATGTTTTTAGGATAGCCTACCACTATCTCCTCAGCACCCAGTTCTTTAGCCTTTAAACAAACCTTTTCAATACATTTTTCAAAATTTCTTTCCTCGATAACGCACACCGGAGAAGCAAGCATTTCACTTTTATCACATAAAGCCAGACCCGTTCTTGCATCGCCGAAATCAACAGACATTATTTTCATTTTTCTTCTCCTGAAATCACCATGGATTAACAGTTCCGATAATTTCAGAAACTGAAGATATTTTGTTCTCATCAAGGAAGGAATTCATTTCTTCTATGATTCTGACAGGAGCAAACGGATCGGTAATGATCGCTGCACCGACCTGAACAGCACTTGCACCGGCCATCATCATTTCTATGGCATCTCTACCTGAAGAGATACCGCCCATTCCGATCACCGGGATCTTTACTGCATTTGCGGTCTGCCATACCATGCGAACTGCTATAGGGAAAACTGCCGGACCTGACATTCCTCCGCAGTTATTTTTCAGAACAGGTCTTCTTGTTCTGAGATCAATTCTCATGCCGAGAAGAGTATTTATGAGAGAAACTGCATCTGCACCGGCTGCTTCAACTGACTTTGCAATGGAAGCTATATCCGTAACGTTAGGAGAAAGCTTTACTATAAGAGGTTTTTTAGTCTTTTTTCTTACAAGTGAAGTAACTGCCGAAGCACCTTCACATGATACACCAAAAGCAGCTCCGCCCTGTTTTACGTTAGGACAGGAAATATTCAGCTCGATCATATGAACATCTGTTTCATCAAGCTTTTGGGCAACCTCTGCACATTCCTCCGGAGTTGAACCGGCAATATTTGCAATAATTACTGTATCCTTTGAAAGAAGATTCGGAAGCTCATATGAAATAAATCTGTCTATTCCCGGATTCTGCAGTCCGACAGAATTCAGCATTCCCATAGGAGTTTCAGCAATTCTTGGTGCAGGATTTCCGGTACGCGGCTGTCCGGTAGTTCCTTTTGTTGCAATACCGCCAAGCAAAGACAGCGGATAAAATTCTTCATATTCTCTTCCGTATCCGAAAACACCGGATGCCGGGATCACAGGATTTTTAAAATCAACTCCACATACTTTTACAGAAAGATCAGCCATTACCAGAATACCTCCTTAGAATCAAAAACAGGACCATCCTTGCACACATGGCCGAATTTTTCCTCACCGTTTTTCTTTACTTTACATGCACATACAAGACATGCTCCTACTCCGCAGCCCATTCTTTCTTCAAGAGAAACCTGACACGGTACATTTTTTTCTTCAGCTTCTTTGGCAACAGCCTTAAGCATCGGAATAGGACCGCATGAAAGTACGGCAGCTGCATCTGAAAGTTCGTCTTTCAGCGGAACTGTAACCAATCCGTGAACTCCGTATGAACCATCATCTGTACAGATTATAACTTTCGCTCCGCAGGCTTCAAAATCCTCTTTAAGAATAACAGCCTGAGAATTTCTGAATCCCAGAATTACTACTGCATTTTTGCCATAGTGCTTAGCCAGAGGAAGAAGAGGAGGTACACCTATTCCACCGCCTGTAATAATAACCTTTTTATCAGTCTCAGGCAGAACAAACCCATGTCCCAAAGGTCCGACAATATCAAGAACTGATCCTTTAGGTGTATCTGCTATCAGCTTTGTTCCGTCCCCCTTTGCCTCAAAGACAATCCTGAGAGTACCCTTTTTCTTATCTATCCCGCAGATGGAGATAGGTCTTCTGAGAGTATGTCCTGCAGGAAGGATATGGATAAACTGACCTTCCGAAGCAGCATCTGCAATATCAGGACATAAGATAGTAAAATCAAATATATTTTTTGCAAGTGTCTGCTTTTCCAGTAAAACATAGTTGTTCTGAGTATATTTCATTATATGCTTTTTCCTTTCATATACGATTTACGCTGATTTTCACATCATCTTTATTATTATATCATTTTTCAGATGATACTTCAATATCTTACAGAATAAAACTTCAGCAAAAACAAAAGGCGACCGGTAAAATGGCCGCCTTTTAATGATTTTATGTTTTATAAAATATATTTACACTGATTATCAGTCTACCGGACCAAGAACAGCTTCTTTGTCACCAAGAATATATCTCTTGAGAAGCGGAAGATCACCGATGTTAATCTCACCGTTTCCGTTTACATCTGCAGCTTCAAGGTCAAGCTTGGCTGTATCTATATCTCTCAGAAGGATCAAAGAAAGTGCTGTAAGATCGCTAAGATCAATTACACCGTCTTTATTTATATCACCATAATTGATTTTTCTGCTTTCCTGAGCATCAGTACCGGTTTCATTGTATCCGGTATTTTCTGTAACAACTATATCAGTTTCTTCTGCAGCTGTTGTAGCTTCAGTTACAGCTTCTGTAGTTGTAGCTTCTGTTACAGCTTCAGTGGTTGTAGCTTCTGTTACAGCTTCTGTAGTAGTTGTTGTTTCTTCTGTCGGATCAGCCGGAAGATCAGAAACATCTGCATTTCCTACAAGAATATATCCGCTTTCAAGTCTGTAATTTTCATTTGTCTTAAGCTTGTTCTGTGTGTTCATGATAATCATATTAGTATTTTCATACCAGTTAATATAATAAGCACCGTCACCATCAGGAACTTCAAATGTCAATGTGGTAATAAGTGTTCCGCCGACATAATTTCTGTCAGAAGCAGAAATAGCTACAGCATTTTCCCCATCTTTTTTTGTAACAACCATATATTTTGCTTTTGAAGTCTGAACTAAATTAAGTCTGCTGTCAAAAACGATAGTAACACTTAAAGAGTCAATACTGATATTTGTTCCTTCATCGATCTTAACATCTACTGTAACGACTTTTGTACCTTTGTCAACTTTTTTCTTATCGATTTCAAATACAATAACATCTGAATCTTCTGCATATACTGAATTTGAGCTGATGAACTTACCGCTGAAAACAGAAGAAGCTGCTACTCCGCCCCATACTAAAACAGCAGCACATACACCTGCCATTACTTTCTTCAAATTCATAAAATACTCTACCTCCTGAGAAATCACTTATAAAATCTTCTAATATTGATTTGCTTTGAATCACAAACAAATAAAAACCACCATGAATATTATACAACATAACTAATCTGTAGTCAACAAATAATAGAAAAATATTTTATATTTTTTATCAATAATTATTAAAACTATTGTCAATGAACGCAGACTTTTTGTTTTATATTTACATTTAAAAACTGTTAAACAAGAAAAAAGCTGAAATAGAATCGTCATATATCACAAAAAAAGCAGTATCATCAGACACTGCTTTAATAATATTTTAATAATATGAAGACCCGATAAAATCCTGCGGATCGAGTGTATTTGAACGATCATAGCTAAACGGGATCTTGTGAACTTCAAAATGAAGATGCGGACCTGTTGACCATCCTGTAGTTCCGCCATAGCCTATCGTCTGTCCCTGTGCTACACTCTGTCCGACCTGAACTACAGCTGATGACATATGTCCGTAAAGCGTAGCATATGTACCGTCACTATGAAGAATTACAACATAATTTCCATAACCTCCGCCGCATCCGCAGCTTCCGGATTTGCCATAGTTATGTGTACATGAATTGTTTACACTGGCAACTATTCCGTCAGCAACAGCAACGATCTGTCTGCCCATTATGGAGCCGCTTCCGCCGGAAGTAATATCAACACCTTTATGATTGTCAAGAGATCTTGGTCCGTATCCGGATGTTATCATTCCAAATCCCGGAACAGGCCAGATAAAACCTGAAGAATTCACTTCGTAAACAGGTGCTTCTGTTTCAGGAACTACCGGTTCCGGCTCTGATACAACAGGAGCTTCTGTAGCCGGTGCTTCTGTCTGAACGGCAGCCTGTTCAGCCTTTTTCTTTGCTTCTTCTTCAGCTTTCTTCTTTTCCAAAGCTCTCTTTTCCTCTTCAAGAGCAATAGATTCGGAAACTGAAACTGATTCAGAAACTTTTATTGACTGAGCAATGGATTCTTCACGGATCTTATTTTGTAATGCTTCAATATCAGCAGAAATTTTCTTAAGCTCTTCATCCTGTTCTCTGAGAGCCTGTTCCTTATCCTCGACCTCTCCTTCAAGTCCTTCTCTTTCACAGGACAGAGTATAGAGATCGTTCTCATTATATTCATAATTTTCAGCCAGTTCTGCCAGAGCCTTTTCAAGCTCTGATTTTTTCTGATCTGAATCACTTCGGTTCATCTCAAGCTCTTTTTTCTTTGAAGAAAGAACAGCTTTTAAATCTTCTATTTTTTCAACTTCTTCTTTTATATTTGAAAGAAGAGCTGCATCATGCTCACTGATTCTGGCAACAAGTTCATACTTTGCAAGAATATCATAAAAATCAGCTGAACCTGTAAAAATCGCAAACACACTGTCATTTCCGGAAATATAGGATGACCTGATTCTCTTTTTCAGCAATTCCTTATTCTGCTCAAGGTCTATAGAATATTTGAACAGCTGGTCTTCAAAATTTTTTATCTGAAGCTCATTGTCCTCGATCGATTCATTGAGCTTGATAATCTGATTGTTTACCAGATAGATATTCTGATTCTGAATATCAATTTTTTCATCAAGTATTTTTTGAATTTCCTTTATGGAATTTTCATTTTCCTCGACATCTGATATCTTCTGTCTGGCAGTTTCTATCTCATTTTGAAGTGCTTTTAACCTGTCTGCATTTTCTTTCTTTAAATTTTCAAGTTCATCTACTGTCTGTTCAGCCATAAGAGGCGTGCTCTTCTGAAAATTCGGAAAGCAGAAAGCGTTAGCGGTCATCAGGGAAAAAACTGATAAAGTTATTATTAACGATCTGAGATTCTTTTTCATATTTGATTTCGGATATAATCCGTTTCCTTTCTATATCTTTTAATCTAAACAAGTACAAGTAATTCTCAAAATAAATAACATATTTAAAATACCACATATCATAATATTTTTCAAGGTTTATCGAAAGAAAAATACTTAAATAAAAGAAATTTGTTTATTATGACAAATAATAACGACATATTTCTGTTAATACAATTAACATAATATTCCATCAAAGGCAATATTTATATTATTTGTGAAAATTTGATTCCGACAGCTATTCAATGAATTTTATAATAATCTGTTACCCTTTTTAAAAATTTTATATATAATTGACATATTTGATTTCTTTGTGTATAATTATTTTATAAATAAAAGTCAACGGAGGAACAAAACAATGAATAACGATTCAAATGACATTTTAAATTCATCTGCAGATAATAAAGATATAAATTCGCTGATGTTTTTTTTCAAAACCAACATTCTATTTGTACTGACAATTATTTTTATAATAATATGCATTTTTGTTATACTGTGTTTTTTTACGGTTTTTAACAGCAAAATTGAAAAAACGGATAATCCGGTCAGCAGTTACAGTGCAGATAACAATGAACCGGTTTCTGATATCAGGGAAAATACCAAATATAATTCCCCGGCAGAAGAAGATAAAAACATAATTGATTCCCGGACTCTCGGAGAAATGTATGTATGGTATTACTTCGACAGGATCGTAAGACCTGATTTCAGAGGAATGTTATATGATGCAGACGGCGATGGAGCAGAAGAATATTTATTTGAAAAGAACACTGAGTATTTTTACAAAAAATATAACGGAAACAAACTTATAGCCTGTTCTTATCTTCCTTCAAACACTCTCCTTGCATCCTTCAAAAATGAGGAGGAACTGACTGAGGAATGCAGAGCAAAGGCAGCTGAATTCGGTTATACAGAAAACGATGGTTTCACCATAATACCGGAATGTGCTTTGGTCGGCATGACAAATCTGAAATCAGATTCTGTACTGCTTATGTCAAAACCTCAGGAAAACTCTTCTGTACTATATGAGCTTCCTGCCGGATTATTTGTAAACTGCCTGTTTTTTTATGACAGCGAAGGCAATTTTTCATCCGACGGAGCTTACAACGGAACATATGCATGGTCTGAAGTTTCAACCAATTATAAAGGCAGCGAGATCAGAGGTTTTATTCATGCCGATAATCTGATACTGGATGACAAACTTAAATAAAAAAATATTATTCAGGATGATAAAAGCTCTGCTTTTATCATCTTTTTTTGATCCTGTGCTCTTTGGTTTGCTTTTTCAAGCAGAGACGATTCATAGAATCGCTGACCAGACAGTCAGAGATTCTGCTCCGCCAGTCTGTTCAGCTATTCTCCGCCGCTTACAGAGGCGGAGAATATCCTCTGTGTTGTTATTTTTGATTAAATCATTATGATAATATTTGTTATGTTTTTTGTTGTTCAAAATATTGACTTTTACTATATACTCCGATATAATTAATTACAGAAAAAGAAAATATTTAACATTATGGTCTTTTTTATTTTTATGATTTTGGTAAAAGGGGAAAATACAATGAACAAAATAGTCATTCCACCGCAGTTTCTTGCATTAGCTTCGGAATATTCAAATCTTACTCCATGCAGAGTAAGCAGCGAAGAAAACGGAAACTACAGGATAATTTGCGAAGAAGAAGAATTACCTGCTGTTTTATCAGCTGATTTTTTTAATGATACATCAGATCCGCTTTCATACCCTGTAATGGGTGATTATGCGGTTGCTGAAATTCAGGACAGCAAACAGGCAGTAATTCATCATATCCTTTACAGAAAAAGTTCGTTTCAGAGAAAAAGTTCCGGACATGAAGAAAACAACAGTATCATAGCGGCAAATATAGACACAGTTTTTATCTGTCTTCCGCTGGACAATACTTTCGATCCTCGAAAAGTTGAAAAATATATTTCTTCTTCATGGGACAGCGGAGCGTCTCCTGTTCTTGTTCTGACAAAAGCAGATCTTTGCGATGACGTTGATAAAAAACTCGCAAGCATTGAACGCTTCATCGTCGGAGTAGATATCCTGGTTACAACTGCTGTTTCAGATGACGGATACGATAAACTTCTTCCATATTTAAAGCCCGGAAAAACAATTGCATTTGCAGGTGCTGCAGGATCAGGAAAAACAACTCTTATCAGCAAACTTACAGAAAATGAAAATATTTCTGAAGATGAAAACAAAAAGCTTATAACACTGTCTGACGGTGCAATGATAATAGACACTCCTGAAATGAGAGGACTTGGACTCTGGGAAACAGAAGAACCAAATGAACTTACATTTTACGATATCGAAGATCTGATCTCAAAATGCAGGTTCAGAAACTGCACACACACAAATGAGCCCGGATGTCAGATAAGGAAAGCATTTGAAAACGGCACTCTTTCGGAAGAGCGATTCAATGCTTTTAACAAAATAATAACTGACAATTCAAATCTTGAAGACCCGGACGGATACCTTGCTGTTAAGGACAAACGAACAAAAAATGCTTTAAAAATGAGCCGTATTCAAAAAAATATCTCAGAATAACAATTTACCCCGTTTCAGAAATGAAACGGGGTTTTTTAAAAAACGCCATGTGAATGATACACATGGCGCAATTTTTTATTCAAAGCTGTAAAACCGAACTCATTACTTAGTCGGATCATTTACAATACCGGTATAAACAGGAATACCTGAACCGGTAGAAATATAGAAGAAAAACGGTCTGTTCAAATGGAACGATACTGTATGGTCTGTAAGTATTGGCGTGAATTCGCTGTTTTCAGACTGTTTTCCTCCGCAGCCGTTTTCGTCTATTGTAAGTGATGCTTCACTGTAAATATCTTCAAGATAGAGATCAGAATCTGAAAGTGAATCCAAAGTATTTTTTTCTGAAAATATATTGGAAATACCAAGGCTTCCGGACATTTCTCTTAATGAAAACAGTGAAGAAATACTGAACTTCGGAACAGAGAAGTTTACTGAACATTTTTCATAAGTAAGCTCCTGATTAAAAAGTTCATACAAATAATCCTCATGCAGAACAAGATTTTTTACATCAAATGTATCATACGGCAAAACAAAAGTCATTCGATAACCGTTTTGCATAGGAAGTGAAAACATTTTACCTGCCTGTCCGGTGCCAACAGACTGATTTCTGAAGTTTTTAACAAGAAAATCACATCTTACCCTGCTTCCGTCAGCCTTGTCAAATGATTTGTTTATTACATGCTCAAAAGGTGTTATCCAGCTGTTTTTAAAATGAGGAGAATTAATTATCAAAGCTGAATCATTGCTCGGATTTTTATTTAATGATATTTTTGAATCTGTATGTGAACCAAGCCACTTTTCCATTTCATCATGAAAATCCTTATCAGAATAATCTGAAATGATCGAATATGCTTTATATGATCTTGCTTCAGTTTTCAGAACATCACTTTTGATATTTTTCAGAGCTGAACTGTCCATCCATATTGAGTTTGAAAGATCAAAGCAATTTCCGTCTTTATTATTATTAAAATACAAAGTACCTATGATACTTTCATTATCTTTTCTCAGTTCTTCAGCGGAAGAAGCAGCCAGAAGCTTTAAAAGCATGTTTTTTGTTTTGCTGTTTTCACACTCGCTTGCCATTGACATTCCGTTATACAAAGCAACCGGTGAAAAAATAACGTTATCGGAATTTGAATCATTATTAATCAGGAATGAATACAGACAGGAAATTGAAAAGTTTTTTACAAAAGAAAAATCCATATTTGGATCAGGTTTTTTCAGGCTGCTCAAATCAGGCTGAATGATCGCTCTGATCTTCTGAGATGAATTTGATTCCTCTGATACTTTACCATTTCCTTCAAACAGCGTTTTTATATTTCCATCAGCGTCTCTGTATGTTATATTCTGACTGTAAACGCAGACTTCTATTCTTTCTTCAGAAGTTTCTCCAAGCCAATACTCAATATGAACATCGTTGTCTTTCCAGATATAATCAGGTTCTTTCTGACGAAGTCTGAACAAAAGCATTATCTCGTCAAAGTTTTCATGCCGTAAACAAATATCAGCAGCGTTTTCAAGAGTTAAGAACTGATTTGTTCTTCTTCTAAGTTTAGGCATTGAATTTTTCTTTCTGTTTAATGTTGGTGCTGTTCTTTTTCTCATACCAAACTCCCCTTTTCATATTAATTCCATAAATCATAATAATATCAAAAACGATCAGTAAAAAAATTAAAAACTAATATTCCCCCAAGAACAATATTAGTTATTATAAATGATTTATTTTGATATTTTGTAAAGATTATATGTATTTATGACAATATTATAAAACATAAATCTACTTTATGCAATAGTTTTGACAAAAATAATCTGAGTAAAAATAATATTTATGAAAAAGCAATAATAAAAAAGCATATTAAATGTCTATATTCACAAACTAAAAAAGACCATGAAAAAAATCATGGTCTTTTAATAACAATAAAGTATAACAACACAGAGGATATCCCCCGCCTCTGCTTGTTAAAAGCAGAGCTTTGAACAGCAGCAATAACTGTCTGTGTTTTTTTAACAGGTTTTATGGCAAAGGATGACCTGCCGCAAGATACAGTCTGTACCACTCTTCTCTTTTAAGAACAAGCTCACTTGCCCTGAACAGATCAATAAGTCTTTTTTCATTTGTACTTCCGCTTATCACCTGCATCTTTGCCGGATGGCTGAGGATCCAGGCTGCTGCTATGACAGTGTTTGATACATTGTACTGTTCTGCAAGCTCATCGATCACTTTATTGAGTTTTTCATACTCACCTGCCCCGAGAAAGCATCCTTTCCAGTCGGGCATCTGAAACGGCGACCAGGCCTGAATCGTCATATCATGAAGTCTTGAATAATCCAGAACGCTGCCGTCTCTGTCTGCAGAACCGTCTGAAGTCATATTCACTTCCATTCCATTGGCTACCATATTTGAAACTGGAAGAGAAAACTGAAGCTGATTTATTATCAGATCCTGTTTTACATACTTTTTCAAAAGTTCTATCTGCATCGGTTTATGATTTGAAACACCAAACATTTTGACTTTGCCGGACTTTTCAAGTTCATCAAAGGCTTCGGCTACTTCACACGGATCAACAAGAGCGTCCGGTCTGTGCAGAAGCAAAATATCAAGATAGTCAGTTTTAAGTCTTTTCAGACTGTTTTCTACTGATTCAATAATATGTTTTTTTGAAAGATCATAGTAAGGATTTACAGAGTCGGGTACAATACCGCATTTTGACTGAATGATCATATCCTCTCTTTTTATCGAGTTATCATTATAAAATGCCTTTCCGAAAATCTCCTCACTTTTTCCTCCGCCGTAAATATCTGCATGATCAAAAAAATTTGCCCCGTTTTCAAGTGATAAATGTATAAGATTATTCATGCTTTTCTCATCAAGTTCTGCAAATCTCATACATCCGACAGCAACAGAAGCCACTTCCAAAGAAGTGTTTGATAGTTTTATATTTTTCATTTTATCAGATTTCCTTTTTTATAGAATATCATCGTTCTTCAGTCTTGCTTTTAAACGCATACACAGATCTTTGGTTTTTGCCGGAAGATCAGACATAGGTATCCTGTTCAAAAATGCCGGAGAAATCATTGTATGAGCTGAAAAATAATTTGAAAGATCCCCGCCTTTCAGAATTCTGTGTTCCAGATCTACCACATAATATTCTCTGAGCGGTTCCTTGTTATCACAAAACAGTATCATCCCATATTTAACTTTTCTGTTTTTTCCTGTTTCAGTAACTATATCACCGTTTTTCAGCATGCATGGATAAAGAGGATGACTGAATCTGCACAGAGAATTGCAGGAACTGCAGGATATTTCTTTGTGTTCCGGACATTCCCTGAACTCAGTATCATTTTTATCGTTATAGCTTAAAAGCGTTCCGTGAAGACTAAGATTTGCCTCTGCAACAAAATCATTCTCCTCCGGCTCTGACAATACTCTTCTTTTAACAACTTTTATTTCGATATTATCATCATCGAGCATCGGATATTTTTTTACAAAAAAGTCAAGCATATTTCTTGCCGATTCAAGTGATACTGTCAGATACTTTTCTTCAACATGGCTGTTTCTGTAATGAATGTTCAATTCATAAACACAAGTCGGATCATTTGTATTGAACGCTTCCTGTGCATATTTCATTTCAATAAGAATACTATCGGCAAATTCAGAAGACTTTTCCTCAAGCAAAAGAGAGGCTTCATACAAAAGCAGTACTTTTTCTTCAAACGAACCGGCAAGATCATTTATCATCTTTACCATGTCAGAATCAGAAAAGTCAAATTTTGATTTTATTATTTTTTCTTTCAGCTGAATAGAGGGAATTAAAGTAAGAAGCTTATATTTCAAATCCGATTTGTTCATAACTTCCACCGCCTAAATAATAAATCTTAATTTTCAAGTTCCTTGTCATAAAAGTTATCTATCAGATCAATAACATCAGTTGCTGCAATATTATATTTAAGTCTGTTTACGTTCGACCAGTATTTTTCTGCAACATCAGAAGAGAGTTCACCATTTTTGTTATCTATTTTATCATAACCGGAGTTTATCTCTTTTCTGTATTTTGCACATTCTGCGGAATACAGATATGATCCGTGGTCATTTCTGTTTTCTTCTGAAAAAGTAAAATATTCAACATTTGGATTTGTAATGAGATCGCTTTTTGAAATAATAGAAGCACCTTTATAAGTTATTTTCGGATCATTATCTGCGTGAACTATAAGAACAGGAACATCTGATTTGTTGATTCCGTCAACTGCTGAAAGATCAGCATTTTCTCCAAACACAGATTTGTTAATAATTTTTATATAAGGATAAAATAACTTGGATACACCGCCAAATCTGCCGTCCAGCGTTTCTTCAAGCTCCGCCACTGAATCACAGTATCCTGACAGTGAAACTGAGGCAGAAACATCATGATCGAAATTTAATACGGCAGCAGCTGCATAACCGCCCCAGCTGTGTCCCAGAAGCAAAAACGGCATATCCGATAACTCAGGATCAGTCTCAGCATAAGTAAGAGCCGCATCAAGATCAAGCGCTGACTGAACAAGACCAATGGTTGATTCGCCGGTACTTCCGCATGTACCGGTTGCATTATATGTGAACACCTTGTATCCGCGGTCATACAAACCCTTAAGGAGAGTAATGTATGTCTCATGGTAAACATCAATACCATGAGCAAATACTACTAACCCTTTTGTATGATTTTCTCCGTAAATAAACCCTTCAAGAGTGTTTTCACCTGAACTGAACGAGACTTCCTTTCTGTCCATACTGTCTGCAAAATCTTCATAGGAATAGTTTGCAGTAAAACGTTTATCCGGCTTTTCAGTTCTTGTAAAGCCTTTATTCATCTGATCTGCAATTATTGCATATCCGGCAATTAAAATTACAACGATCAAAACAATTATTATACAAATAATTAAAAGTACCTTGTTGACCGGACTTTTCTTCTTCTCTTCCATAATGACACCTCATTATTTCTATATTAAAAACTTAAATTAATAATTACTCTAAGTTTTATTATATCACATTTTTTATCAGTACACAATATTTAATAATAAAAAATTTGTGGAATATGTATATTACATTTAAAAAAAATAAAAAAGCTTCGCAAATTATGCAAAGCTTTTTTATTTTTTAATAATAATGTTATGATAAATCAGCGTGCTAACGAAGCAAGTTCAGCATTTAACTGTTTATATTCTTCTTCGGTCAGATAAAGAGAGTTAAAATTTAAATAATAGTGTCCGTTATAGGCTTTCGTGTTGTTATATAAATAGAAATCTACTGAACAAATACCATTGTTTATTTTTGAATTTTTAAAAAACATCTGATAAGCAAAATATCCCGGTTTGTTAATGGAAATATAATTATATTTTGCAAACAGTTTTGATAACTCTTTGCTTTTGCCTTCATAATTATTTAAAGTGACTATCTGACGTTCAACACCCGGAAACTCTGATTTGAATTCTTCATCTGTATAATTATCTTCGCTATAGCTGCTGCGTCTGTAATTACCATAATAATAATAATCAGTATCACGATAGGATGATGTGTTTTCATTGTAATATGTACTTATCTCACATGAATATTCTGAATCATAATAATTATCCTTAAAGCATTTTTCTGCACAGCCAAACAAATTTGTTTTACATGCTGCAAACATTAAAAGCACAAAGCCTATAAAATACAATATATATATTCCGGTCCATTTTAACAGTAATGTTACATGAAATTCTTTTCTTGAACCAAGAATTCTTAAAATGCTCATTCCTATTATTCCTATTATGTTTACCATAACAAACAGTGTTTTGTCACTGCTGAGAGATGCTATAAAAATAATAACTGATGATAAAAACAGCAGAAATTCATAAAATACTCTGTTTACTACAGGTTTTCCTACTGATTTTACATCTCTCTTTTCAAAAGCAAACAGACCTAAAAGAAGTACTGCAAGCGATAAAATAATATTTATGATAATATCCGCAAATTTCAGCTCTTCAAAATCAAAAAACAGTATCGAAAATCCCGGGATCATTTTTAAGATCCTGATATTGTCTATATTAGCACTGAAGACAAGAAATTTTGATGTAACAAATTCGAAAAACAAAATCGGAAACAGTGAAAAAACCAAAACAAGCAAAATCGGAATATACAAAGCTTCGGATTTTGCACCGATACATGAAATACCAAACGCTGTAACAGCAATAACAAATAATGAAACAGCTATAAGAATAAGTTCATATTTGATAAAATCTGAAAAAACAGGCATCTCACTTCCGGCCCATAAATAACGGCTATAATTATAAGCAATTGAATTTACGCCTTTCAGATAGCAATATCTGATATATAAGAATGAAACTATGTTTGAAAAAACCGAAATGATTATAAACGGGAACTCAAAAACCAGTCCTGCAGTCAGCAGATGTGAAAAATACCTTTCTCTTGAAGATATAGGCAATGACATCTGAACATCTGCGGCTGTATTGTCATACATATCCTTGAACAAATTTTTGCAAATTACAAACAAAATAAACAGCAGCATGCAAAAAGGAACATAATTGACAGAAAAGCTGTTACCGTCATAATCATAAGTAATAGCATTTACAAAAAACTGATAAACACCAAACACTATGATCAGTATAATTGAAATGATCCTCGTTTTCTTATGCTCTATCAATTCTGACTTTGCACTTTTGTAAATTCTTTTAAACGACATAATTATTATCTCCTTTCATTTTTATACCTTATCGTAAATAAATACTTCTTCAAGATTTAAAGGAAGTTCTTCATAATACAAAGGCTCAAGCATTTTTATTTTATCTTCTGTGTTTTCACATTCGGATACTATTATTTTTATTACATGTCCGTCACGTGAATAATTTTCATAGCTGATCCCTGCATCACTTATGTTTTCCGGAGTGATAATTCTGTCACCTGCAATGATCTGATATTTTTTTATATTAGATTCTATTGCAGAGATTCTGTCAGAAAATACAAGCTTTCCTTTGGAAAGTCGCATTACCTTATCACACATGTCTCCTATTTCCAGAACGTTATGTGAAGAAACTATCAATGTTGTACCGTTTGATCTGACTTCCTGTACTATAATATCCTTGATCATTTTTCTCATGGCAGGATCAAGCCCGTCAAATGCTTCATCCAGAATAAGATATTTTGTATGACATGAAAGTCCGATCAGAACGATCGACTGTCTTTTCATTCCCTTTGAAAACGTTGAAAGTTTTCGGTTAAAAGGCAGTTCAAGCTGTTTTCCGAGTTTAAAAAGCAGTTCTCTGTCAAACTGAGGATAATAGCCGGAATAATATTTCATAAGTCTGTCAAGTGTAAAATCTGAATATTCGATCGTTTCATCATTTACAAAAAACATTTTTTCTTTTGCGGCAGGATTGTCGAATGTTATCATATCGTCAACCCTGACAGTTCCTGATGTCGGTTTATATACACCGCATATAATTCTCATCAGTGTTGATTTTCCTGCACCGTTAAACCCTGTAAATCCGTATATACAGCCTTCCGGGATCTGAAAACTTACAGAATCAAGTGCTTTCTCTCGCGGTGCGGATTCCTCAATATCTGCACCTTTCTCACTGATAAATTTAACTTTGTTATGATACGGCTTGTTATCAAACACCATTGAGATATCCGTAATATCTATCATTTTATCTACTGGCTCCTTTCTGAAAATGAACAGTATATTCATTTATTTTACTATTATATTAACATAATAATTCAAATTATGCAATATACACTTACAAATTTTAATAATTTGTAAATATTTTTAATCAGTATGCAACTATTACAAAATCATTTAAATTGACACTTGTTTTTTTATGTGTTATAATCAATTCAGTAAACTATCTGTGCAATCAATATAGTACGGAGGAATATTATATGAATAGAAAATCTAAATTTTTAGCTATAGCGTTATCAGCAGCTATGGTGATGTCAGCAAATACTGATTTTAATGTTTCATCATCATCATCATCAGGAACACTGTATTGTCCGTTTGCTGATTCAGGTAAAAAAATTCCAAGCGGAGGAATATATACAATATCTGCTTCTGTCAGCGGAAAATACCTTACTGCAGGCACTGATGACAACGTTTCACAATATTCGGACAACGGAAGTCCAAATCAGAAATGGAAAATCGTAAGTGTCGGAAACGGAGCATGCGCTGTTTTTTCACTTTATGACAGCACAAAAGCACTGACGGTTGAAAACGGAAATAATGAAAACGGAAATAATATCTGCATATCTGAATACAAAGACCTTTCTTCGCAGCATTTTATTCTCCACAGAACAGGCGGTTCTTACTATATTACAGCAGAATGCTCCGGAAACGCAGCACTTGATGTATACGACCAGAGTACAGAAAACGGTGCAAATATCGACCAGTGGGATTACTGGGGCGGAGACAATCAAAAATTCTATATTGATTCGGCAAACAACGGAAAAGACTTGATGTGCTGTGATTTTAACGGCGACGGCACTGTAAATATTTCCGACAGGATCTTAATGCAGTACGGAATTGCAAACGATCTTGACGACTATCTGAAATATTCAGCCGATCTTAATAAGGACCAAAACGTCAATTACAAAGATCTTTTGCTCTTTAATGATTACTTTTTCGGTAATTCATCCACTGATGCAGGAAAATATATAGAACTTCCTGAAGGTGAAGATAATGATACATGTTACCTGTTCGCATATTTTAACGGAAATGCACCTGAAGAGGAACGTCTGTCGTACGCTGTAAGTCTTGACGGTTATAACTTCACAGCATTAAACAATAAAAATCCTGTATGGCAGTCAGATCTTGGAACCGGATGCATAAGAGATCCGTTTATTTTCAAAGGACAGGACGGTTATTATTATCTGCTGGCAACAGATATGAAATCATCGCTCGGATGGTCGAGCAACAAGAACCTTATCCGTGCAAAATCAAAAGACCTTATAAACTGGACAGACGCTGCCATTATTGAAATAGCCGGCAAATACTCCTCTACAGCAGGCTGTGACAGGGCATGGGCACCTCAGGCTATATGGGACGAGTCCAAAAATTCCTATATGATCTACTGGGCAAATCACTCCAACGAAACAGGTTCAAGAACTATTATGTACTATGCCTACAGCAGGGATCTGAAAACTCTTGACACCTCTCCTTCCCTTCTCTTTGCACCGTCCAACGGAGACAGTGCCATTGACTCAGATATAATATTCCAGAACGGAAAATATTATATGTACTATAAAAACGAAACAAACAAGAGGATCTATCTTGCAGAATCTTCAAACGCAAGCGGTCCGTATAAGGAGATCAAACAGATCTCAGAAGGAAGTCTTGGTGTTGAAGGTCCGAATATTTATAATATTGCAGGAACTGACCAGTGGCTTCTGATGTCAGATGCATACGGAGACGGTTACTATGTTATGCAGGAAACATCTGATCTTGAGAATTTCACTACAGTAAACAGAAATGACTACAGCTTCGACTTTACACCTCGACACGGATATGTTATTCCTATTTCAGGAGCGCAGTATGACGATCTGCTGAATGCATTTCCGTCCAACAGTGTTCCAAAGCGAAATAAAGATACTTCAAGTTCTGATTCTTCATATCCGGATCCGTTTATTACAGAACGAGCAGACCCTTATATAGTTGACGGTGAAAACGGTTATTATTACTTCACAGCTTCATATCCTGCATACGGAAGTGTTGACAAAGGCTACGACAGGATCATTCTCAGACGAAGCAATACTGTTTCAGGTCTTGCAAAAGCGGAAGAAAAAACAATATGGAAAGCTCACAGCAGCGGAATAATGTCAAAACATATATGGGCACCCGAAATGCATAAAATAAACAACACCTGGTACATCTTCTTTGCAGCCGGAACTGACAGCAACATCTGGGATATAAAACCGTATGTATTAAAATGCAGCGGTGATCCGTACACGGGACAGTGGACAGAATGCGGCAGGATGCAGGCGTCATACGGTGACACTTCTTCCTTTGCTAATTTTTCTCTTGATATGACATACTTTGAAAACAACGGAAAACATTATGTTATCTGGGCAGAAATAAAAGGCGATTCATCACTGTTTATGGCACAGATCGATCCTTCTGAACCTTACAAACTTATTAATAAACCAATAATGCTGACAAAGCCTGAATATGACTGGGAAATGGTCAATAACAGAGTAAATGAAGGCGCTTCAGTACTTAAAACAGATAACAAAATATATGTATATTTTTCTGCATCCGGAACAGGTTCCGAATACTGTGTCGGTAGACTTGAGGCTGACATAAATTCAGATCTGATGAATACATCAAGCTGGAAAAAGCTGTCTTATCCTGTTCTTTCCACCTCTGATCTTACAAATGCAGCAGGTCCCGGACATAATTGCTTCGTTACAGATGAAAACGGTGATCTTCTGTTTGTATACCATGCACGTCCTGCATCACACTCATCAAAATCATGCGGAACATACAACTCAGATCCGTTATACGATCCATGCAGACACACAAGGATCAAAAAAGTCGAATTTGACGCATACGGAACTCCAATCATCAAATAACAGTATTAAAAAATCCCGTAAAAGATTTTTTCTTTTACGGGATATATTTTTCTGAATTTAATTAAAACTGCTGACTTAATGTTTCTCTTTCCTTTTTTGCAAGAGATTTTATGAACTGATCTCCATATGAATTTATCCATTCGAAAACATTTTTATATTCTTCATTTGGCGCATTATGAACATTGTACAGTTTTTTGAATTTTAAAAGTTCAACAGCAATTGTTCTGTTTCCTGTCTCAACTGCAGCATACAGAGGATTTGTCTTATATGATACGGTCTTTGTAGAAATATCACTCTTGAGAAGGTGCTTGGCAGGAACGTTCATATTATTTCTTATAGCAGAAATAAGTTCCATTCCGTTATAGTTGTTGAGATCTGCACCGTTATTGATAAGCCACATTGCTATATTGCTTCTGTGCATTATAAGGGCTGCGTTTAAAAGAGAACCATACTCTGTTACGATATTAATATCATCCGGAGCTTCTGAAAGAAAGCTTTTCAGCTTGAAAATATCATTTTTCTGTATGCATTCGGTCAGACATTCCCCTCTGTCAGCGTAATCATGACCTGCGCCCCACATATTGTTTGAATTTCGATTGCTGTAGAAATTCCAGTATTCATCACTGTCCGGATCCACACCGTAAATAACAGCTTTTCTGAATGCTTCCGGAGGTCTGTAGCTTCCGTTCAAAATTCTGATTATAACATGATCCGGGGCTGCATAAATTGTATTGTCCTTTGCAAGCACTCTTATTTCATGATTTCCTGCTGTGTACTCTTTTCCGTTAAATACAGCCTTCTCAACATTGCTGACGTCAAAAAGCATATTTACAGGATAATTAAGATATTTGATTATTTTTACCGCAAGCGCCTGATCTATCTCATATGTCTCTTCGTTTTCAGATTTTGAAAGCCATCCGATATTAAATGCTCTCTCAAAATTTCTGTTTGAGTACATTGTAAAATCATCAAAATAATATAAATTAGTATTAATTCTCACAATAATCCGCCTCCCATATGTTCAAAAGATAACTATTTAAAGAACATATATTATATTATCACTACTACGTTCATTATTATATCACACAATACCCAAAAAAGTCAATAAATTTTGAGAACTTTTGAGCAATAAAAACGTTTTTATACAATAAGTTATATTTTATTAACTTTATTTATCAAATATGACTAACCCAATTTTTCTCAAGTAAATTATCATATTAAATAATATTTTTAGTTAAGAAAAAGAAGTCTGAAATTAATCAAACTTCTTTTTTTATCAATTAAACATATTTCGTTTTAAAAAATCTGACTTGGGTTCATAAGGAAGCGATGCTGTACTGTACCCTCCTGTCTGCATCATTTTTATTTTATATGCACATAATTCGTAAGGTACATTGAGAATGGATGATATCTGAAAAATCGTAATTGAATCAGACGAAAGAAGCTCAAGCATTTGTTCTGAGTCTATCATAAGCTCAGATGCAAACAGATTGGCTTCCGTTTCAAGAGAACGCATGGCATCAAAAAAAGAGATCTCAGTTATCGGTTCTTTAAGATGTACGGAATGCAGTACAATATGTCCGAGTTCATGTGCAATAATAAAATTTTTAGCTGTATCCGAAAGATTTTCATTAAGAATGATTATCGGAATCCTGCTTATTATGCACGACATAGCTTTAATAGATGTATCATTTTTTCCCATGTCAAGTTCTCTGATCTCAATATCCATTTGCTCAGCAACAGTTTTCATGTTTTGTGAATCAGAATACTTGTTTTTTATATTTCTGACTTTGGATCGAATCAAATCATAGTTGATCACTGCGTATGCTCTCTCCCCTCTGTAATTATTTTTTGAAAGAGAGGATCACTTTCTTCCGAATTTTTCCTTTGCTTTTTCCTTACAGGTCACATAAGCAGTCATGAGCGCTTCAAAATAGATGTCCTTTTCAGCCTGCGACAGTTCTCCGCCTGCAAAAAGTGCAAGATTTTCTTCGAGCATCGAATTTACATCCCTAACTCCGCTCGAACCAAATTTTTCATCAGCATCAACAATATACTGATCTTTTTCAATATCCTCCTTCGGATCATTGCAGTTACTGTCAGACAGATATTTTATTGATACCTTCAGTGCTTTGGCAATCAGGAACAGCGTTCCCTGTCTCGGATGCTTCTCATCCTTTTCGTATCCTATAACAGAGCGAACAGATACGCCGGCAAGATTGGCAAGCTCGGACTGTGACATATCTGCACTTCTCCTTGAAATTCTTATTTTTTCGCCAAGTGATAACATTTTTGTTTCCTCCCGATTTTAAAAGTTGCACTAAGTTCACTTTATATGAATTATTATAACACTGTATGTATAGTTTTGTCAATAAAAAATCAGCTGAAATATGCTCTTCAGTGCAAATTTCAGCCGATTTATTAATTTTATGGATTTTTTTTTTATTCAGTTCTGAGTGCAACTACAGGATCTTTCTTTGCTGCGCTTCTTGAAGGGATGATACCTGAAATAAGTGTCAGAAGAACGCTTATTGCAATAAGTATCAGCGAAGCATAAACCGGAAGAACAGCTTTAAGGTTGTTGATACCTGTCAGATGATTTATAATTGCATTGATCGGGAACGTGAGGAGCCATGACACTACAACGCCAAGCAGTCCGGCGGCCAGACCGATAAGCATCGTCTCCGCATTGAACATATTGCTGACATTTTTCTTTGAAGCACCGATAGCTCTGAGGATACCGATTTCCTTTGTTCTTTCCTGAACAGAAATAAGAGTGATAACGCCTATCATTATTGAAGAAACTATCAGTGAAATACTTACAAATGCTATAAGAACATAAGTGATGGCATTGATAATTGTTGTGATACCGCTCATAAGGATTCCGATATAATCTGTATATTTGATCTGCTTCATCTCATCCTTGCCTTCATTGTAATCCTTTATTGCATCTTCGATAACATCTTTATTTTCAAAAGAAGAAGCATACAGATTTATGGATGACGGTTCATCAAGATCAAGATATCCCATAGAACGAAGATTTGTATCAAAATCTGAAGATGAGAATTCAATTATTTCTTCATAATAATATGAATACTGAGCATCAGTCATTGAATCCATCATAGCGTCAAGACCGGCTTTCTTCTGTGCGTCAGAAAGCTGTGCCAGAGCCTGCGATGCCTGAGCTGCATACTGACTTTTTACCTGTTCCTCAACACCGCTCTGATACATTGCTTTAAGATCTTCACTGCTCATCTTTGTAATGTACTTCTCAACATCCTCAGGCTTCATATTCATCTGCTGAGCCATTGACTGAACTACTGTTTCCTTCATCTGTTCCTCAGGAATATTGAGATAAGGAGCCGACATCTGCTTAAGTTCTTCTTCTGTCGGGATGGATTTTATTTTTTCAAATACTTTTATTTTATCTTCATCATTTAATGAATCTATATAGTCTGTAAAAATACCTTTTTTGTCCTTGTCTGAAAGATCGGTTGAATCCGGCTTGAAAGGAAGTCCTGTAATAACGTCTCTGTCCGGATCGTCAAGCTGTGCATTAATAACATCAGCAATTGAGGAATTATTGATAATATATTCAGTCAGCTTTTCAGTATAGCCGATTGAACCTGAAAGCATAGCTGCAGTTGCGTCTTCCTTAGGCTTTATGATTCCTTTAACTTTAAGATTCAGAGCATTGTCATAAAGATAGGTAAGTCCTGCTTCTGTTTCTCTGAGGTCTTTGTATGTGTTGGTCGCACTGTCGAAGCTGTAGCAGTCAGAGTTAAGAACCACTCTGTAATCCTGATCACAGATCTCTTTATATGACCATTTTTCTGATTCATCCTTTTCAAGTGCTGTACCTTCAATAGCCGCGCTCATTATTGCGTCAACATCATCCTTGGATTCAAGACCAAGAGCATACAGCGCCATATCATTCAACTCGTTGTTTTTATCAAGAACAAGAACTATTTCATCATAGTTGTTCGGCCATTCTCCGTAAACAAGGTCATACTGCTTCAGGATAAGCGGACTTATAACACTTCCGTCTTTTCCGCACAGCATTTCCTGCCAGAGCTTTCCTGTCATTCCGCCGCCCATCATCGAAGATGATCCGGATGAGCTCATTCCGCCTCCGAGCATTGTCGAAGATGACATTCCTGACATAGATTCCATATCTATATTCATGCTTTCAGCAATAAGCTGACCCATAAGTTCCTGTGTATCGGAAACTATAATATTTCCGTCAGTATTTTTTGTATATACAAGCATATCATAATCATATGTATACTGAATGCCGTTAAGAGCCTTGCTTATTTCTGATTCTTCATTGTCCTTTTCAGCTTCGATATAGCTTTTGAAGGATTTAAGGTCGTTTTCTGTCTTTTCGGCATTGTTAAAAGCATTTACGATCTCATAAACTGCTGAACGTTTGTACACAGCGTCCATTTCATGTTCAGTTTCTTCATCATGGAGATTCATAAATGTTTCCATAATTGATGAAAGATCTGTGCTTGAAGCTTCAAGAGTAAGAGGATATGATGACAGTGTTTCCTCCTGAATAGTATCTATATAATTCTGAAAGCCCTGCGAAACTGCATAAATAAGTGCGATACCTATAATTCCTATGCTTCCTGCAAATGAGGTAAGGATCGTTCTTCCCTTTTTGGTAAATAAATTTTTCAGTGACAGACCAAATGAAGTTGCCATCGACATGGAAGGTTTTTTCTTTTTCTTTTCTTTTTCCTCATCCTTGATGGTCTTGTCTCTCACATTTTCCATCTGAATATCTTTTTTTGTCAGCGGATTTGAATCCTCTGTAACACATCCGTCTGTCATTTTTACTATTCTGGTTGAATATTTTTCAGCAAGCTCAGGGTTATGAGTAACCATAATGACAAGTCTGTTTTCAGCGATCTTTTTCAGGATATCCATAACCTGTACACTGGTTTTTGTATCAAGAGCACCTGTAGGTTCATCCGCAAGAATGATATCAGGATTGTTTACTATGGCACGGGCAAGTGCAACACGCTGCATCTGACCGCCTGACATTTCAGAAGGTCTTTTCTTCAGTTGGTTTTCAAGTCCGACCTCTTTCAAAGCTTTTATTGCTCTTTCTCTTCTTTCCTCTTTGCCGACACCTGATAAAGTCAGAGCAAGTTCAACATTCTGAAGAACTGTCTGGTGAGGGATCAGATTGTAGCTCTGAAATACAAAACCTATCGAATGATTTCTGTATGCATCCCAGTCACGGTCCTTGTAATCCTTTGTTGATCTTCCGTTGATAACAAGATCTCCGTCTGAATACTGATCAAGGCCTCCGATAATATTAAGCATTGTTGTTTTTCCGCAGCCTGACGGTCCGAGAATAGAAACAAATTCAGATTTTCTGAATTTCAGGTCTATTCCCTTCAAAGCATGAACTGCATTTTCACCTGCAAGATAATCTTTTGTTATTTTTTTAAGTTCAAGCATATGATGTTTTTCCTTTCTATATTATGAAAAATATTTTACGTTGTTACAAACTGACTGTTGTACAGTTCAGCATAAAAACCGGTATCTCTTATCAGGGATTCATGATTTCCCTGCTCAATGATGTCGCCGTCCTTCATTACAAGAATGATATCAGCATTTTTAATGGTGGACAGTCTGTGAGCTATTACAAACGATGTTCTTTCACTTGTGAGTTTATCCATTGCTTCCTGAATGATGAGCTCAGTTCTTGTATCAACCGATGAAGTTGCCTCGTCAAGAATAAGCATCGGTGAATCCTTGATCATCGCTCTTGCAATGGTAAGCTGCTGCTTCTGTCCTTCCGAGAGATTTAAAGAATCACTGAGCATTGTGTCAAATCCCTCCGGAAGCGAACCGATAAAATGCTTAAGACCTACTGCTTCAACAGCTCTGTCAAGCTCTTCATCATTTACATTTTCTTTATTGTATACAAGATTTTCTCTTATTGTGCCGTCGAACAGCCATGTATCCTGAAGGATCATGTCAAACAAATCATGTACATTTTCCCTTTTCATTTCAGAAGTTGAAACTCCGTCAATAAGTATGTCACCTTCATCAACATCATAAAATCTCATCAGAAGATTTACCATAGTAGTCTTTCCTGCACCTGTAGGTCCTACTATCGCAATTTTCTGTCCTGCTTTGAGCTTCTGGGAGAAACTGTGAATTATTGTTTTATCCGGGGAATAACCGAACTTAACATTTTTAAATTCAACATCACCCCTGATATTTTCAAGTTTTACGGTCTTTTCAGTTTCGTCTTCCATTTCTTTTTCACCGAGTATTTCAAAAACTCTTCTTGAAGCAGCAGAAGCCTGCTGGATGGAAGTCATTGACTGTGACAATGTCTGAAGCGGCTGTGAAAACAGTTTCGCATAGATCATAAATGAGGTAATTGTTCCAAGTGTTACAGAACTGTTTCCGTTCAGTATACATGAAGTACCGACTATAAAAATAAGAACATATGCAAGGTTTCCTGAAAAGTTCATGATAGGACCCATAAGTCCTGAAAGGAACTGAGATTTCCAGTTGCTTTCGTATAATACATCATTTACTTTTCGAAATTTATCAGTTTCTTTTTTCTTTGCACCAAATGCATATACAATATTGTGGTTCGTATATATTTCTTCAATATGACCGTTCATATCTCCGAGTGCAGCCTGCTTTTTGTTAAAATACTTCTGTGACTTTTTCATTATTGCACCCATCAGGAAAAATCCTGCAAGTGAAGATAAAATTGTTACAAAAGCAAGCAGTGCGTTTCCGGTGAACATCTTGATCAGTACACCGAAAAACAGAACCAGAGCACTTATAAGATTTGCAGTACTCGAAGAGAGTGTCTGTCCTATGGTATCAACATCATTTGTAACCCTTGATAAAATATCACCTTTTGAAGTGGTATCAAAATAATTCAAAGGCAGTCTGTTTATCTTCTGGGAAATATCCCTTCTGAGTCGTTTTGATGCGTACTGTGTGACTGTTGCAGTGATAAACTGCTGAGCATATCCGAGTACAGCACCGACAGCGTAAATAATAATTAAGAAAGTACCTATCTTTTTTATGGCATCCATATCTATTTCTGATATCATGCCTTTTTTTATTTCATTTGTAAGATCACCTATTTTTTCAGGTCCTATGATCGTGAAAACCGAACTTACCACAGCAAACAGAACTGCTGTTATCAGGGCTGCAAGATATCTTTTGCAGTATACCAGCAGCTTTTTTATTGCTCCGAAATCAGCTTTTTCCGGAGGACCTGCCTGCATGTTTCGTTTCATCATTCCCGGCATTTACTTTTCCTCCATTCCGCTAAGCTCTTCTTCAGATAACTGTGACAGTGCTATTTCTTTGTACACGCTGCAGTTTCTGAGAAGTTCTTCATGAGTGCCCATTCCGGCAGTCTCACCATTATTCAGTACAAGTATTTTATCTGCATTTTTTATGGTTCCGATTCTCTGAGCAACAATTATAATTGTTTTATCGGAAAGCTTTTCTTTGAGTGATTTTCTGACCATCATGTCAGTCTTGTAGTCAAGAGCTGAAAAAGTATCATCAAATATAAGTATCTCCGAATCCTTGTAAACAGCTCTGGCAATTGACATTCTCTGCTTCTGTCCGCCTGAAAAATTGGTTGCGCCCTGCGCTACCTCAGTGTCAGTTCCTGAAGGAAGATCTTTTACAAAATCACATGCGGATATTTCAAGAGCTCTGTTTATTCGTTCATCATCTTTTTCATCAGCATCACAGCCGTATGTTATATTGCTTTTTACAGTTCCTGAGAACAGCGTTGCTTTCTGAGGAGCGATCGATACTTTTTCTGTAAGTTCTTTCTCTGAGTATTTTTTTACATTTACTCCGTCAATCAGAACTTCACCTTCCGAAACATCATAAAATCTTGTGATAAGATTTATAAGCGATGTTTTTCCGGTACCTGTAGCACCGATAATGGCAAATGTCTCACCTTTGTTTATGGTAAAATCAATATTTTTCAAACATGATTCCGGAGCATCGTTATATCTGAATGAAACGTTTTTAAACTGAACTGTTCCGTTTTTCTCTGACGAAACACCTGTATCACTGAAAGTTATATCCGAATCCGTATCAAGTACTTCATTGATACGTCCTGCTGATACCATGGTTCTCGGCAGAAGAATAAAAATAAGAATAAGCATCATAAATGCTGAAACTACCTGAAGAGAATACTGGGTAAAAGCTACCATGTTTCCCATAACTGCAGCACGTTCCATAATTTCTGTTTCTTTTATAATACATGCACCGATCCAGTATATGGCAAGTGTCAGACCGCTCATTGACATCGTAAGAACCGGCATCATCAGTCCGAGTATTCTGCTCGTAAATAAATGATTTTTAGTTATATCTTCATTAACCTTATCAAATTTTGCCTCTTCATAGCTTTCAGCGTTAAAAGCTCTTACTACTCTGACACCGCTCAGGTTTTCTCTAGTAGTATCGTTAAGTTTATCCGTGAGTTTCTGGATCATTCTGAACTTAGGAAAAGCCAGAGCAACAAGAATTGAAATGACGCATACTATTTCGGCAACACAGATAATAACAGCTGTAGTCCATGTCATATTTGTATTTGATATTTTCAAAATTGCCCAGACAGCTGTTACAGGCGCCTTGATCAGAACCTGAGTACCCACGGCAAGCAATAGCTGCATATGAATTACGTCATTTGTTGTTCTGGTAATAAGACTCGGCGTAGAGAATTTATTTATCTCACGGCTTGAAAATGTCATTATCTTATCAAAAAGCCTTGTTCTCAAAGTTTTCGCAAAATTTGCTGCAACCTGAGAAGTAAAAAATCCGCATGCCATAGCTGCCAGCATACTTCCCAGAGCGCACAGAAGCATCATAAGTCCGTTATAACGGATATCTTCCATCTTCAGATCACCACTTGATATCGACTGTGTCAGTTTCTGCGTATAATCCGGCATCTTCAGATCAAGCCAGACCTGAAAGACTACAAGAACTGCACTTAAAAAAATAAAAAGCAGATCTCGTCTTTTTAAATTTCTGAAAATTTTTATCATGATATTCCTCCCTTATACATTTATATGTTATCATATGAACCTCAAAAATACCTCAAATCAATCTCAATTATAGTTGAGATATAAAAAAACATATTTCATCACATAATATATAAATTCAATTTTTTCAACAAAAATATTTTACATTTTAGTCGTATAAATAGAAAAAAGCGCTTTATTTATTGACTATTTTATGTAAATGTGATAATATATAATAATAAGAGGTGTTCACATGTTTAACATTTTACTGGTCGAAGATGATTCAAATCTTCTTGATATTTTAAACAAATTTCTGTCCAAAAACAACTATAATACATTTCCTGCTCATAACGTCAAAGAGGCATACGGATTTCTTGAAAAAGAGTTTATAGATCTTATTATCTCTGATGTTATGATGCCTGATACAAACGGTTTTGATTTTATTCGTGATATCAGAGCAGGTCAATATAATATGCCGGTCATGTTCATCACAGCAAAAAGTGATTTCATTGACAAAGAAGAAGGATTCAATGCCGGTGCTGATGACTACATGGTAAAGCCTGTAGATCTGAATGAAATGAATCTCAGGATAGGTGCACTGCTCAGAAGAGCAAAGAGCTCAAGTGAACAGAAGCTTTCATTTGGAAAAACAACGCTGGAATACGGTACATGGAGCGTCATAGATACAAACGGAACGCAAACCCTTCCGCAAAAAGAATTTATGCTGATATATAAACTTTTATCATATCCCGGAAAAATCTTTACCAGACAGCAGATACTTGACGATATCTGGGGTATCGATGAACCGGCTGATTCACATACACTTGATGTACACATCAGCCGATTAAGAGACCGCTTCAGAGACAATGAAGATTTTAAAATAGAAACAATACGCGGACTGGGATACAAAGCGGTGAAAAAAGAATCATGAAAAACAAAAATTCAGAAATAAAACGGTATAACAAGCTTATACACAAACTGACTTTTGCATTTCTTTTCACCATTATTGTTCTCGGGGCACTTATGACGGCAGTACTGTTTATTTTGAACCGCAATGTAATAAAATTCAACAGAAACGGCTTTTCAATATTCTGGACACTTGCGGGGTACTTCATTTGTCTTATATTAGCTTCAGGAATATCATATTATGCCGTATGGAATATTTTTAAACCGCTCAGAAAAATAAGTGATGCGATAAAAAGCATCTCAGACGGAAATTATGACACAAGAATAGAATACAAAGGAAAAATTGCTGAACTGGCAGACGCTGTGGATAATTTCAATCAAATGGCTGTTGAACTTGGTTCTGTTGAGATGATGCGGAATGATTTTATATCAAATATTTCTCATGAGTTCAAAACACCGCTGTCATCACTTAACGGATATCTTACGCTCCTTCAGGACAGCACACTTTCCGAAAGTGAAAAAAATGAATATATTTCCAAGGCTGTATTCAGCATGAAAAATCTTAACGATCTCACGGAGAACATTCTCAGTCTTTCAAAGATCGAGCATCAGGCAGAGCTTCCCGCTGCGGAAACATACAGACTCGATGAACAGCTTCGTGAAGCTGTTCTGATACTTGAACCAAACTGGGAAAAGAAAAACATATCATTTGATATCAATCTTCCCGAAATCGTATATACAGGTCAGAAAAGTCTTCTGTTCAGAGTCTGGACAAACATCATAGGAAATGCTGTCAAATTTTCAGATGAAGGCGGCAGTATTACGATCAGACTTGAAGAATCTGACCATCATTACAAAATATACATAAGTGACGAAGGAATCGGAATGACCGAAGAAGAACAGGAACATATTTTTGATAAATTCTATCAGGCCGACCCTTCAAGAAAAGCTCAGGGAAACGGACTTGGTCTTGCTCTCTGCAAAGAGATCGTGTCAAAATGCAGCGGAAAAATATATGTAACAAGCAAACCGGACGACGGTTCTGTCTTTTTAGTAAGTTTAAGAAAAACAGCAAAATGAATCAAAGGATTATTATGAGGGGATTTTTTTATTAAAAAGGGGTCTTGATCATGGAGAAAACAATAAAAATTACTAAACCCAAAATCAAAAACAATTACGGAAAAGATTTTTTCAACTCTGTATTTTCAGAAGAATCTGTTGTCAAATCATGTATCGGAATCTGGAGGATCGACTATTTTAAATCCGATGACGGTGAAAACAACATTTCAAGGATGTATCTTGACAAATACCTTTCAAATCTTTTTGAAATGCCTGATAATGATAATATGACACCGGAAGAAACCTACAAAACATTTTTTTCAAACCTGTCAGAAGAAAAAATGATCGTTTTCAAAGAAGCGTACCGGAAACTGATTCTTGGAAACAATATTGAAATATCTATATCAACCGCAACCAAATCAGGAAAAAATATTGATCTGAGAATTACAGGCAGAAAAAAAGATGATCTTGGAAAAGGAATACGTTTTGAAGGTATATGCAGAAATACAACCAATCTTCAGGTTGTCAGAAACGAATTTGAAAACTCTCAGTTTTTTGCAGAAGTTGCAAATGTACTCAGTGAAATATATGATATAGTCTTTTATGTCGACATGGAGACAAACAGTTACCTTGAATACAATACAAATGATCTGTTAAACAATGCCGCACCAGTGTTTTCAGGAAAAGATTTCTTCTCAGAATCAGAACTGATACTTAAAGAAACCTGCCATCCGGAAGATCTTGATACAATGTTCAATTTCACTCAAAAGGATTTTATTATAAATAACCTTAAAAACGGAAAGCTGTCCTCTCCTGTCTTCAGAGTGAAAAAAATAGACAATGATTCAGCTTATAATCACTGCCGCATGAAAATCGTAAAATCTCAGACGGATACTCATCATCTGATAATCTGTTTTGAAAATGCTGAAGAAGAAATACGGAACCAGGAACGCGACATGGCAGTAATAGCTTCACTTTCTGATGATTTCGGATGTATAGTTTACGTTGATCTTTCAACTTGTGAAGAGATACACTACAGACTTGATCCTGTATTTGAAACTCAGATTCCAAACTGGCATAAGATCAGTAATTTCATGGAAAGATTAAATACCATGATAGACATAGTTCATCCTGAAGACAAGGAATATTTTATTGCATCAACTCAGAAAGAACGTGTGCTTGAGGAACTTAAATCGCAAAAATCAGTGTCCGTCGATTTCAGAATTATCATAAATAATGAGATCATTTACTACAGAGCAAAATTTGTAAACGATGATTCATCAGAAAACCACGTAATAGCCGGATTCAAAAATATCGACAGAGAAAAGCGCAAGGAACTGGCCGCAATTCAGAAAGCAGAAGCTGCCAACAGAGCAAAAACTGTATTTTTAAGCAACATGTCGCACGACATCAGAACTCCTATCAACGCCATCACAGGATTTATTGAACTTGCAATAAGAAACATTGACAATCCTGAAAAGACTCTTGATTATCTGAAAAAAGCACAGCTTTCAAACAGACATATGATAGATATAATAAACAATATTCTTGACATGTCAAAAATTGAAAGCGGAAAAATCTCACTTGAAGAAACAAAGCAGGATATAATGCTCTACGGAAACGATATACTCCCTATGCTTACAAATCTTGCAGAAAACAAAAGGATCAATTTCAGATTTTCATTCGGACACATCAGAAACCGCTATGTTGTTTTTGATATTCTTAAGCTTAACAAAGCTATCATCAACGTTATTTCAAATGCTATCAAATATACTGATGAGGGCGGTACAGTAAAGCTCACTATTTTTGAAGAAGAAACTGATTTTGAAGATCACGGAATATATAATTTCATTATTGAGGACACAGGCTGCGGAATGAGCAGCAGCTTTATTTCAAAAGCCTTTGATTCCTTTACCAGAGAAAAAGCAACTGTCGGCAAGGAACCCGGAACAGGTCTCGGACTTGCGATAACAAAAAATCTTATCGAATTAATGGGCGGTACTATATCAGTAACAAGCCAGATCGATATAGGTTCAAAGTTTGTTATCTCTGTTCCGATGAAATACAACGAAGATGCAAATTTCAATTATGACAGCTTTGAAGAAATACCTGACCCCGGTTACTTTGACGGAAAAAGAATACTTGTTGTTGAAGACAATAATCTTAACCGTGAAATACTGACAAGTATCCTTGAAGATGCAGGAATGAAGATAGATGAGGCGATAAATGGTCTTGAAGCCGTAAACATGGTTCAGAAAAAAGGAACCGGTTACTATGACTGCATATTAATGGATATTCAGATGCCGGAAATGGACGGTTACAGTGCTACAAAAGAAATCAGAAAGCTTCATTCTGATAAAAGAATTCCGATTATCGCGCTGTCAGCCAATGCTTTTGACGAAGACAGAAAAAAATCCTTTGAATCTGACATGGACGATCACCAGGCAAAACCGATCATAGTTCCAAAACTGCTGGCATGTATGAAAAAATATATATAACAACACAGAGGATATCCCATACTTTCTTCTCATGAAAATATGGGATATCCTCTTTTTAAATAAAAAACAAAAAAAGAATATTTTCTCAAAATCTGAGTGAATATTCTTTTTATTATTTTTAAATTAAATACTGAAATAATCTGATCTTCTGTTTCTTGCCTTCTGAAAATCATCCTGGATTTTAATTTCATCAATAACCATTTCAAGAACGTCAAGAAGCTTCGGATTAAATGTCCCGCAGAATCCGTGATAGATCATTTTTATTGACTTCTCATGTGAAAATGCTTCCTTGTAACATCTCTTGTTTGTCAGAGCATCATAAACATCAGCAATTGAAACGATCTGAGCCCAGATGGAAATATCATCTCCTGCAAGATGCTCAGGATAACCGTTTCCATCCCATCTTTCGTGATGCTGTTTGCAGATATCCATAGCGTATTTGTATGTATCCTTATCAAGGAAATTTAACATCTTGGTCAGAATAGCACATCCTTTTGTAGTGTGAGTTTTCATAATCTCAAATTCTTCAGGAGTAAATTTTCCCGGCTTGTTAAGGATCGTATCAGGTATTGTGATCTTGCCTACATCATGAAGAATAGATGCTGCAACTATCTTTTCGATTTTTTCTTTCGGCATATAATACTCAGGATATACTTCTGAAGCTTTAGTCATTATGATCCTTGTTATGGTACTGATCCTTCTTACATGTTCTCCTGATTCACAGTTTCTGAACTCAATAAGCGATGCAAGTGTTTCTATAAGAGACTGATTGATCGAATTGATCTTTTTAACCTGTTCATCAACTATATTTTCAAGATTGTTTCTGTGATTATACAGCTCAATTACGTTTCCAATACGGCATCTTATAAAATCAATAATATAAAGCGGCTTCGAAATTACATCCACTGCTCCGAGATTATATGCTTTCTGGATGACAGACAAATCATCTTCAGCAGTAATAATAAAAGCCGGAATCCTGTCAATATATGAAAATTTGTTCATCCATTCAAGCACCTGAAGTCCGTTGATATCAGGCATATTTATATCCAGAAGAGCAGCTGAGATATTTTTGTTGGTCATCATTAATTCTATTGCTTTTTTCCCGTTTTCCGCTTCTAAAATATCATAAGTATTTTTAAATGATTCGCATAATATCTGACGATTGATCTCTTCGTCATCTACGATCAGAATGGAATTTCTAGACATCTGCCTCACCCCTGTATCCAAAATCAAATCAGCTGTTCTTTTCTATTATCTCAATAATCCGTTCCTGTATTCCCTGAATATTGACCATTGTATCAAGTGCAGCTTTATAATCACCTGATCTTATAGAGGATACTATTTTTACATAGCCTTCAAAAAGAGGTGTCAGTGAAAGGTTTCCTGTTACTCCCTTCAAATTATGTGCATTTGCCTTTGCCATATCATATTCTTCTTCCTTCAATAAAGGCAGGACCTCATTCTGATCAACTGTCTGAGGATATTTGGCAAGCATCTTACAATATAAATCAGCGTTTCCGCTAAATCTTTTTAAACCTGAATCAGTATCACATCCGACACTGTTTAATTCTTTAAGTAGATCCATAATAATCCCCCATAATACATTTCTTTAATACATAAACCAGCAATTTATTTATGTAATTAGTGCAAAAATAAATACGTTATTTTATTATATTTTAACACAGTTTGACTAAAAAATCAAGGTGTAGTAATTTATTTATGTTGAACAATTTAACAATTTTTCAAATTGTATTTTATGCAATCAGCCAAAATAACAAATAATAAAAAAGAAATATGTATTAATTTGTAAAATACATATTTCTTTTTTATAACAAAACAGAAAAATATTCAAAGCTCTGCCTGTTAAAAGCAGAGCTTTGAATTTACTGAATTTTCATCAGTATCAGAATATTTTGAAATCCCCTGTTTCATAATTATATGATACAATATCCGGAATCAGCGCTGATTCAATTAATGCCGTGCCTTCATCATCCTCAAAGTTCCAGACGGGAGACGGACATACATAAGCTTTAAAATCTGAAACTGTCTGGAAAGAATCAGCATCTATTGCAGAAATACTCGTAATATCCAGAGACTGATAGCTGTTCTGGTCAAGCGATGAACTGTAATATACTGATTTATTTTCTGCCATGACAAGCGTATCCATGCTGTTTCCGTAAAGCGGAACAATATTTTCAGTATTGCTGACTGTTATATGCTGGTCAGAAAAAAGTATCAGATTATTTGAAAGTGATACAATCGCTTTTTTATACCTGCCGGACTGAATATATAAAATATCATCTTCCGGCAGAGTCAGTGAATCGATATCCAATTTTTGTACAACGGTGTATTTTCTTGAATCCTGTGTCAAATCAGCGATCAGATAAATATAGTTTTCAGAAACAACATAATCATTTAATGTAATATCATTTTCTGAAAATCCGTTATATAAATCACTTAAAGCAAAACTGTTTTCTGTCTTTTCATTTTTTATCAGTATATTACCGTCTTCTTTACAGTCCACAGAAATTCCGTCTTTTTTTTCTGTATTGCTGTCTGAGTCTGCTGATGCCCCATTGGCAATTCCCTTTTCAATTTCAGTATTTAAATTATTCACAGAACCTTCAGTTAAAAAATCAGCAAAAATTTCAAATTCCTGCGGATTGAATAATTCTGAAACAACTACTGCTTCATTGTTTTCTATTCTTTCATCCTCAGCTGCAGCATTGTCACACATAATATTATTTTTGCTTTGAGCTGCACTCCCGCTTGGTGCTGCTGTCTGCATACAGTCTTTTGCACTGTTATCCTTAAATACTTTTAATCCTACGGTTATTATCATCAGACATGCTGCTGCAGCCGTGACCGTTCTCAATGGTTTAATTATCTGGATTTTTCTTTTTCTTCCGTTTTCTTTGATCAGAGCCGGAATGTTTTCCGGACAAAGGCAATCAGGAACTTCCGGATTTTCAAGAATTTCTTTTATTTTTTCATCCATTTTACTTCTCCTTTCTGTCTTCAATGATTTTTCTCAGCTTTTCTTTTGTTCTCGATAGTTTTGACCTGACCGTAACTGATTTCAATGACATGATCTTTGAGATTTCATCGCTGCTGTAACCGCCAAGAACTGACAGTGACAGTATCATTCTTTCCTCATCACTGATACTGTACATTGCTTCAGCAAGTTCAGCATGCTCAAAATCAAACATCGTATTAAGAAGATTTTCATAAACAGGTTCATCTATATCAGCATTTGCGTTCATATACTCTTTTTGCTTTCTTTTTATTTTTGCAAAAAGAATTTTAAATATCCAGCTTTTAAAGGCATCCTCACTTCTGAGTTTTCTGATTGAAGAAAATGCATCAAGAACAGTATCACTGACAACATCACATGCATCAGTTTCACTTCGCAGATTATATAGAGCCACTCTGTAAAGATCCTTATATATCAGAGCGTATAATCTGCTGAAAGCCTCACTGTCACCTTTTACAGCGAGAGTGATATCCTCTTTGAAATTTTCGCTTTTCATAGATTACTTCCCTTCAGCGAACAGCAGAACACTGTTCATAAATATAGTGTAAATATATATACAAATCGTTGCAGTTTAAATAACTTTTTTTATTATAACATATATGTTATTTTGTTACAAGCATATACAATTTAATTCAAATACCGGGAATACAACATATTAAATATCTTCTATAATAAAATGTTTTTGTTTATTGCAAAAGCTGTACAACTATGTTATACTTGAATAAAGACTTGTTAAACACAGAAAAAATATTAGTTATAATACACATTTTCGATTTATTAAGCATCGCAAAATGTCTAAAAATTTTAATATTTTTTGAAAAGAGGAATAAAAAATGAAAAAAAATAATCGCAACAAAAAAATAAATGCACTTATAGCCTCTGTTCTGTTTTTGTCAGGCACCTGCGCAGGAAAATTCATACCTTCCCTGTTAAATAACTTCTCTTGTACAATAAGTGCTGATGACAGCATTTACGAAGACTTTACATATACAGTTGACGAAAACGGCTTTGTTGAAATTACAGGATATACAAATGATACTGCTATAGATGTTACTATCCCTGATGAGATTGACGGAAAAAAAGTTGTCAAAATCGGAAACAGTGCATTTGAAAAGCATCCGACCCTTGAAAAAATAATTGTCAGCGACAATGTTGAATCAATTGGTCAGAGAGCATTTTATAAATGTTACTCCCTGAATTATATAAAGCTTGGAAGAAACGTCACAAAAATTGATAAATATGCTTTCAGCCTTTGTGAAGAAAACGGTATTTTCGCTTCATACGATGAAAAACAGATAAACAAGCTTATCATCCCTGAAGATATGCCGTATTTGCATCAGAATGCTTTTTTTTATGCCAATGTTGAAGAACTGATCATACCTGAATATGTAACAGATATAAATCAGCAGCTTCTTGCTTTTACAGTCGGAAAAATATCTCTCGATGAAAACAACCATAATTTTGTTCTTCAGGACAACGCTTTATATGACAAGGATATCACCGAACTGAAAAAGTATTCAAAAAATGCACACGGTGATTTTAATCTTCCGTCAACTGTTAAAACTATTCGATTTGATGCATTCAATTTCTGCAGCAATCTCACCGGAATACAGCTTGCATCCTATGATTCCGACGGAAATGATATCAGTCAGCTCGAAACAATTGAAGACTATGCATTTTTCGATTGCACACAGCTTTCATCGGTAGTATTCGGAAGAAAAGTTAAAAATATAGGAATAAACGCATTCGGAATGCTGCTCTCCACTCATACGATCGATCACGTTCAGCTTCCTGACCAGCTGGAATCTGTTGATTCAACATCATTCCATCTGTGTAATTTTTCAAAGCTGTCAGTACCTGCAACATGTACAAAAATAAATTCTGTATTTCTGAACAATGATCAGCTGTCAGAAATAGAAGTTGACAGTAATAACGAAAAATATTTTTCATACAACAATATTCTTTATTCAAAAGACAAGTCGTCTCTTATTAAATGTCCTGCCAATTCAAAAATAAAAGAATACACTGTATTACCGGAAGTAACAACGATCGAACAGGAAGCATTCAGCAACTGTTCTGCGCTTCAGAAAGTTGATCTGAGAAACGGCGGCAGCGGAAATGTCACTGAAATAAAACAAAGTGCCTTTTATGCATGTACAAATTTATCAGACCTTGACCTCGGTCAGAAAATGAATAAAATCGGTGCATATGCTTTCAGTATGTACGACAGACCGATCTCATACGGCACAACAATAATTTATCAGACAATTCTTCTTGAAAACCTTACCATACCGGATGATCTTAAAGATATTGATGACTGTGCATTTTACCATTGTGATATTGCCAATGTTCATATTCCTTCATCTGCAGTTTCAATACATGAACGCTTCTATTGTGATACAAAAACAAACAGTTTTAACGTCAGCAGCGATAACCAGTATTACTCAAGCGAAAACGGCGTTCTTTACAATAAGGATAAAACTGTTCTGATAAAATGTCCTCACGCTTCAGCCATTACTTCATTTATCGTTCCGGAAACTGTAAATACAATAAAATCATTCTCCTTTAACGGAGTAAAACTACAGTCGATCACTATTCCGGAAGGCACTGCAAATCTGGAAAAAGACATTTTTTATGATACTGAACTTAAAACTATTTATGGATACCAGAATTCCGCTGCTCAGAAATATGCTGAGGAAAACAGTTATGACTTTATTTCCCTGAATACAACAGTAAACCTGCCTTCAAACATTAAATACGACTTAAACAATGATGGAAAAGTCGACATTTTTGATGTTATCAGGATCAGAAATTATGTTTTGAGAAAAACAGATGAGTGATATGAATTTCTTTCGAATTAAGACTTTACAGCAGCAAAACAAACATTAATATAACAACACAGAGGATATCCCCCGCCTCTGCAGGCAATGTCATCAACTTAAGCCTTCCGTGACGCACAGCGTCCTTTGAGACCCCTTCGCCACGCTTACGCGCGGCCCTCTTCCCCTTATCAGGGGACGTAAAATTATGTTGCTTTTATTAGA
>JAZQPR010000041.1:0-15707 GCA_045628605.1 Oscillospiraceae bacterium
TAACCTCTGCTGTATCATATTTTAAGGAACCACTGATTAAATCACGTCTGACGACTTGACGTACAGTCTGCTTGCATAATTTCCGCCATCCTGCACAAAAACTCCTTGACATACGACAGTATGCCTGCGTCGTTTTTATGCTGTCTGACGAAAATTCTGCCTGCGCATTCTGTACGCCAGACTTAATCAGTGTTTCCTTAAAATTTCACTTACACGACTTTTTAAGCTTCGTCTCATTTTTTTACTTGTTTTTAATAAAAACTTATGATAAAATATAATAAAAAAGATAAAAAGTTTTTACAAACTTAAAGGAGTCAAACAAATGAAAAAAATTAAACAAAAAACAGCCGCTGCAGCTGTATTACTTGCAGCAATGACAGCCTGCTCAGGATGCAAGATAAGCTTCGATGATTCAGGCTTTACAATTAAAAAATCAGATGATTCCGATGATTATGCTTATACTGATTACACCATAATCGAATGCGACACCAGTGAAACCGATCAGATCAACAGTGATGACAGCGGAGTAAATTTATTTTCACCTGACGATACAATTGACACCGAATTATTTTATGAAACATTATATAATCATCTGAACAGTCACGAAACAGAATGCAGATTTACCGGATTATCTGACGATCAACAAGATGAAATATATTCTATGACATCGGATTATTTATCTGAACATACTGAATTTTTCTGGTACGATAAATCTGTTCAATCATGTTACATGAATCCCGGCGGTATACTTGACTTAACTTTTAATATCCGAGAAGAATTTAAAAATGTTGATCTGGATGAAACAATAAAAAAATTTGAGGACAAAGTTGACAGCATTATAGAAAATGTAGATCCTATGTGGAGCACATATGAAAAAGTAAAGTATATTCATGACTATCTCACTGACAACACTTATTATGAAAAAAAGGCGCTTGAAGATGAAAAGCTAAAAAACACAGTTTCAACCCCGTACGAATGCCTGGTCAACGGCAGAGCTATCTGCAACAGTTACGCATCTTCCTTTAAGCTCCTTGCCGAAAGACTCGGTGTTGAGTCCGGCGTAGTAACAGGAGAAACCGATAATGATGGTCATGCATGGAATTATGTTAAAATCAATGATGAATATTACTGGCTGGATGTAACATGGGACGATAACGATAAAAACAATACCGATTACTATTACTTTCTCTTAAATGATGAACTCTTTCTGAAGGGAAGAATTCCGGATAACAACGGTCAGTTTGTCCCTGAATGCAAATCAATGAAAGAAAACTACTATGTAAAAAACAATTTATATTTTGAAAAATATTCATTTGACGAAATTGAAAAAGTAATAAATGAACATTCAAATGATAGTTCCGTCAGCTTTATGTTTTCTTCAGGAGAAGAGTTGGAGAAATGTTCCGGTGATCTCTTTGATGCATCCAATATCTCAAATGTATCCTGTTTTAGCAACGGATGCAATATCTCATACGTAAAGAATGAAGAATTAAATATTCTAACAATAAATTTTTAAATACTATATATTAAAGAAATAAAAAAACAAGGAACCCAAATCTCAGTCTACGGGTTCCTTGTTTTTTTTAACTACACAGAGGGTATCCCCCGCATCCGTAAGCAACGATTCTGCGAATCGCATCAGCTTGTTAAAAGCAGAGCTTTGAAGAGTACCTATTAAGTTGATCAGATCCATATCGATTTTTTTATTACCGATTTCAGCAATTTGATTAGAACATATTTTTCGATTAAATTAATCCAAATCATTCTATATCTAACAAAAAAACAAATTTAAAACGAATATATTGACATTGTTAATAAGACATAGTAAAATAAGAATGGAGGTGTTTATATGAAATTACTTCGAATAAAAAGCAGAAATTTTAAAAACTGCAAAGATGACTTCACTATAGACTTTGTTGCTAAATCCAAAAAGACAGAGGAAGACAAAACTTATGAACTGCAGGAAATAGCACCTAATCTTTATACATTCAATACTGTTGCCATTATAGGAAAAAATGCTTCCGGTAAAAGTACAGCTATAAGCTTGCTGATTTGCTGTTACGGTATATTAGAAAATTTCAGAATATCAAATAATAATATTTCTTATGATAACACAGAATTAGATATCACTTTTTATCATGAAGGATACGTATATAATTATACAACGACTTTAAAAGATGATACCGAATCCGGAGTTGAAATCAAAACGATTTTTACTGATCAGATGATAGTAAGAAAAAAATACACACAAACAAATATAAAAAATATATTTGATTTTGAACACTGTGAAAAACTAAAACTTGGTGGGGAACTTCCGGATGATATATCTTATCTTTTTTTCGTACTAAAGAAAAGAAAAATGTATGCCATATCTTTTGACGGCTATCAAGATATGGCATTAGAAGAAAATACTATTTTGTACGCTCTGAATATTTTTAATTCATCATATTTATCAAATGATTTGTTCAGAATTGTCTTATCTATATTTGACAATAATATTAATGACTTAGAGAAAATTGATGATCATCATTATGAATTGACATATAAAAATAATAAAATGCAAATGTCAGATAAAGAATTAATGTATTTCCTTTCAAGCGGTACAATTAAAGGCATTTCAGTATATACGAGTATGATAATATCTCTTTATTTGGGTGTTGATTTAATAATAGATGAAATAGAAAATCATTTTCATAATACTCTGGTTGAAAACATGATTTCTCTTTATAAAGATCCTGACATCAATAAAAATCACGCCTCTTTAATTTTTTCAACCCATTATTGTGAATTACTTGATCTTTTCAGAAGACAAGACAACATCTGGATTACAAAATCAGATGAGCGTGTATATACTGAAAATATGTATGAACACTACAATCTAAGGTCCGACAGCTTAAAAAGCAAACATTTCTATAATAATACATTTAATACAGCTGTAAATTACAATGCGTTGATGAATCTGAAAAAAGAGCTTAAACGAGGTTTAAAAAAGTGAAGTATTTAATTATGTGCGAAGGACCGAACGAACTTGAAATAATTAAGATTCAATTGTATACATCAGTTCACCCGATACTTTCCCTGTCTTAGGATATATGCGAGTACCTGCTGCACTGATAAGATCCATGCCGATTTTTTTCATTACTGATTCTGATGCTTTATTTTCAGAATCGCAATGAGCGGTTATGCTTTGGGCTGATAAATTTTCAAATGCATATTTTAATAGGGCTTTTGCTGCTTCCGTGGCAAAGCCTTTATTTCTGTAGTCAGGATGAATGGTCCACCCTATTTCGTATTTGCCGGTCGGATCAGTTTTTTCAAGATTTATTCCGCCGATTATTTTATTCTGAAATACTATTACAAATTCACGGTCATCGGGGTCGGGTTTGTTCCATTCGTTTACTGCGTAATTTACAAAGTTTTCTGTTTCTGTTATGGTTTCGTTCGGGAGAAACAGCATCATCGTTATGCTCTTGTCTGAGGCGTATTCATGGATCGAGAAGGTGTCGTCCCAGGTTATGGGGCGTATCGTGAGACGAGGTGTTTTAACTAACATATCTGAAAGAATTCAATCTGCTCGCTGAGCGGACCGAAGCAGAATGCTATCCTTGCATTTAATTTATTTTCCATTGGGATGCTTATATCCTTTGGTTCGACAAACACTTCATAACCTGCTGCTTTTACCTTCTCTGCAACCTCATCAACATTGTCCGTCTCAAGAGCAAAATGACGGATGATACCGTATTCGGGTTCGTCTTCTTTATTTGAAAATACTTCAATTATACCGTTTCCGGTGTCGAACATGATGCCGTCGGGATTTTCTCTGTCTTCTCCCCATGTTCCTTTTATTTTTAGTTTAAGGATATCTGAATAGAAATGTACGACTTTTCTGTACTGTTCTCCTTTGCTGCATTTTAGTGAAATATGATGTAATCCTTTTATCATAATGGTGATCCTTTCCGGGTTTTATTTTGTTACAGGATTTTCATTCCCCAGTTAGCTTCGCTGACGCCAGCTCCGCTTCGCTCTGCACTTCCTTTGGTCGGCTTTTCAAAGGGGGCAATACTACTGCGCCAAGGGATTGATTAAGGGGAGGTTTGATTATATTATTCAAACTTCGGACATAAAAAATCAATGTGTATCCTAATAATATAATAGTAAGATCTGCAAAGACAACTGTGTTAATAAGCTGTTATGTTAAGGAATTCGAGAGAGGAACCCGGAAGGAGGGGAAAAGAAAAAAATCGCAAAAAGCCGGCATTTTCCCCTCCTTATGGGTTCCCCTCTCGAGCTCTCCCTTCCTTTGACTTTCCTTTTTGCCGGCTTTTCCTCATAGGTTATGCGAATGAGTTTTGGTGGAGAATGGGTTTGGTCCCTGTGGATAATGCGCTATCTTTCCGGGATGGTTTAACGAATGCTGTTTTTTTGAGAATGGGTTTTGTTGCTGTGGATAATGAATAGTTGAACTGTTAATTTTGATGTGTGAAGTCTGAGTTAACTTATTTTTTATGAATGATAAAAATGAATTTCAGAAGGAAGTACAGTATGGAAAAATATATTGATGTAACAGCGCTCGGTGAGCTGCTTATTGATTTTACTGAAAATGGAGTCAGTTCACAGGGTAATCCTGTTTTTGAAGCAAATCCGGGCGGTGCACCGTGCAATGTTTTAGCTTTGCTTTCAAAGCTTGGAAAGAAGACTGCGTTTATAGGAAAAGTCGGAAATGATATGTTTGGAAAACAGCTGTCAGCTGCGGTAAAGGAAGCAGGAATTATGACGGATGGTCTTGTATTTGATGATGAAGTTCCGACAACACTTGCTTTTGTTCATACGCTTGAGGGTGGAGAAAGAGAATTCAGTTTTGTAAGAAATCCCGGAGCGGACATGATGCTTTCAAAAGATGAGGTACAAACCGAAATAATAGAAAAATCGAAGATTTTTCATTTCGGAACACTTTCTTCCACACACGAAGGAGTGCGGGAAGCAACAAGATTTGCTATTGAGACGGCAAAGAGCAGCGGAGCGGTAATTTCATTTGATCCTAATCTTCGCGAGCGTTTGTGGAAGAACCTTGAAGATGCAAAAGCAGAAATAGAATACGGGCTTTCAAAATGCAATATTCTGAAGATATCTGACAATGAAGTTGAATTTGTACTCGGGCACAGCGGCTTTGACAGGGCAGCAGGGGAGCTGTTTGAAAAGAATCCTGATATTAAGCTTATCTTCATAACAGCCGGAAGTGACGGAAGTTTTGCTTATACAAGAAATGCAAAAGCAAAAGCTCCCGGTTTCAAGGTTGAATCCATAGAAAACACAGGAGCCGGAGATACGTTTTTCGGCTGTGCCCTGAGTTATATCTCAGATATGGATCTTTCTTTACTTGACGACCGGAAGCTTACCGAAATTCTTCAGTTTGCAAATGCGGGTGCCGCTATAATAACAACGAGAAAAGGTGCTTTGAAAGTTATGCCGGATATAGAGGAGATCATGGAACTTCTGAAAAATAATCAGATTTCAGTTTCTTACCCCGATAATTTTTCCTGATGACTTTATAACAACGCAGAGCTTTGAACAAAAATACAGCAATGCCTTTTGTTGTGCCTTGAAACATAATGGAAAATATGATAAAATGTTATTGTATTTTGAAGATTATCGTATCAAATATGTTGTCGGAGTAAAATAACTGATTCAAGTGTTTTTGAGTTATTCCGAATTAGCGTGAATGATTCTTAAAAAGGTAAACTAAAAGTAAGGTGATAAAAATGCTGAAAGTAATTTTTGGAAACTGTGATGAAGCAATCTTTAACACAGCTGTATTTTTTAAAAATACTTATCTTGATGAATGGATTACAGATAATCTGTCTGTTGAAATGATTAGAGATATTGACAAATCTGAAGTTAAAGGACCACATTTAATAGAAAGCCCGGTACTCGGTGCTATTTCTCCAAGAGAATTGTCCGGGGGAGTTAAAACACTTATTCTTATTAATAATGACCGAAGCCATATTTTCAATGCGTCTACATGCGGTGATAACTGTGCTAAATGGCTGCTTAAAATTGGAGATTCTGAAGATGTAATAATTAATCTTCGTCACCTTATGGATTTTGGAAACAAATATTTTAATATAGAGATAATGAATACCGGAAAAATTGTTCATAATATGGATGAATATGTTGATGAAGCGGGAGAATTAATATAGGAGGCTCAAATTTGAAAGGAAAATATACTGTAACAGTAAAAAATAATAATCTTTGTTATCAGTTTGAAATTCGAAGAAATATCACTATTATAAAAGGTGACAGTGCAACTGGAAAAACTACACTTATAGAAATGATACGAGAATTTTATGAAAATGGCAGATCCAGTGGAATAGAGCTTAACTGTGATAAAGAGTGTACAGTACTGGAAGGAAAAAACTGGCATGTTATTTTGCAAAGCATGCACAACTGTATTATATTTATTGACGAAGGAAATCCGTTTGTTATGACTGATGAATTTTCCGAAGCTGTAAGAAAATCGGATAATTACTTTGTAATAGTAACAAGAGAAAGTCTCCCGAATTTACCTTACAGCGTAACAGAAGTGTATGGAATACACTCTTCCGGAAAATACGGAGTTCTAAGGCGAAGTTATCATGAGTTTTACAGAATTTACGGTGACATTAGTCGTTCTGAAAAAATGCATCCTGATAATGTAATAGTTGAAGATTCAAATTCAGGATATGAATTTTTTTCAGCAGTTTTAAAAGATAATTCCTGTAAAGTCATAAGTGCCCGTGGAAAGTCAAATATTTTTAAACTTTTAAAGGAACTTAAAAATGAAAGTAATCTTGTTATAGCCGATGGGGCAGCATTTGGACCCGAAATGGACAGAGTAATGAAAAGAATAAATTCATCATCAGACAGTGCTGTTTTCCTTCCTGAATCATTTGAATGGCTTATTCTAAAGTCAGAAATATTCAGAAATTCCAAAACAGAAAACATGCTGGATTTTCCGGAGAACTATATTAAAAGTTCTGAATATATGAGCTGGGAACGTTTTTTTACAGCTTATCTTGTAAATGAAACTATGGATACTTATCTTCAATACAGCAAGACCAAACTAAATAATTCGTACTTAAATGATAAAATAAAATCAAAGATCATAGACTTAATTCCGGATGTATTGAACATATCAGAAAATAAAACCGATTAGAAATTCAGAGCAGTAATATTGAATCAGCAGGTTTTCTTAGTGAAAGCTATTATGTCATTTTATACCACGGAACTCCTGAATTTCTTGTAAAAGAAAGCTTCATCACATCCTAATAAATAACCAGATTTCAGTTATATACGCAGGAACCCCTTCTGTCACATAAGGCAGAAGGGGTTCTTTTTGTTTAACGAAAATGCAGCACTTACGTTTCAGTAAATGCTGCATTAAAAAATATCGTATTTTTCACTGTCTGACTGACAGATGAGATGTTATCCTATATCTTTTTTTGATATGAGAAAATTATTCAAAACTCTTCATAACCCATTTTTTCGGACTCATAATGTTTGCTTTTCCGCTGTTAAGAAAATTTTTCATCAGATTGTAGTCAGCAGATGTAATTTTTCCGTCCATGTTCATGTCGGCATTGATGAGTTTCTGGTCATTGGTTACTGTTTTACCGATAAGATTATTTATTGCAGTAAGGTCATTGGAATCATATTTACCTGACTGATCTGCATCGCCTAATTTTGTATTATCAGTATATGCAGAAGGAAGAGAACTGAAAAAGTCTTCTAAATTGTTCCAGCCGTATTGCTGATGTCCGTCTTTACTGTAAATACTATCAGTACACATGAAATAATTATAATAATTGCCAAAGTCACGGTCTTGTTTTGAACCATCGTATTTTATATCATCCCAGCAGGTGTCAGCCTGATACCATTTGCCGCCTATCTTCACCATATTCCATGCATGACCTACTATACTTTGTCCCTTGTCTGCACCGCCTGCAGTGTAAGCTTCAATACCTGCTTTTCTAAGCAGCATAGTGTAGCATGATGCATATCCGATACATACAGCCATGCGCTGACCATTTTTTTCATACAGGAAAACAGAGGAAGCCTGCTGATTTTTATTGGAAGTATTTAATTCTGTCTGTAAATCGCTGTCATAAATAACGCGATCCATGATCCATTTCTGTAGTTTAACTGCTTTTTCAAGATCAGTCATCTGATAGTTTACAACTTTATTTACAACATATGAAGACATTATATCATTATACTGTTCCATAAAGTAGGAATACTGGAATTCTTCAAAATGATTAAGAATGTATGATTTGAATTTGCTGTGGAAATAAGGCTCAGCATTTGAAGGAACGACAACCATTTCAACGCCGTTTACATTGTGGAGTCTTGTTCCACGGAACAGGGTGTTAAAACGTGACATTAAATTTGAATTATTCCATTCTGAGCTTGAAACTACCAGACGTTCAAGATTTGAAAGTCCTGAGAAATCTGATATATCTCCGCTGCGGCGAGTGTATTTGCTTATATCAAGAACTCTGAGAGAATAGTTATTGCAAATTGCACCGTCAGGTATTATAGTAGCACTGCATACAAAGTCGGATGCGGTTTTCTTTGGCGGATAACAGTAGAGTATTGTTCCGTCTGCTGAATACAGAGCACTGTTTACAGCCTTTACAACTTTGCAGCGGCTGTCAACTGTAAATTTTGAAAGATTTCCGCCTGCATAAGTAAAGGCAGTCGGATCTACATAAGAAATATTTTGTCCCAGAAGGATTTCTGATGCGAAGCTTGTATGGCAGAAAGCATTTTTTTCGATTCTTTTTACAGCATCAGGGATCTGAAGATTTGAGCCCGTTAAATTACAGTACTGGAAACAGCCAACAGGAATAGTGCTGAGTTTAAGTGTACGAGGCATTTTAAGGGTCTTTACTACTGAATTGCCGAATGCATAATTTCCAAGTTGAACTGTTGCAGTTGAATTTTCAAAGCCAACATATTTCAAATTTGGCATTCCTGCGCATCCTTCCTCTTTAATTGAGATATTATTACAAGCGCCGGAAAAAGTAATTGAAGTTATACCTCTGTTGCCCTGTAAAGCATATGCCTGAATAGTGATGCTGGAGCAGTCAAATTTAATTGTGCTGACATTACTGCCGATTGACTGGAATGTGGTAACAGGTACCTTTTTACCATTATAGGTAATAGTTGGAGGAATAGTAACATCTTTTATCGTGCAGCTTGTGTCACTGACTGTTGCGTACTGGGTAGAGCCGGATGTTGTAATGGTGTATCTTACGCCATTATAAGTTGTTGCAGCGCTTGCAGCGCTTACAGTAATGCCGCAATTGCCGGAAAAGTTTGCGAAATCAGACACGCATGGTGTAGCTGTGAGTGCAGCTGCAAGTAAAATTGCTGTTGTTACTTTTTTAAAATTCATGTAAAAGAGGACTCCTTTCAAGTATGAGTGGTAATTTTTACGGTTTTATTATAATATTCAATAGTATGAAAGTCAAGAATAAAAACAGCAAAATGAGATTTTTGTGTGATAAATTGGGGATTTAAAAAAAGGTGTGGTGTGAAAATCGGTTTAAAAAGGGGAATGTTACTAAAATAATATAGGTTTTTTGAATGGATGAAATATATATTCTCTTGACAAGTAAAAGTATTTATGATATGATTAGTATAACAAGTTATACAAATCATACCTTTACAACTTAGGAAGGAGATGTAAATATGAACGGACCGGAAGGCAAATACGCATGGACAGTAACAGTTGGCGAAAAAGGGCAGATCGTTATTCCAAAACAGGCGCGTGATATATTTGGTATTAAGCCCGGAGATACATTGATCGTATTTGGAGATGAAAAACAGGGAATCGCTATTCCGCCAAAATCAGCATTTGCAGAATGGATGAGTATATTTTTTGAAAATGGTGGTGAAAAAAAATGAAAAGGATAATGTTTTTCTGTATCCCTGCACATGGCCATCATAATCCGACTCTGCCTGTTGTGAAGGCACTTATTGAACGTGGAAATATGGTCAGATACTATTCTTTCAGTGAGTTTGAAGAAAAAATCGTGAAAACAGGAGCGGAGTTCTATAACTGTGACAGATTTCTTCCCGAACTGACTGCGGAGGAAGAAAAACAGTTAAAATCCTCCTCAGTTACTGCAATGACAATAAATGCGATCCGCACAACTGCAAATATGGATGCATATATTTCGGAGCAGATAGAAGAATTCAAACCTGATGTGATCGTATCTGATTCAGCTTGTTTCTGGGGTAAGCTTACCTCAAGAAAACACAGCATTCCACTGGTTGTATCTACTACAACTTTTGCTTTTAACAAGTTTTCATCGTCATACATGAAGTCGAGTTTTGCTGAAATAAAGGATTTGATCGGCGGCAGCAAAAAGGTAAAAGCCGAACTTAAAAAGCTTGAGAAATATGGTTATCACGAAAAAAGTGTCATGCCTTTGGTAACCAGTGATAACTATACAGATTCTATTGTTTACGCTACAAAGAAATATCAGCCGTGCTCCGATACATTTTCAGAACATTATGCATTTGTCGGACCTTCTGTTTTTTCTGAAGCTCAGCCTTCAAAGAACAATCAAAGACCGCTTGTTTATATTTCATTAGGAACAGTTGTCAATGAAAGACCTCAGTTTTATCAGAACTGTATTGAAGCACTGAAAAACAAACCCTATGATGTAATAGTATCTGCGGGAAAACAAACTGATATTGATAAGCTGAACGGACAGGCTGAAAATATCACTTTTTATCATTCTGTAAATCAGCTTGAGATACTTTCAAAAGCAAATGTGTTTATCACACACTGCGGAATGAACAGTGTCAGCGAAGCTCTGTATATGGGCACTCCAATAATTACATTTCCGCAGACAAACGAACAGAGAGCAGTTGAGAGACGAGCTGTTGAAATGGGTGCTGCTGTGAAATTAAATGATGATTCGCCGGCTTCTGTTATAAAAGCAGTTGAGATGATTCTGAATGATAAAACATATTCAGAAAAGGCTATGCTGTGCAGCAAAGATTTCAGAAGTGCAGAAGGACCTGAGGGTGCTGCAGAATTCATTGAATCAGCACCACATAATAATCCTGATCCGGATAAAAAAATAGTACGAAAAGAAATTTTGAACGTTGTCTTACAGCTTATATTCTGGATCATTGCAGTATTGCTGATTATCTTCGTAAAAGGATATGCGAAAATTATTGTTATCGTTCTTGCAAATGTTCTGTTTCCGCTGTACAAAAAATGCATAGCAAAAGTAATGATAAGTTATTAATAATTTATAATATATTCGGAGTGAAAAATGAAAAAAAGAAAATTTATTATTGTAATATTTATTTTAAGTGTTGTATTTTTCTTGAGTTTTCAGTTAATTAATTATTCAACTAATACTTTAAGCTGCATATTGGAAAATAAAACAGATATTATTATAAACATAGATGAAGATACAAATTACAAAGATATCGTATCTTCTCTGAATAAAATTGCTGAAGAAAATAAAACGGATATTATGATTCTCTTCAGAGATCTGAAAGATGATAAAATGGAATACGTTTTTTATAAAACTAATATAAATGAAAATTTTTTTAAATTGCCATGTGAAAACAATTCGATATTTGTTTACGGTGATGATGCACTGTCAGAAAAAGATACTGATAATTCAAGAAAAATATATAATTTCAATTTATCAAAACATTATATTACGATAAAAAATATAGAACATGTTACAGAAAACGATCTGTCATATTTTGATGTTTTCATTGAAAATGATAAATATGATGATATGGTAAAAGCATTTTGTGATAATAACATTTCTTGCCAAAAGGAAGACAGCGGAGTTGCACTAACTGACTATACAATTATCTTTTTAATTTTTTCAATAGTATTAGGCTTTTTTTCATTTTCAATAATATATTATGCAATCTGGCTTCAAAAGGATTTTTCAGTAAAAAGGTCATTAGGAATTGCTAAATCTGCTATTATTTTTTTAGAACTGAAAAATATAATAATTAAATTAACAATAAGTATAGTAATTATATATTTAATTTTTACAGCAGCTGTTGGAATAATATTCGGAGTACAATCTTCAATTTTGTTTGTTTCCAAAACCTTTTTTGGTATTATAATATTTTTTGCTGCTTTATTGGCTGCATTTGCAATTTCATTTTATATCAGCGTTTCTTTAAGTGGAATAAAACAGCTTAAAGGAAAAAAGCAATACAGTATTCTTTCAGCATTCACATTTTTTGTAAGAACTGTGCTTTTTATTGTTGTCCTTGTAACATTGTCAATGTCAATCAGTAAGGTAATAGAAATCAGCAAAGATTATAAAATGTTAAAAACAATCAGTAAAAAAGCAGAAAATTACTACTTGACGAAAGTATATGCTTTATATGAAAATCCGGATGATAATTCAAAAGAATGTGCTGAAAAGTATCTAAGTTTATACAACAGTTTATATGATAACAATAATTGTATTCTGTTTTCAAGTTCAGGCAGAGAATTCGGTGGCAATTATTATAACGGGAAACCGTGGATTTATGTAAACGATCATTTTATCGATATATGTGATGTATTTGATTTAAAAGGAAATAAAATAGTTTCAGATGATATCCCTGATGATAAATTAGTATTTCTTCTTCCTGGAGATAACTATAAAGTTGATTATTCATCAGCTCTGGAAAGTTTAACAGAATTCGAAAAAAATCACAATAAAGTGAATGAAAATGATATTTTATATTTAGAATACAATCCTGAAAAAAGTAAACTCTATTCTTTTGATATAAACAGAGACAGAGATGTAAACGGAGTATTCAGTGATGTAGTTATCGAAATCATGAATTCCAAAAGTAATGTGAGTCTTGTAACGTGTTTGCCTTCATATTTTTCAAATCGTATTATGTTTGAATCAAACGGTGATCAGGATGCTTATAATGAAATTCTTCCTTTACTAAAAACAAATAAACTTGATAGATTAATTCTAAAAACACCATCAGTTTCAAGTGATTACGAAGAATCGATAAGCATAGATAAACAATATTTGAAAATCTGGTGTACTATATCGTTGTTTTGTATTTGTATGCTTTTAGTTATGATTGTATATTCCTGCAATTTATATATATTAAATAATCAGAAACAAATTGCATGTAAAATGATGCAGGGCTTATGCTTTTTTGATGTCTTTTTGAAACGTCTGGTACTTAATGCTGCAGTCATTCCGCTCTCCGTTTTAGTATCTTATTATGTTTGGAAAAAAGTATATATATACAGTGTTATTTGTTCTGTTGTATTAGTAGCTGCAGAATGTCTTTGGTTTTATCTGATATCCAAAAAACAAATGCACAAAAATATAATTGATATCGTGAAAGGAGCTTAAAAATGACAGAAGTAAAGCTGGATAAAATAAATAAGAAATTTGGTAACAAGGTGATTCTTGATAATTTTTCCATGGAAGTTCAAAGTGGAGATTTTATTTGTATTTTTGGTGAGAGCGGAAAAGGAAAGACTACACTGTTAAATATTATCGGAATGCTTGATCATCCTGATTCAGGAGATATTTATATAAAAAACATAAAAAATCCTTTTTTTGATGAAAAAAAAGGAAGGAAATTATTACAAAATGATGTATCATATCTGTTTCAGAACAGTGGTCTGGTGGAAGATAATACTGTAAAATATAATTTGGAACTAAGTTGTTTTTATAAGAAAAAAACAACAAAAGAAGATTTCATTTCAGCTTTGAAAAAGGTAGGACTTGGAGAGGAGTATCTTGAAAAAAAGATTTATCAGCTAAGCGGAGGAGAACAGCAGAGAGTATCTTTAGCAAGAATTTTTCTCAGATCATCTTCATTAATTTTAGCTGATGAACCAACAGGGAGCCTTGATGCAGGAAACAGAGATAAGGTTATTGAGTTATTAAAGCAGTTGAATAACGAAGGGAAAACGATTATTCTTGTTTCCCATGATGAGGAAGTGAGAAAATGCGCTTCAGTAAAAGTTATGTTATAAAAAAAGGTGTTGTATTATTTTTACTGCTCGTTTTGTTTTGTGTTTTTACTGTCAATTTTAAAATTGTGATTGTAAATGGTCATTCGATGGAACCAACATATAAAGATAAACAGTTTATTTTGGCTTCACGTAAAATAAGAGAAATAGAAAAAGATGATATTGTTGTTTTTTCAATTAGCGATGATGAAAATATAATAAAAAGGGTTGTTGCACAGCCGGGTGATGTAGTATCTATAAAAAATAATGAGCTTTATGTAAACGGATGTAAATTGGTAAGAACTAAATGTTATACAAATGACACAGAAATTGTAATTAAAGAAAACGAGTATTATGTACTTGGAGATAATCGATTAGCAAGTACTGACAGCAGGGAATTCGGAGCTGTGAAGAAATCACAAATTAAATATATTATTAAGTAAAGGTTAATTATTATGAAAAATAGTAAATTATTGGTTTTATTTTTAATTTTGCTGATGATAGCAGTATCTTCATGTGAAAAAAAACAATCCGATGCATTAAAAATAATAAGTTATGGAGATAGTCAGGAAATTAATACTTATATTAACATGTTCAGAGAAGAAAATCCTGATATAAAGGTTAATTATTTAGATTATGAAGAAGAGTACGGCTCTGACGGTCTGACTAAAATTAAAACAGATATTGTTTCCGGAAAGAATTGTGACATATTAATTTCTGCTCCGGATTTTGATGTTTCTCAATATAGTAATAAAGGTATGTTTAGTGATTTAAAAAAATTCGAAGGATTTGATGAAATAAAAGAAAAATTGTTGCCTAATATTTATGAATCTATAGACGATGATGGAAAAATATATTCGTTGTATCCTAATTTTTATCTGACCGGAGTAAAATTAGCCAAACAAAAAAATATAGATGAAAACGATTGGAATAAAGCAAACATACTGAAGTTACTTGATGAATGTATAGAGAATGAAACAAATCTTCTGGGGAATCATTCTGATTCGTTCTATCAGCAGATGATTTCGCAAATGATCGAGTTTGATATGATTCAAAATAATCATCTTGATGAAGAATGGTATAAGTCATTGTTTGAAAAATGCAAATTATTAGCAGAAATCGAAAAAAATAATCGACCTGATTATGACAACGAAAGATTATATAGAGAAGATAAAGTAGTATGCTGCAGAAATGATATTATGACATTTGATGAATATTATTATTATGAAAAAGCAATTTTTGGCGATAAAATATGTGTTCTGGATTCTGTGAACGAAAAAAATACAGTCAATATTAGTTCATCTTTTGTTATTTCAGTATTTTCAATTTCTGAAAAACAGCAGGAAGCATGGGACATTATCAGGTTCTTTTTTAAGGATGATATTCAAAAAACAACTATGAGTAATTATAGCTTTCCTGTATTTAAAAATGCTTTTAATGATTTGTTTGAAGCAGCAGTGTCGAAAGATGTTGTTGATTCCAATGGTAAAGTAATTGGCGAAAAGGATGGAAAAGTATTTTTTGACAATAAAGAAATTGACATTGGGATACCTCAAAAAAGTGACCTTAAGGATTTTTATGATTTGCTAACGTCAATAAATACCAAATCAGTATGGAGTGTAGATATTCGTAATGTTATAAACGAAAATATGGTTAAATACTTTAACAACACTATAAGTACAGATGAATTGTATAA
>JAZQPR010000042.1:0-9970 GCA_045628605.1 Oscillospiraceae bacterium
AAGAAGAAATTATAGAAGAAGAAATTATAGAAGAAGAAATTACTGAAGAAGAAATTACTGAAGAAGAAATTACTGAAGAAGAAATTACTGAAGAAGAAATTACTGAAGAAGAAATTACTGAAGAAGAAATTGTTGAAGAAGAAACTGTTGAAGACACTATTATCGGTGATGTTAATTCAGACGGAGTACTTTCAGCATCAGACTTTGCAGCATTTCAGTATTATCTTCTTACAGGTGATGATACCGGATTGAATCTGGAAAATGCAGATCTGAGTAAAGACGGAATAATAAATATTCTTGATTTTGTCATGATGAAAAAACATTTTTTAGGAGATGATGAAGAACCGGTATCAGAGAAAACAGAACAGACGGAATGGAAATATAATACTTCCGGACTTGATGTTTCAAAAAACGGCATAATTATCAGACAGGATGGCGATGAAATAAACGAAAGTTTTGAATACGGTTCATTAAGCAGCGGAGCTTCATGTTCACCTATGCTGAATAATATATATAGAATTTCAAAGAGCTGTACTTTGACAGGTAAATTTTCAAATATAATATTTTATATTGAGCCTGAGAATGATAATGATGAAGTGTGGATAAATTTGATCGATGTTTCTTTTGATTATTGTAAAATAATAGTAAATGATGAAAATGGAAGAAAAGTATTTTTCTATCTTCCACAGGGAGATAATTTTACTTCATCAGATGACATCAATTATCGAAATGATTATATCAATAATATAAACAAAATAGCGAAAATTAATATTGAAAGTGAAAGTTACAGAAACAGTTTAAGATTAATGAATTCTGTAATCATGACAAAAAAGTATTATGAATCATCGGTTTGTCAGGGAATAACATACCGTCTTGAAGAAGAGAATCTGAAGAAATTCTATACTGATGAAGAGGAAGCATCATTGAATATGGTTCCTGATTTATATATATGCAGTGCATCAAACGGTACCGGAACTGACGGGCCGAAAATAGAATTTGTAAATATGTGCACAGTAACAGGTCAGATCTTGTGTCCTGATTCACCGTTGTCATTTGATGGAGGAGCGTTAAAAGTCGGAGATAATTTTATATATTGTGATTATTGTATATAAAGTAGCCTGTCCCGGACATATATCCGGGATCGGCTGTATCTTTGTAAAGAATAATTCTTAATTAATATTCAAAATGCACCGTCAATGAAATCATTGGCTGTGCATTTTTTTATGCTATCATATATCTTCAGGATCATTTATAAACTTTGAACACTATTCATCCGCTGACAATTCACAGCCACTATAGATTTCATCCCCAAAAAGTTGTATAATATAATAGTCTGATATTAAGATACATATACAAATATTCAAACATATTTTAAGTGACAAAAATGTCACTTTCAAATTCACCTTGATGTAATAACGGTGTTCTATAATAAAATCATGAAAATCAGCATGACACCTGATAAAAAACGATCGGAGAGTTAAATATGGAAATATTAAAATGCGAACACATAACAAAAGTATACGGAAAAGGTGAAAACAGTTTAAAGGTACTTGATGACGTGTCATTCAGTGTTGAACAGGGCGAATTTGTCGCTGTTATAGGTCCGTCAGGAAGCGGAAAATCAACGCTTCTTCATATTCTCGGCGGAGTTGACAAGCCGACATCCGGAAAAGTCACTATAAGCGGAACGGAAATTCATTCACTTTCAGAGGACAATCTGGCAATATTCAGAAGAAGACAGGTTGGTATAGTATATCAGTTCTATAACCTCCTCCCTGTTTTAAACGTAGATGAAAACATCACGCTTCCCCATCTCCTTGACGGAATGCCGATGGATAAGGAAAGACTTGACACTGTAGTTGAACAGATGGGACTTTCCGACAGAAGAACTCATCTTCCTTCAGAACTTTCAGGCGGACAGCAGCAGAGAGTGTCCGTAGGCAGAGCGATCTTTAACCGTCCTGCAATTGTACTTGCTGACGAACCTACAGGAAACCTTGACAGAAAAAACGGTGCTGAGATAGTTGAACTTCTGAAAAAATCAAACCGCGAACAGAAACAGACAATTATTCTCATCACTCATGATGAAAGCATCGCACTTCAGGCTGACAGACTGATCTATATCGAAGACGGACATATCGTCAAGGATGAACGCATCCGTATACTCGGAGGTGAATGAACATGAAAAAAAATATTGTTCATGCAGTCACACGCCGATATATGATGAAAAACAAAAAGAGAACTCTTTTTTCTTTTATCGGAATAATGTTTATGGTAATGCTCCTCACCTGTGTGTTCATAGGAAAAGACACCGTATATATGTATCTTGAGGATGTTCTTGCTTATAAGCAGGGGCGCTGGGAAGTAAACCTGTATGATCTTTCCAAAGAAAAATTAAACGAACTTGAAAGCCTTGACTATATAGTAGATCTTGGTGTTTCCGCTCATATAGGAATGGCTGATTTTAAGGAATCAAAAAATCAGTCAAAACCTTATTTTAATATAAAAGCATACAGCGAAAAAGATTTTGACTTTTTTAATATAGAGCTTGTTTCAGGAAGACTTCCTGAAAATGACAAAGAGGCAGTTATAAGCGAAACTGCCGTAAATGAAAATCCGGATATATCTGAAGGCTTTAAAATAACCGGAGAACTTTTCAGCCGCCGGCTTACAAGTCTGAATGAAAAAGGCGTCACAACAACATTTCCGTTTCAGGAAGTTACGCTTATGGGCGGTGAAACAATAGACATTTCAGAAGATTTCCCTTATATGGATTCTCCGGACGAATTTCGTGAAGACAAAAAGCTGCTCGGAAAAAATGCAGATATTACCATAGTAGGAATAATAAAAAAGCCGTTTTTCGAAAATGATGATTCCGCAGGATACACTGTCATAACATTTCTGGATCCTGAAAATCTTCCTGCTGATACAAATTTCAACGCATCAGTTACATGGGAAAAATCAAGCGGAAATGCTATGGCTGTCTTTGATAAATTTTATGAACTGGCAGGAAAGAAAAACGTTGAAGAAAACAGATACTTCACTGCTATAGCAGGTAAAGCATCGGATAAAGAACTGCAGATCGTTGCAGTATTCGCAGAAACATTTTTCTATATTATCACAGCAGCTGCTGCCATTATTCTCATTTACAATCTTTTCAATCTCTCATACATAGAAAGATGCAAATATCTCGGAATGCTGTCCTCTGTAGGTGCAACTGCAAAACAGAAAAGAAGCAGTGTATACTATGAAATATTCAGCCTTCTTGTAATAGCACTTCCTATTGGATTTATTCTTGGAACAGGTGTCGTAATACTTGGCATGAAGCTTCTGAGTCCGAATATCATTTCTATAGTAAACGCATCTATGATGTCTGAAATAAAAGAGATCCCTGTAAGTCTTGTGGTTAAACCTTCAGGCGCTGCACTTGTTATACTGATGAGTATAGTAACAGTAATTACATCTGCACTGTTTCCTGCGTTTAAGATAAGCAGAAAGGGCGCAGTTGAAGGGATCAGGGGCAGCGAACACATCAGCTGCAGAAAGCACAGGACAAACAGACATGCCTTCAGAAAAAACGGAGCAGAAAAAATGCTTGCCGATTCATATTTCGGAAGACAAAAAAGAAAAAAATTCGGCATGTGCATTTCCGTAATAGTTCTGATCGTGGTATTTACAGGAACATATTATCTTTCATCCTCAGCTATCGCTATATCAGATGCATATATCAAGGACGATTCTGTTAACATTGTTCTGCCTCAGAAAAATGAAGCTTATCTGGAGATTAATTATTACAACATCCAAAACTCTGATGAAGAGATGAAGCGTCGTGCGGATTTTATTGAAGATCTGAAGAAAAATCCTGACGTTATAAAAGTAAAAAATGAAAATAGTTTTTCTGCTTTTATCAACGGTGATTATCTCAGCTCTGAATACATTGATGCATACAGAGTCTGCATTGAAACCGGCTATGACAAAAAGGAAGCTGACCAAATATTAAAAAACGATCTGTCATCATTACATGCATTTATAATTACACCTGATGATGATGTTCTTCATAAAATAGCAGACAAAGCAAATATAGATCCTTCTCTTTTATTTGACGAACATTCAGTAATTGCTGTGAACAACGCTGTCATTTCAACCAATAATATACATTTTGATACTTCCACCGGTCACACTAAATATTTTAATATAGACAACATCACTGAAAAAAAAGCCGGAGAAAAGATCCGCTTTGAGCATCCTTGTTCAGAAGAAAATCACACGCTGGATGTAAATCTTGCAGGAATTATTGATTATGATATCATTTCAGACTACATTATGCTCTCTGAATCTGATACACCGGTCTTTTTCACAACTGCTGATACTGCAAAATATATCAACATGACTGTGTACGGAACAGAATATCACAGTGCTTTTGATGACTATTACATTGTTGAATTTTCATCCACTGACTGCAGCACATTACAGAAATTAAAAGAAAACGCTGAAACAGATGACATGTATGTTGCTATTGCAACCCAAGAAAGTATAGATAATAGATACATATCATTTCCACAGGCGGTAAGAAAAATAATTATAATTTTACTCGGCTGCTTTGTGGCTCTTGTATCTGTTATATGTTTAATGAATATGATAAATACTGCTCAGGGACGTGTAGCGGAACGAAAAAAAGACTTCGCAGTTTTAAAATCAGTAGGCATGACAAATAAACAGATAGAAAAATCACTGATAATTGAAACTCTGAAAATACTTGTTCTTGCTTATATTATTTCAGCAGTGCTCTGTGTCCCGATAATGCTTTTGATCTCAAAAAATACAAATTACCTTATCGGACATATTGATGTTCCTTTCCCTGTCATTCCGATAATGCTTGCAATTACCGTAACTACTTTCTTTATTATCATCGTTACACTAAACTCCTTCAAAAAATTCAAAAATATGGACATAATAAAAAGCATTGTCTCAGAAACCATGTAAAATTACGAACAAACTTCCCTGCCTTTACAGACAGGGGGGTTTTGATATTTTAAAAATATTAATTCAGAAAGGTATTACCGATCATGACGATACTTATCACCGAAGACGACTCCATAATCGCAGAAGGACTCCGATATTCCTTAATGCAGGAGGGGCACGAAGTCCTTCTTGCCGAAAACGTCAGTGACGCTTTAAAGCTTATTGACAGCAGCGACAGTATTGATTTCTGTCTGCTTGATGTAATGCTTCCGGACGGAACAGGATTTCAGATCTGCGAGCACATCCGAAAGACAAGTGAAGTTCCGGTCATATTCCTCACAGCGTGCGATGACGAAACAAGTACGGTCCGTGCACTGGAAACAGGCGCAGATGACTATATAGCAAAGCCCTTCAGGATCCGTGAACTTACCGCCCGCATGAAAGCTGTGTTAAGACGTACTTCAGGGAAAACAAACAGTGATACAGGCATTGTCATGATAGGTGAAAACAGACTTAACACAAAAACTGGAAAGCTGTACAGAAACAACGGGGAAATTATCCTTACAGCAATGGAATACAAACTCCTTTTAACATTTGTAAACAACAGAGGGCTTGTTCTGACACGTACTCAAATACTTGACAGCATCTGGGATGAAGCAGGGGAATATGTAAATGACAACACTCTGACCGTCTACATCAAAAGACTTCGAAAAAAACTTGGTGAAACCGATGATAACGTAATAATACAGACAGTCAGGGGAACAGGCTACAGGATGGAAAAGTGAGGACATCGTTTTGAAATACATAATCAGTTTACTTACAGCTTTTATCGCTGCAATATGCGGCTATATTTCAGGCGATATCAGAACAGCAGCAGCTCTGATCGTTGCATCTGTTCTCGTCACACTTATTGTTGAATTTATCAGTGACAGAAAAAAAGAAAAAGAACTAGAAGACGTCATATCACTTATTTTAAAGCTGCAGAACTCACCTGATCTTCCTGAACTGAAATCCTCTGAAGGAAACATCGGAATTCTAAAAAGTGAGATATACAAACTTGTTACATGTCTTACAGAACGTGCCGGAAATGCTTCAAAGGAGAAAAAATATCTTGCGGACATGCTCTCAGACATATCACACCAGATAAAAACTCCGATCGCAGCCATTACCATCATGACCGATCTTCTTTCGCAGGATACTCTTCCGCCGGATAAAAGAAGAGAATTTACTGAAAATATAGAAAAACAGACAAACAAGATTACATGGCTCATAAAAAACCTTCTTGTTATGTCGCAGCTTGAAGCATCTGTCATAAAATTAAAAAAAGAACACTGCGACTGCTTTGAACTGATAAACAAAGCATGTGAGCCTCTGCTTCTCATGGCAGAACTAAAAAATACAGAACTCATAACAGAACAAAATGAAGATAAAACAGAACTTGTCTGTGATGCTTCATGGACATCGGAAGTAATCTCAAACATAGTAAAAAACTGCATCGAGCACACACCTGAAAACGGAAAAATAAATATAAAAATAAACCAGAGCAACCTCGGTACAAGTATAGTAGTTTCAGATACCGGACCCGGAATATCAAAAGAAGACCTCCCTCATATTTTCGAACGTTTTTACAAAGGAAAAAACAGTTCAAAAGACAGCGTGGGCATCGGTCTTGCCATTGCAAGGCAGATCATGCTAAACCAGAACGGAAACATAACTGCAGAAAACACAGAAAACGGCTGCCGGTTCACGATCAGATTCTACACATGATACTTCTCTGCGTTTCATAGGTTGAGTATTGAAACGAAGCAGGAAAATATCATCTAAAAAAAATAAAACAAGGGCGCTCAGATTTGATAACCTGAGCACCCTTGTTTTTAACGTATTAAAAAATATTTATTATCAGCGAGTCATCCAGTAACTATAATGTCTTCCCTGATATAATCTTTCATAATGCTTATATCCGTTGCTGTCATAGTATAAAAAAATGTCAACAAATCCGGAACATGACGAGCCGGAATAAACAGTCTTTGCACTTACGGTTGTTGTCGTATCTTTTGCAGGAACAAATGCTCCAAATGAAAACATTAAAGCACAAATACCTGCCAATACCATTTTAGATATTTTTTTCATAGTATTCTCACTCCATTTATTTATTTTTTTATTTAGCCGGTACCAGACTATGTTTATAGTATAATCTGTTTTCCACACAAATACTACTTAGAAAATTGCTGAAAAAATAATTTCACTTATTGAATAAATATCATACTTCATATATAGTCATCATCCACATAAAAGCAATATTGTTATAAAACAATAAACAAACAATTAGTAATATCATTGTTTATTTCTGACAGTATTATTACCAAAAGATTAACTATTTAACACAATGTATATGTTAAATTGACCATTTAATGCGATTGAATAAAAAAATCCGCCTCAAAATACATGAAGCGGATCTTTTTGATATTTTTGATTTGGAAGAGTTTTAAACAGAATTGTATAATGGGATTGTATTAAGTCTGTTGGTAAATTTATCATGAACTATACTGTAACGAAAACCAAAAGAACGTCTTACTAAATACATTTATAAATTTGTTGCTGTGATTCTTATTGCATTAATATTAAATTTTCTGGTGTTAAAAAGATTTATTTGATTTCAGGACGTTTAGTAAATCAGGTATATGAATGAATAATATGGTTTTTGGTAAAAATTTTCTGCTCTTTTTTGTTTTCATACAGTCTTGATATCATGATTTTTTTGAAAAACTGCGATTGTTGTAAAAAGATCTTTATCTGTAAGTTCATAAGTGATCATCCGATAATCACAGATTTATTACTGCTGCCGAACTGTAATTAAAATCATTATTTTTTATGAACCTTTTTACCGGTATTAACATTCTGGGCATATGTCAAAGCCAGTAAAAGACAAAGATAAGCTGAAACTGTTTTCTCGTTGTTGTCGTGGATCTTTACTGTGTCATCATTTCTGTTCATCAGAGTGTTTCCTTTCAGTTGAATGTCAAACGACTCAAATTTATATAAGCGATTTTATTTCTTTTATTTTTTCGCAAGAAATCATCAATGAACCAGTAATACTCAAATAGTCGATACTTCCTTTTCTTCATATATTCACCGCCTTCAGTTTTGGATTTGTAAAAGAGAAAATTCTTCAGGTTTGGTACCGCCCTGCTTCCATCTCTCTCTTACACTTGTTATTATAAATTATTATTCAATAATGTCTACTGTCGGATACGAAGTTATTTTTTTGTATCATACTTCATTTATAAAAGCGTTCTGTATCCGGACAATAAATTTCATAATTACATCATTTTCCATGCAACGTAAAATCTGTTTTCGTAATATGTGTTTAAACGAAGTGAGACTTTATCACTTTCATTTATTAAAGTAATAAAGCCTTATCCGATAAGGAAAAATAAACAATTCAGATCCTTAAATCTTTTAGTCATCAAAGAAAACTAAAAAAATGTGCTGTCATTTTACTCTTGACTTTGAGGATAAAATAAGCTAAAATTAGTATATTACTTGACCAAATGGTCATATTTTATCATCAGGGGGATATAAAAAATGTACGAAAATAACAAAATATATATGGGGCTCAGCGACACAAATGAAAAAGTATTCATGGATCTTTCGCAGTGCAACCGTCACGGACTTATCGCAGGTGCAAGCGGTACCGGCAAAACCATCACCATGAAGGTCATGGCAGAATCTTTTTCCGCTGCAGGTGTTCCGGTATTTGTATGCGACGTAAAGGGCGACGTTTCCGGTATCGCAGAACCTGGAGCCGACAACGAAGGAATGCAGAAAAGAATTGACAAATTCGGAATCCGCGACACCTTCAGCTTCAAATCATATCCGACCGTTTTCTATGATATCTACGGAAAAGGCGGTCATCCGGTTCGTGCCACAGTTTCAGATGTCGGTCCTTCACTTCTTTCACAGCTTCTGAACCTTACAGAGGTCCAGGAGGGCGTACTTCAGACTATCTTTAAAATAGCAGACGACAAAGGACTTGAGATCATTGATCTCAAGGATCTCAAAGCCGTTATAAACTATATATCCGAACACAAATCAGATTTCGCAGCTCAGTACGGCACCATGGCAACCCAGAGCATCGGAGCAATAACAAGAGGTCTTATTCCAATTGAAAATGAAGGCGGAGATGAATTTTTCGGTGAACCTGCCATAGATATCCGAGACTGGATAAGAAACGCGCCTGACGGCAGAGGCTATATAAATGTTCTTCACAGCGTGGACGTAATAAAATATCCTAAGCTTTATGCTATCTTCCTCCTCTGGATGCTTGCAGAAATATTCGAAGTTCTTCCTGAAGCAGGAGATTCTGATAAACCTAAGCTCGTATTCTTCTTTGATGAAGCACACCTTCTTTTCAAAAACATGCCGCGTGCACTTATAGATTCAATAGAACAGACTGTCAAGCTTATTCGTTCAAAGGGTGTTGGTATCTTCTTTGTAACACAGTCGCCTTCTGACATCCCTGACTCTGTTCTGGCACAGCTCTCAAACAGAGTTCAGCATGCACTCAGAGCATACACCCCTGCAGAACAGAAATCTGTTAAAGCCGCAGCTGCATCATTCAGACCAAATCCTTCTTTTAAAACTGAAGATGCGATCATGGAGCTCGGAACAGGTGAAGCACTGACATCATTCCTTGATGAAAAGGGTTCTCCTCAGATAGTACAGAGAACAGCTGTCATATGTCCTGAAAGCCTTATGGCACCATGCAGTGAAAATACAAGATCACAGCTTATTTCAGCCTCCCCTGTTGCCGGCAAATACGACAAAGCAGTAGACAATGAAAGTGCCTATGAGGTTCTCGAAAAACAGGCTGCACAGGATGCTGAAAACGAGGCTTTGAGAAAGGAAAAGGAAGAACTCGAAGCTCAGCTTGAAAAAATGAAAAAAGAACAGGAAAAAGCCGACGAGGCTGCTAAGAAAAAGGCTGAAAAGGAAGCTGAAAAGAAAA